>CAYQFG010000007.1:0-37799 GCA_964416695.1 uncultured Bifidobacterium sp.
CCCCTCCGCGCCCCTCAAGGTTCGCTAAAGCGAATTTCGATTCGCCCAAATTCCCCTACACTTGCCCCCACAGGGCAACATGGTCACCTTACAGGAACTTTTGGGCGCGCGGATCCGCATCTGCATCGAGGAAAACGGGTATCGCACCGTCGAAGAGTTCGCCTTTGCCTTCGGAATCGGGAAATCCACCCTCAGTGACATTCTGACCGGCAAAAAAAGCCCGACCGTGAACACCCTGGCCCGCTGGGCCAACGCCCTGGGCATTCCCATCGCCACGTTCTTCGAGGACGAACGGATCAACGTCTGGGTCCGTGAAACCCCTTCCGAGTACTTCCACAACCGGGAGAAACCGTCGGGCGACCCCAACACCCCGCGCGTGCCGAAGAAACCCGCCCGGGCCCTTAAGGCGCAACGAAGGTTGAGACCCCAGCAGGGCGCCGTCCCTGACCGTTCTCCAGACCACCCTGTGGGAACCTCGGACGGTCAGGCGCGTGAAGTTAAGGGCCCGTTTCACCCCCCCAAGGCGCGCACGCGTTCAACGTCCTCGACAAAGGAGGCCGCCCGTCGTCAGTCCCGGAAAACGCCGGTGGCCGCGACCGGCCGGAAAAAAGCATCGGCATCCGGAACAACCGGGAAAAAGTCGGGTCCGCGCAAGCGCCGCGCCTGACGTCCCCACGGCCCTGCGGTCAGGCCGTCACGGGATGATCACGCCGCACGGTCAGGTTCCGTGCCCCGTGCCGGCGTCGCCGGATCCGCCGCCGTGTCCCCACCAGGGGACGGGGCCCGCAACTCCTCGAAGAACACCTGCACGAAGACGCGCAGGAACACCGCCACGGTGCGGGCGTAAAGCGCCGCCAGTCCGGCGAAGCTGAGGACCACCACCGTCAGGGCCAACGTGTGGACAAGGGATTTGGGCGCGCACTGATGCAAGCGATGAGTCAACATCCGGCCTCCGTTCGGGGAACAGCCCCTGTCCATCAATCTACAGGGTTGCGGAGCCGGAACAAGCGCTGCGACACACTGTAAGGTTCCGCGGCGGGAAGCCCGCGCATCCCGTTATGCATGCCGCCGGGCCGCACGGTGCGGGATGCGGCCTCTTGATGCGACACGGTTTTTTTATGGTCGCGTTTGCGTCACCCGCACCGGGACCGTGCGTTATCGGGCTATATTCCCGGTATACTTTCACATCAACCAAGGACGTGACATGGCAACCGTGACACTCAAGGGCAACCCGTTCCAGACCGCCGGCGAACTCCCCTCCGTGGGCTCCAGCGCCCCCGATTTCAAGCTCACCAAATCCGATCTCGGTGACATCTCGTTGAAGGATTTCGCGGGCAAGAAGATCATCCTCAACATCTATCCCAGCATCGACACCGGCACATGCGCCACCTCGGTGCGCACGTTCAACAAGGAAGCCAGCGAGCTGCCGAACGTGGTGGTGGTGGGCGTCTCGCGCGACCTTCCCTTCGCGCTCGGACGCTTCTGCGGTGCTGAAGGCATCGACAAGGTGGTGACCGCCTCCGCGCTGCGCGACGACTCCTTCGCGCGCGGCTACGGCGTGACCTTCACGGACGGCCCGCTGGCGGGCCTGTTCTCGCGGGCCATCGTCGTGATCGACGAGAACGGCAAGGTGGTCCACACGGAGCAGGTCGCCGAAACCGTGAACGAGCCTGACTACGCCAAGGCGCTCGCGGCGGTGAAGTAGCGGCACGCCGCGCCCGCAGCGTGCCTCATCCGTGCGCCGGTCCGTGCCGGTCCGCCCCGTCCGCCGGACGGGTGAGCGGACGGCGGACGGACGCGTGTTTCAGGCCGGGATCCCTGAGCTTCCGACGCTCAGGCCCCGGCTTTTTCTTTGCCCACCGGCATGCGTTTCACGGCCTTGATGCCCAGCTTGAGGATGCCCGCCAGCGCCTTGAGGTACAGCAACAACAAGGTGAAGGCTCCCACGACGAGATACTTCAGCACGCGCTCGTACAGCGGGCGCTCCGTCGTGTGTGAGTGCGTATGCGAATGCGTGTGTGTGCCGCTCATGATGTCTCCTTGGTGAGGGAAATCGGAGCCGGAACGCGGAGACGTCCGGCCCTGTTTTAAACCTACACGAATCGCCTCCTCCGGACAGCAGTCGTCACGTACCCTTACAATCGGCCGCAAGGTGGCCGTTTGCCGACAAGGTTCCTCGCGGGGGCGAAATCGCCGGGGTGATCGCGCATGTCGGAGTGAAAGTGGGGAGTGGGAGTCGGAGTCGGAAAAGGGCAAGGACAAGGACAAGGACGGTGACAAGGTTGGGAGAGGGGGCGAAGCTTGCCCGCGCCGGACCTTGGACCGCAACGTCGGACAGGATCCGGCCGGGCAAGGGTGTCAAGGGTGGCACGGGTGTCAAGAGTGGCAACGGGGCCTGGGGAGGTGTCGGCGGGCGCCGGCCCGGGAGCGGGGGAGGGTTCCGGGGGACGGAGGCTCGAGGCGCCGACACCGCGGCGCCTCGAAGCAGGGATGATGCGGATGCCGCGCGCCAACGGACGCGTTTTAGTAGACTGAAACTCGAGGACGCGGGGCAGACTCCGGTCCGCCGTGTTCCTTTCCCGGAGCTTGTCATGCCGACGGTCCGTCCCTCATTCGTAGCCGGTTCCCATCCGAACCGTCCAGACCGTCCAGACCATCCGGCCCGTCCGGTCCTGGTGCTTCCGGGCTATGGAGGGTCGGGCCCGGGTCATTGGCAAACCCTGTGGGAGCGGGCCCATCCCCACTTTCGGCGTGTCGAAGCGGCTGACTGGGAACACCCCGTGAAGGCGGAATGGGTCGACAACCTGGAAGCCGCCGTCCGCGAGTCAGGGCCGGACACCGTTCTGGTCGCGCACAGTCTGGCCTGTCTGCAGGTGGTGCACTGGGCGGCCGCCACGGTGGTCACAGGGCGCCCGACCGTGCGCGCGGCGCTGCTGGTCGCGCCGCCCGACCCCGAAGCACCGGCGTTTCCGGTCGCGGCGACCGGCTTCTCACCGCTCCCGAAGGGACGGTTGCCGTTCCTGTCGATGCTGGTCGCCAGCACCGACGATCCGTACGCCACGGCGACCTTCAGCGAAGGGTGCGCGCGCGCGTGGGGTTCCCACTTCGTGTCCATCGGGCCGGCCGGTCACATCAATGCGGCCAGCGGGCTGGGGGCGTGGGAGGACGGAAAGCGTTTGCTGGAATCGTTGCTGGGTTAGGCCGGGCACTCAGGAAGACGGACCGGTGTCCGTGTCCTCCGGAGTATCCCCGTGGGGGTCGGGGCGGGTGTAGGTTCCCGGGATGTCCGTCAGGACCCCGCGATCCAGGCACAGGCGGCGCACGGGGAGGTTGCCGGTGAGGAGCTCGTCGTGCGTGGCCATCAGGACGGCGACGCCGGTGAGGTGGATGTCGTGGAAAATGCGCAGGATCTCCACGGACGTTTCGGAATCGAGGTTGCCCGTCGGTTCGTCGGCGAGCACGACCTCCGGATCGTTGGCCATGGCGCGCGCGATGGCCGCCCGCTGCTGCTCGCCGCCCGAGAGTTCATGCGGAAAGCGGCGCGCCTTGGCGGAGAGGCGGACCATGGTGAGGACTTCGAACACGCGCTGTTTCACGCGCGACTCGGGCACGTCGGCGGCGCGCAAGGCCAGCGCGACGTTCTCGAAAATCGTGCGGTCCGAAAGCAGTTTGAAGTCCTGGAAGACGATGCCGAGCCGCCGCCGCAGCTTCTGGATCCGCCCGCGCGAGGGACGTTTGCCCGAACGGTATGTCTCGCCGTCTCCGAAGACGATGCCGACCTCGCCCGTGTCGGGCGCTTCGTCCATGTAGATCAGCCGCAGGATGGTGCTTTTGCCGGCGCCGCTGGCGCCGGTGAGCAATACGAATTCTCCGGGGTCGATGGAAAACGACGCCTTGTCGAGGGCGAGCCAGCCGCCGTTGTAGACCTTGGTCACCTGGTCGAACGTGATCATGCGCGCGGTTTCGTGAGCGGTTTTTTCGGGTGGTCCGGGCGCGCGGCGGGTTTTTGCACGACGAAGTGCAGGCGCTCGTCACGATCGGTCCCGGGATTCAAGGTAAAATCAGCAAGGCAGGCGTGCACGTCAAAACCGGCTTCGCGGGCCGTTTTTTTGAGGAACGAAGCGGGCCAGATGCGTTGCCGGTGCACTTCTTCGCTGCGGACGTACCGGCCGTCATCGGCGAGCGTGAAAAAGGTGAACAGGTTCAGCTGCGTGCGGGAGGCCGCGTCGTAACGGCTGGCGCGCACCACCGATCCCGCCCCGGTTTCCTGAAAGTCGAGCGTGTCGGCAAACCAGCGCCGGGAACAGGTTTCGGTGGTCACGTCGAACAGGAACAGTCCGCCCGGGACGAGTACGCGGAAGACCTCGTCAAAGGCGCGGCGCACGGCCTCGGGATCCGTGAGGTAGTTGAGGCTGTCGTAGACCATCAACGCGAGGTCGAAGCCGGGCGCCTCCCCAGGGCCCCCGTCACCCGCGCGGAACGGCAGGTGGCGCACGTCGCAGGCGGCGCGGCGGAGGGGGACGCCCGCCTCGCTCCTGTCCTCCGTGTCGAGACGGGCGCCGCCGGGGGTGGCACAGGCGAGCATCTCGGGAGACAGGTCGGTATGGACCGAGAAGACGCCGGGGAAAAGAGGGTGGCGGGCCAGGCGGCAGGTGCCGGCCGCGAGCTCGAGGATGCGGGTGGGGGTGGGGCCGCCCGCCGGGATGCGGGGCGTCCGGATGGCGGGCGTGCCCTTGCGCGGGGGGAACCCTTCGGGATGGCGCGCCTGCTGGTACAGGCGCCGCAGGTGCCGGGACCAGCCCGGATAATCCACGTGCGCCATCACCGTGTCGTAATGGACGGCGAGCGCGGCGTAAGGTGCGGACAGCAGGGGTGAGGCGTCGGAGGACGCGTTCCCCCCGCGGGTCATTCGGGTTCTCCGGAGGGCTCCGGGGCATCGCCCGGCACGTCGGCGTCATCCTCCTCGACGGGGGCGGTCTCCCCGTCCTCCCCGGAGCCGAAGTCCTCTCCGGAGGATCCCGCGAACAGGGACAGGCGGTTTCCGATGTGCATCTGATCGCGCCAGGTTCTGATCAGGCCGGCGATGCGCTCGCCGACCAGCCATTCACGCGCGTACTGGCTGATCATCGTGTAGTCTTCTTCCAGCGTGAGGCGGCGTTCGCGCACCTTGTGGTCGAGACGGAAGATGTGCCAGCTGTCGCCGATCAGGATCGGCGCGCTGACGGCTCCTTCGTTCAGGGTGTCGACCACGGATTTGTAGACGCCCGCGAGCGAATCGCGCGAGAACCAGCCCAGGTCGCCTCCGAGGTCGCGCGTTTTGCGGTCGTCCGACCAGGTGCGCGCCGCGGTGGTAAAGGCCGCGTGCGTGGTCAGGGTGCGTCCGAGGGAGTCGAGCCATGCGCGCGCGCGCGCGGTGTCGGCGGCGGAAGGGATCACCCGCGTGAGGATGTGCGAGGTGCGGATCTCGTTGTCGCGCTTGCCCGTGACGCGGATGAGGTGGTAGCCGAAGCGCGTGCGCACGGGCCGGCGGGTATAATCGCCGATGTCGAGAGCGAAGGCGGCGCGCTCGTAATCCGCGTCCAGGGTGCCGCGCTTGGTGTAGCCCAGGTCGCCGCCTTCGCGACCGGAGTAGTCGTCGGAATGCAGTCGCGCCAGGTCGGCGAAGGCCTCTCCGCCGGTGAGGCGGCGGACCAGCGCGAGGGCCTTGTCACGGGCCTCCGCCTCGATCTTCGCGTCCGCTTTCACACGCCACTGCAGGTGCGACAGGCGCGCCACGTCGCGCTGCACCGGAAGGCTGTCCTTGTACTTGTCGAAAAATTCGCGCACCTGCAGCTGCGAAGGCTGCGGGTCGCCCACGTACTTCATCTGGACGCGCTGGCGCAGGATGTTTTCCCGAACCTGCTCACCGAGGCGCGCCTTGAACTGGCCGAGCGACATGCCGGTGGCCTGGCGCAGCGCGGCTTCGAGCTGGCGCTCGCCGCCCTGCTGTTGCGCGATGCGGGCGTACATGTCGGCGACGCGGCCTTCCACCTCGCGTTCGGTGACGGTCAGGGTCGTATCCTGACGCGCCTTCTCCAGCAGCACCTTGTCATCCACGATGCGGTCAAGGGCCTCCTGGCGTTGCGCGGCGACGCTGAGGGCCGAAAAGCCGGGCCTTTGCTGCTGCATGGCCAGACGCAGTTCGTCGATCTCGGACAACAGGATGGGGCTGCCGTTCACCACGGCGGCGATGCCGTCCACGGGCGTGCGGGCGTGCGCCGCCGTGGCCATCATCCCGACGGCCGTCATCATCGCCGCGACGGCCAGCGGGCGGAATGACCGCAGGGAGAAGGCCGTCGCCTTCGCCACCGCATCCGCCGCGTTCAGAAGCGGGGAGCGGGTGAGGGACGAGATGTTCAGGGGGGTCGTGTGGGGCATGGGTTACTCTCCCGGCGGAAGCCGTTCTTCATCCGGAACGGTGTCGGCGCCGGCGTCATCCCGCAGGGGCGGCAGGGTGCCGTCCTGTCCGGGGATCTGGTCGATATTGAGGTTGATGGTCACGCCTTCCTTGTACTGGCGGATCTTGGTCTGCCGCATCTTTTCCTTGTGCTGCATGGACAGGCGGGCCGAGATGGAGGCGCGGACTTCGGGGAAGGGAAGCGGAGTCCCGGCTTCGATGCGCTCGAGCAGGCGGACGAGATACACGCCGTCGGGGCAGCTGACCGGATTGGAAAGCCAGCCCGGGCGCGCGTCCAGCACGTCGTGCAGGCAGGTGGGCACTTCGGTGGTTTTGCGGAACGGAGGGTCGAGGAATTCGGGCGCGGAGTCGAGCGAGTGCTGCCCCGCGAGGGCGGCGAAGTTGGCGCCGCGGACCTTGTTGCGCACGGCGAGCGCGTCCTTGAGCGTCGCCAGACGGATGTGCATGTAGCGGTACTCGGGGGCCTTGCGGAGGAAATCGCTTTTGTTGTTTTCGTAGTAGCGCATGAGCGCGCCTTCGTCGGGTTCGACCTCTCCGCCGACGCCGGTTTCGCGGGCCAGGAATTCCTCGATGATCATCCGCCGCTGCAGGCGTTCCAGTTTGCGCTTCATCTGCGGTTCCTGGTCCAGCTTGCGGATCAGGGCCTGCTGGTACACGGCTTCATCATCGATCCAGCGCTGGATCACGTTCAGGTACTGTTCGCGGGGAAGAACCTTTTCGTACTCCGCGGGGTAGGTTTCACGCAGTTCATCCAGCGTGAAAACGGCTTCGTTGACCTCGGCCAGAACGACCGCATCGGTGTCTTGTTGCTGGCAGGCGGTGAGGCCGAGGGCCATCAGGCCGAAGACGCCGGGGGTGGCGCGGCGCGCAAATGCCCGAAAACGGGTAAAATTGGGGGAATTCACGGCAGGAATATACCTAATTGGGGGTGGCCGCACCATGACGCGCGCCGGTTTCAGGAGGCCGCGCCGGCCGTTTCATCCGCGGCTCCGGCCATGTCGGTGAGCACGCCGGTGGCCATGCGCGTGAGGGCGATCGGGTCGCCCCGGCGCGGCGGGTTCAGCGTGACGCTGAACCGCAGCGGTTCTCCCGACGACGTGACGAAGCGGTACGGGAGCGTGACGCGGGAGGCCATCAGCGTGAGATCGTCGCGGGCGGGCAGATGTTCGTCGGCGAAGGTGAGGACGAGCAGGTTTTCACGGATTTCGGCCCTCTGCACGCCCAGCGTGCGGCACGCGATGCGGGCCTCGACCGACAGCAGGAGCATGGCGGCTTCTTCGGGGAGGGCGCCAAAGCGGTCCTCCAGTTCGGTGCGCATGTCGGCGACGGCGGGAAGGGCGTCGAGGCGGGCGATTTTCTGGTACAGCAAGGTGCGTTGGCCCGGGTCCTCGACGTATTCCTCGGGAAGGAAGGCGTCGGCGGGGAATTCGATTTCGGGGTTGAGCGGAGGACGGATGGTGGCGCCCTGGAGTTCGAGCGTGGCGTCGCGCACCATGCGGCAATAGGTTTCGAAGCCCACCGCGGCGATGTGTCCGCTTTGCTCGTGCCCGAGGAGGTTGCCCGCGCCCCGGATTTCGAGGTCGCGCATGGCGATCTGGAAGCCGCTGCCGAGTTCGGTGAACTTCTCCAGCGCGTACAGTTTGCGGCGCGCGTCGTCGGAGAACTTGTTGGCGTCGGGCGCGATGAGCAGGCAGTAAGCCTGCGCCGCGGACCGGCCCACACGCCCGCGCAACTGGTACAGCTGGCTGAGGCCGAACAGTTCGGCCCGGTGCACGATCAGGGTGTTGGCGTTGGAGATGTCGATGCCGGATTCGATGATCGAGGTGCTGACCAGGATGTCGAACTCGCGGTGCACGAAGGCGGCCATCACCTGTTCCAGCGCGCCTTCCTCCATCTGGCCGTGGGCCACGCCGATGCGGGCCTGGGGCACGAGGGCCTGCACGCGTTCGGCGATCTCGTGGATGTCCTGAACGCGGTTGTGCACGAAGAAGATCTGGCCGCCGCGCTCCAGTTCGGTTTCCAGCGCGCTGCGGATGACTTCGGGATCCCAGAACACCACGCGGGTTTCCACGGGAAGGCGGTTGCGCGGCGGCGTGGCGATCAGGGAGAGGTCGCGCGCGCCGAGGAGGGAGAAGTGGAGGGTCCGCGGGATGGGTGTGGCGCTGAGCGCCAGCACGTCCACCTCGGCGCGCATGTCCTTGAGCCTTTCCTTTTGCTTGACGCCGAACTTTTGTTCTTCGTCGACGATGAGCAGGCCGAGATCCTTGAACTTCACATCCTTCGACAACAGCCGGTGGGTGCCGACGAGGATGTCGACCTCGCCGCGCTCCAGTGCCGCGAGCGTTTCCTTTTGCTCCGCCGCCGTGCGGAAACGGTGCAAGGACTCCACGCGGACGGGCCAGCCGGAGAAACGCTCGCTGACGGTCTCGTAATGTTGCGCGGCGAGGATGGTGGTCGGCGCCAAAAGGGCCACCTGCTTCTTGTCCATCAACGCCTTGAACGCCGCGCGCATGGCCACCTCGGTCTTGCCGAAGCCGACGTCACCGCAGACGAGACGGTCCATGGGGCGCAAGGATTCCATGTCCTGGCGGACTTCGGCGATGGCCTTGGCCTGGTCGGGAGTCAGGTCGTATTCGAACGAGGCGTCGAACTCGGCCTGCATGGGGCCGTCGGGGGAAAAGGCGAAGCCTTTCGCCACCGAGCGGCGCGCATACAGTTCGATGAGTTCGCGCACCAGCATGACGATGGCCTTGCGCGTCTTTTCCTTGGCGTTTTCCCACGCCTTGCCGCCCAGTTTGGACAGGACGGGAACCTTGCCTTCCTCACTGGAGAACTTTTCCAGTTTGGCCAGGTCGGTGACGGGCAACGTGAGCTTGTCCTTGCCCTGGTAGTCGAGCAGGATGCAGTCGACCTCGTGCCCCGCGATGCGCATGCGGCGGATGCCGGCGAAGCGTCCGATGCCGTAGGTTTCGTGAACCACGAAGTCGCCGCGGTGCAGCGCGTCGAAGTCGGGGATGGCCACCCCGCCGCCGCGGAACTTGCGCTTGCGCGTCCGCCGCGTGACGCGGTTGAACAACTGGTGGTCGGTGAGCAGGGCGAGGCCCTGGGAACGGTCGATGAAGCCGGTGGTCAGTGTTCCCGTGAGAACGCCTTCGATTCCGTACTTGCGGTAGGGCTCAGCCTGTTTCCAGAGACGTTCCGCCTGTGCCGGGTTCGGGCACAGCAGCCAGATGCGGATGCCGTCCGCCGCCAGCTCGCGGAAACGCGATTCGGCGTCGGCGAGGCCCGCCCCGTCGCGCGTCTGCGCGTCGACGTCGAACACCGCGCTGCCGGGGCCCTCGAACGCGATGCGGCCGACGAGAAGTGTGCGACGCGCCTCGAGCAGGGCGTGGACCTCCTTCGCGGTCAGGAACAACTGGTCGGGTTCGTTGACGACGCGGCCTTGCGCGCGCGCGTCCTCGTAGCCCGCGCGTGCGGCCGTACGGTTTTTTTCCAGGGCCCTGGCCAATCCGTCCGTATCCCCGACCACGACGCGCGCCTCCGGACCCATGAAGTCCAGCAGGGTGTGGTCGAGTTGCTTGAAGAAGGCCTTCTGCCAGTGAATGCCCGCGAGGTCGCGCTTGCCGGTCAGCCGGTGCAATTCGGCTTCGTAGCCGGATTCGCCGCCCAGCGCGTCGAACTGTTCCAGCAGACCGGCCGCGATTTCATCGGGGGTGTAGCAGCATTCGTCCTGCGGCAACAGGGCGATGGACTCCACGGTACGCAGCGAGCGCTGCGAAAAGATGTCGAACTCGCGGATGGTTTCGATGACGTCGCCGTCCAGCACGATGCGGTAGGGATTGTCCGCCATGAACGGATAGACGTCGAGAATCTCGCCGCGCACGCTGAAGTCGCCGATGTCCTGCACGGAGGGTTCTTCGCGGAAGCCCAGCGTGCCGACCGCTTCGCGGAAGGAGGCCGGGTTCAGGGCATCGCCCGCCCGGAGGGTCACGACCTCGCGGTGGAGGCTTTGCGGACTCTGGAAACGCTCAAGAAAGGCGGAAACGGTGCTGACCACCACGGCGCGACGGCCCTTGTACAGCGCTTCGAACGCTTCCAGCCGGAGTTCGCGGACCTGTCCGAACGGCTCGCGCCATTCATACGGCTTGAGGTCGAGCCCGGGAAAGCGGAGTACGGAATCTTCGCCGAGCCAGGATTCGAGATCCTCGGCCATGGCCTCGGCATCCCGGGCGTCGGCCGCGAGGTACAACACGGAGGCTGCGGCCTGGCGGAACTGTGTGGCCACCAGCGCGGATGCCGCCGAGCCCGCGAGCCCCGCGATTTGAACGGGCTTTCCCGGGCCGGGTTTCAGGGCCGCGAAGTCGGGAAAGGCCCGGAGATCGAGAAGGTCTGAAAGCGGCGCAACCGAAGATGCGGAGGATGCGGAAGATGCGGACGGCATGGGTCGGGAAAGGTAGTTGGTGGGGGACGACGGGACTTGGGCCAAGACGCGGAAGAATCACGAATCAGGAATTAACAACAAGCAGCTCGCACTGACGGCGAACAAGGGAACAGCAGCATGACAATGCCCAGACACGGCCATGGCCTTTCAAACGTCCGCTGTGTTCTCCTGCCGCGTTGCCGCATTGTTCAATTGCCGCATTGCCCTGGTGCGGCATTGCTCACGGCTCAAACAGCTTCCCAAACTCCCCATACCCTTCCTTTTCCAGATCTTCCCGGGGAATGAAGCGCAGTGAGGCCGAGTTGATGCAGTAGCGAAGTCCGTCGGGGCCGGGGCCGTCGGGAAAGACGTGGCCGAGATGGGAATCCGCCTTGCCGCTGCGCACCTCGGTCCGCCTCATGCCATGGGATGAATCCGTTTTTTCCACGATGCGCGCGCCCTCCACGGGTTGGGTGAAACTGGGCCATCCGGTGCCGCTGTTGAACTTGTCGCGCGAACTGAACAACGGTTCGCCCGAGATGACGTCGACGTAAAGCCCGTCGCGCTTGTTGTCCCAGTAGGCGTTGGCGAAGGGGCGTTCCGTCCCGTTGCGGCGCGTGATCTCGTACTGTTCTGGGCTGAGGCGTGCGCGCAACGCGGCGTCGGACAAACCGGTGAGGTCGCACGCTTCCCGGGGGACCGCCCCGTCTCCCGTTCCTTCCCGGAGGTCTTCTCCCGCCTCTTTTCCCGCCTCTTGCCCCACACCGCCCGCGTCGCCCGGGATTCCGGCGGACGGCGACTGCACGTTGCCGCCGGGGTCGCCGGCGGGAGGAATCACGGGCGACGCGTCCTTCCCCCAGACCCTGCTGATGAACCCGGCACGTCCCGAACCGGTTTTATAGCGTTGGTAATGCCCCGGATTCAACCGGCAGTATTTCTGGTGGTAGTCTTCGGCCGGGTGGAAGCTTTGGAACGGTTCCACGGGGACGACGATGTCGTCACGGAAACGGCCGGAGGCGGCGAGGCTCGCCTTTGAGGCTTCGGCGAGTCTCCGCTGTTCGTCGTTATGGTAAAGGATGGCGGGCCGGTACTGGCTGCCGCGGTCCGCGAACTGTCCCTGCAGGTCGGTGGGGTCGATCTGGCGCCAGAAGATTTCCAGCAGGGTTTCATACGTGACCTTCGCGGGATCGTAGGTGATCTGCACGGCTTCGGTGTGTCCGGTCCGGCCGGTCCCGACTTTTTCGTACGTGGGCGCGGGATCATGGCCGTTGGCGTAGCCGGACACCACCGTGTTCACGCCTGCCACGTCCAGGAATGCGGCTTCGACGCACCAGAAACATCCGCCTGCGAAGGTGGCGGTGGCGGGGGAAGGGGAGGCATGGGAGGAGGGGGTCATGACGTGATCCTTGTGTATTCGGGGGTCCGTGGGGGCTGCGGGCCCGGCCGGGGGCGGCGCCTCCGCAGCCGGAATGCCGCTGTGCGTGCGGGGAGGGCAGGGGGTGTGCGGGAAACGCGGATTCCCGGACGGGGTCCGTCAGGCCGGCCTGGCCCGGGCATCATCCCTTCAATCTACACGTTTCCAGGGGAACGTCTTCCCCGTAGTCATGACGGAGGAAGGACGGGTGCGAGGGGGGCTGTACGGGACTCCCGCTCAGGGGCGCGGGAGCAGGGTGCTGAACAGGGTTTCGCCGGAGGCATCCCGACGCACCGCCACCGCGGTGATTCCGCGGGCGGACGGGGGAAGGTCAAAGGAATGCACGCCCGTGCCGTGGGCCGGGTAAACCGCCAGTGTTTTCCCCTGCGGATCGCGGAGCGTGACCGTGTAGGCCTCCGCGAGCGCCGCGCGCACGTGCAGGCGGTTTCCCCGGACGGTGACCTCCATGTCCGCGCGGCGGGCGGGCACACGCCGGGAGTCGCGGGCGGAGATGGCCGTAGGGTCCTGGAAAACCGTTCCCGTACCCGCGCCGTTCAGCGTATACCAGGTTTCGTTCGACCACGGCGCGTCCTGCCCTGCGGACTTGTAATCGTTCAGGCGGATGTAGACGACCCGCTGCTGGGTCGGGGTGGAGACGGCGATGGGTGGCAGGGCCAGGTAGACCTTGCGGCGGTCGGACGAGATGAGGATTTGCGTGGGCGTGAGCGTGGTGTTTCCCTGTTTGCTGCCTCCGCCGTAGGAACTGGTGGGCGTCATGTGGTAGCTCTGCACGGTATAGCTGGCGGCGTTTTTCGCCACCACCGTATCAACGGGCTGCGAGAACTCGATTTCAAAGCCGGCCGGGCGCGCCCGTACGGCGCGCATCTCGAACGCGGTCGTCGTTCCGTCGTAGCGGAGTTTCGTCAATCCGAAATCCACACGCGTCGCGTTGTTCTGGCTTTTGGGGTATCCGTCGTTGTCGTTCCGGCCGCCGATCATGCCCACATACAGCATGCTGTCCGGGCCGAACGCCAGGCGGAACACGCCCGCCTCCAGGCCTCCGGTGAACACGAAGGCCGCGCCCTGCCAGTCGCCGGCGGCATTCTTCTCAAGAAAGTATCGCTGAATCCCGCCCCAGCGCACGTCGCCCATCAGCATCTGGCCCTTGTAAGGACCATAGGGGACGTACACGGGCGCCGTGGGAGAATTGGCGATCTCGTTCTGGATCGCCCATACGGTCGGCGGCGTTTCGGTCAGGAGATCCCAGGGAGCATAGTAGGTCGCCGCCAGCCCGCCCGCCTTGCGGGCACCGTAATACTTGCCGTCCTGAAGGCAGATGAGCTTGTTGGCCGGCAACCAGTCCCCCTGGTTGTCCGGCACGCAGTGGCGTCCTTCGGGCCCGAAGCCCATCCCGGCGGCGGCGCGCAGGCCGTTTGCCATGATGCGGAAACGGCCGCGCTTGTCGGCGACGCCGTCACCGGGCGTGACCTCAAGATAGGTGCCGCGGTAGGGGCTGACCTGGGGGCTGCCCTGGATGGTGCCGATGGGATCCAGCGAGGACGGACTCACATAAAGCTTGCCGTCCTTGTGCAAGAGCCCGTTCAGGTACTCCTGGCTGCCGTGCCGTGGCCGCAGGGAATCGCCGGAGCCCTCGGCCGGAGTGCCGGGCAAAATGAACACCGTGTCGGCCCGCGTGACGGAACCCGTGGTGCCGGTACGGGTCAGGCGCACGATGGTGTTTCCTCCGGAGACGTAAATCGTGTCGTTCACGACCGCGAGGCCCATGACGTCTTCCAGCCCCCGGGCGATGGTATCGAGGGTGACCGCCGGCGTGTCGCCGAGAACCCCGGAGAGGACATGCACCTTGCTGTTGTAGGCGCGGACCGTCTCGGTCACGTTCGAACCGCGCCCGCGCGCCGTATCCCAGTGCGCCACGACCAGCCGGCCATCCGCCATGAATGCCATTCCGGACACCTGGGGTTCATACCCCGCCGGGCGCAGGTCGATTTTCGTCCAGTCTGGATGCACCGTCGCAGGAACGGTGGCCCCGTAAGCGCCGGCGGCCAGACCGAGACCGAAGGTCGTCCAGACGACGGAGGACAGCCAGGACAATCGATGGGGGACGGGATGTGGAGCAGGGTGCGGGACGGCGAGGATCGGGGTGGGGGAATGCGACAAGGGACCGCCAATGTTCGGGTTGGTTTCAATATACCGCACCCGTCACGGAAATTCCTGAAAAAGTGACACGGTATGGGGGACGCTCGAGGACATTTTGTCCGCATGGGAGGCGCGTACCGTCCCGACCGGATACGGGCCGGGTTCGTCACGTCACCCGATGAGGGACGATGAGGGACGATGACGGACAATGACGGACAATGACGGACGTGAGACCGGGAAGATGAATGGAAGGGCGGGGGTTGGGGGGGATGCCGACATTCGTCGGGGCAAAGGCCCTGAGGGCCGGACACGTCAGGCGCAGGGCGGGGACGCGAGGGGTCCCGAAATGCGGAAATGCGGAAAGCGGAAAGCGGAAAGCGGAAATGCGGAAGGACGTCGCGACGGACTTGCAGTTTCGGGAATCGCCAGGGAAGGGTTCCCTGGTGAGCCAAGAAGGATTTGAACCTTCGACCCACGCCTTAAAAGGGCGCTGCTCTACCAGCTGAGCTATTGGCTCCCGGGAAAAGGAGGAGGCAAAGATAAGACGATGATGTTCCTGCGGCAACTCCACCCTCCGCCGGAAAGGAGATCACGTTCACCGGCAGGGCATTTTTCTCACGCCTTCATTCCCGCCGCCTGTTATGGTGCGAATTCCCGACGTCATGTAACTTATGGCGATGCAATTTTCGCCTGCGGATCTTTTCCCCTCCGTCTTGTCACGGCGACGTCTGTCCGCAAGGCGTCACGTGCGGTGTGGCCCGGTGTCTCCGGTGGCCGCCCTTCTGTTTGTGATCCTCATGCCGGACATCGCGCCGGCGGCCGCGCCGGGAGAGCCCGGCGCGGCCGCCATGCCCGCCATCGCCGAAGCGTCGGCGGCGCGGCCGGCGGGCCTGGCGGGGGCCCATACGGCCTTGGGTGAAGGGCCTTCCGTGCTGGGCGTGAACCCGGCGGGCCTCGCGCGCGACTCCGGAGTCGTCTACCAGGGATCGTTGCGCGCGCACCTGACACGCATGGGTGCGGTGGCATGGAGCTTCCCCGCGACGGGCGGACAATGGGCCGTCAGTGCGACCTACGTGGACTACGACGTCCTGACGCAAACTGATGCAGACCGGAATGTTCTCGGAACCCTGAGGCCGTTCAACCTCTATCCGGCGGTCACTTACGCGCGGGCCCTGGGGGAGAATCTGCACGCCGGCGGAACCTTCAAGCTCGCCCACGAAACCTTGGGCGCCTTTGACGGGGCGACCAGCGCCTGGGGTGCCGGCTTCGATGCGGGCGTGCAGTACCGCATGGCCCGCAACCTGGTCGCGGGGGCGGCGGTGACCAACATCGGGCGTCAGTTCACGGGGTATTACGAAGGCGATACGCGGCGGGGCGTGCTTCCGCTGGCGGTGCGTGGCGGCCTGGCTTACCAGCCCCGCGGAAACCGTCAGCTGACGCTCGTGGCGGATGCCGTCGCGCCCTGGCATGCGTCGCCGTACGCCGCGGTGGGAGCGGAGTATGCCGTCCTGCCCGAGTGGTCGGTTCGTGGGGGGACCCGCTGGAGCGTGGACGATGTCCGCAACCTGGTCGGTGTCATCGATCCGAATGCGGGACTCGAAGAACGCGGCGGCGAGGCGGTCAAGCTGGCAGCGGGAACGACGGTCCAGGTCGGGCCGGTCGCCGTGGATTATGCGGCGCAATGGTGGCGGGAGCTGGGTGTGGTGCAATCGTTGACCGTGAGCTGGCACGCCCGCCGCGGGGGGTGACCGCCTGGCGGCTCCACGGCCCACCGGGCGGTACGTCCGGATGCCACGCGCGGTAAACCGGATCCTTGACGCCCTCCGGCCTTGATCCGAACCCTTGATCAGGAATCCTGGTCGTCGAAGCGGTAGCCGAGCCCGGGCAGGTTCACGATTTTCCGGCCCAGCTCGGGGCCGAGTTTACTGCGCAACGATGAGATGTGGACCTTGACGGTGTGGGAATCGACCGGAGAGGAATCGCCATAACCCCACACCGTATGATACAGGTGGGTGGTGTACGCGACAAGCCCCCGCTTGCGCAACAACATGTTCAGCAGGTCGAATTCCTTGCGGGTGAGCGTGACCGGATGGCCGTTCACGGTGACCTTGCGTGCGCGCAAGTCGACCACCAGGCCTTCGGCCTGCAGGGTGTCGGGCGTCGCCTCGGTGGCGACGTACCGTTTGCCCAGCACGCCGAGCTTTTGCTTCAGCAACTCCTCGTTTTCGGGCCGGACCAACACGTCATCCGCCCCGCGTCGGAACCATTCGAGTTGCACGTCCTCGGGAGTGTCCGGAGTCGCCAGGATGACAAGCGGGATCACCGCTGTATACGGACTTCCCTTCAAGGCCTCAAGCACCTGTCCGTCTGAAGAAACGGCCTCCTGCAGCGCGCCGTCCAGAATGATGAGGAGGGGCTGGCGCATTTTGGCCCGCGTGGGGGCGTCTGCCGCCGATTCAGGAATGTTGAGCTGAACCGATGCCGTCTCCAGACACTGGCGGGTGACCTCGAGCAATCCGGCGTCACCGGAAACCACCATGACGACGCCGCCCATGCCCTTGTTCTCATGCCGGTTCGTTTCCAATGGGAATCCCTCTCCTGGCAGCCGGAATGGGACATTCCGGGAGAACGTTGAGGTTCTGTCATGCGATCCCGTTTCAAACGCCGGGAGCCGGCATCCCGGGGAGCCGGTACGGCATGACGTGAATGAGCACCCAACGTCTCAACGACTGCGTAAAATATTCTTCATCAAAGATACACATCTCCTTTTTTGCGGCCCACGTGCCGAGTCCACAACGCCTGATTCAGGGCCATGTTACAAGATGTTTCGGTGTGCGGCTTCACTGCGGATTCATGGATTTTCATGCCGGAAATCATTTCATGCATTATTCGTAAATAATCCTGTGAAAACATCCCGTTCCTCCGTGTTCGGACGCCAAGGGAGCGCCAGGAGTGGAAACGGCACCACCAAGCGGGAGAAAATGAACGTGTTTCATCAAACGCCCCCGGGGATAAGTTCGCAGTCCGAAGCTAACTTTGGGCCCGACTGACAGCAGGATCGCGGAATGGCGGCCAGAAACCCTCATGGGGAAACGTATGAAGGCGAAAAACTCCCAAAATCGCTCCGGAAATCCCTCCCGCGGGCCGTCGCCCGCCATGCCCGCGGTGGGAGAGAAGGCGCCCGACTTTCGTTTGGAAAGCGATGAGGGGACACTGGTCACAAAGGCTGATTTCGCGGGTAAAATGCTGGTCATCTATTTTTATCCCAAAGACAACACTCCCGGATGTACACAGGAAAGCTGCGACTTTCGGGACAATCTCCAGCGTCTGACGCAGGCGGGAGCTTCCGTGGTGGGGGTGAGCGCGGATTCCGTGGAAAGCCACCGGAAGTTCAAGGCCAAGCATGCCCTGACGTTTCCGCTTCTGAGCGATCCTCAGCACGACATGCTGGACGCTTATGGGGTCTGGCAGGAGAAAAGTCTGTACGGTCGCACATTCATGGGCATCGTCCGCTCGACGTTCCTCATCGACGCCCATGGCGTCGTGCGGGCGACGTGGCCCAAGGTCCGGGTCGCGGGCCATGTCGATGAGGTGCTGGCCGCCGTGAAAGTTTTGAAAGGAGAAACAGTTTGACACCCTCGAACGATCGCCAGGTTCTGGTACTGGGTGGAGGCTTTGCCGCCTACCGCTTTGTCCGTGAACTGGGTAAAAAGGGCTACAAGGCCACTCTGGCCGCCCCCCGGAATCACTTCCTGTTCACGCCCCTGCTGCCCAGCACGACGGTCGGTACGCTTGAATTCCGAAGCATCCTGGAGCCCCTGCGCAACCAGGACAACGCCCGGTTTCAGCTCATGGCCGCCACCGGCCTCGACCGGGAACGGCGCATCGTGTCCGGCGTTTCGCCGCTGGATGGACGTCCCATGGAGTTGCCGTACGATGATCTCGTGATCGCCGTCGGCGCGGTGCCCGGCACTTTCGGAATTCCGGGTGTCGCCGACCACGCCACCTTCCTCAAGGAAATGCGCGATGCGCGCGTCATCCGTCGCCGCGTGCTGGATTGCCTGGAGCTGGCCTCCTCTCCCGGGATCGATCCCGAGGAACGGAAGCGCCTGCTGACCTTCGTGGTCGTGGGCGGCGGCCCCACCGGCGTGGAATTCGCCGCGGAGCTGCACGATTTCATGCGCGCCGACCTGGCCGCGGTTTATCCCGATGAAGTGCGCGATTCGCACATCATCCTGCTGGAGGCCCTGCCCAAGCTGCTGGGCGCCTTTGACCAGTCGCTGTCGGATTATACGGCGAAACGCTTCCATCGCGTCAACATCGATGTGCGCACCGAGCGTCGCGTGGTCAACGTCGCCGCCGACCGTCTTGCCCTGCACGACGGGAGCGAGATCTCTTTCGGCCTGCTGGTCTGGGCCACGGGGAACGCGGCCACGGACTTCGTGAAGGCGATTGACTTGCCCAAGGACGGAGCCGGTCGCATCCTGGTCGGTCCCGACCTCAAGGTCAAGGGAGAAGACTCGATCTACGCCCTGGGCGATTGCAGCTTCATCGAAGGCGGGCCGCTGCCGGCAACGGCGCAGGTGGCCGAACAACAGGGCCGCTATCTGGGCCGCGCATTCCGCCGTCGCGCCGCGGGCAAAAGCGTCGATCCCTTTGTGTACAAGAAAATGGGCATGCTGGCGTACGTGGGCGGCAACCGTGCGGTCGCGGATCTGCCCGGCATCAAGGGCAGTGGTTTCGTGACCTTCCTGTTCTGGCGTTCCGTGTACCTCTCCAAGCTCGTCAGCGGCCGCAACCGCATCCTCGTGTTTTTCGACTGGCTGAAGTCGCACGTGCTGGGACGCGATCTGTCGCGTTTCTGAGGGCATGCGGGACCGGACAATGGCATCGTGCCCCGGCGCGCGCTGCGTGTCCGTCCGGTCCCTCCCGCCCCGCCGGGATTCGGCAGTTTTTTCGGCGGAGGACTTGTGTCCCGCTCCGTTTTTCCCGGAAAGCCCTTCCGTTGATCCCGTTCCCCGGGATTAATTCGTAATTCATGCACATGACCAATTCACTCGCGCGCGCCGCCAGTCCCTACCTTCGCCAGCATCAGCACAACCCCGTCGACTGGGTGGAATGGAGTGAGGACGCGTTCGCGCGGGCGCGCGCGGAAGGCAAACTCGTGCTGGTCAGTTCCGGCTACGCCGCCTGTCACTGGTGCCATGTGATGGCGCACGAATGTTTCGAGGACGAAGGCATCGCGGCCATCATGAATCGCGCGTTCGTGTGCGTCAAGGTGGACCGCGAGGAACGTCCCGATGTCGACCAGGTGTATCTCGATGCCGTTCAGCTCATGACCGGCCGCGGCGGGTGGCCGCTCAATTGTTTCGTGCTGCCCGACGGCCGTCCCGTATACGGCGGCACGTATTTTCCGCGCGAGCAGTGGCGCGCCCTGCTGGAAAACCTGGCGGACTTGCACGCGCGCGAGCCGCACGCGATCGCGGAGCAGGCGGACAAGATCACCACGCGCCTGCGTCAGCTCGAAATCCGCCCTGAGGCCTCCGCGTCCACCCCCGTCCCGTGGTCCCGGGTGATGCCCACCTTTAAGGCCCGCTTCGACACCGGGGCCGGCGGGACGGGTCACGCCCCCAAATTTCCCATGCCGGGCGAATGGAGTTTCCTGCTACGTTACGCGACGCGCCATGCGGACGCCGCCCTTCTCGGACAGGTGCGGCTCACGCTTGACCGCATGGCGGCCGGAGGCATTTACGATCAGGTGGGTGGCGGCTTTGCCCGCTACTCCGTCGATGCGGAGTGGCACGTGCCGCACTTTGAAAAAATGTTGTACGACAACGCGCAGTTGCTGGAGCTGTATGCCGAAGCCGCCGTCGCGCTGGATGAACCGTCCTACCGCGAGGTGGCGCGGGGCATCGCGACGTTCGTCGAACGCGAGCTGGCGGCGGGTGACGGGCTCGCGGGCGGTTACTGCTCGGCGCTTGATGCCGACAGCGAGGGCGAGGAAGGGGCGTTTTACGTCTGGACGCGCGCGGAACTGTCGCGCGTTCTGGGCGACCGCTTTCCCGTGCTGGCCGACCTGTTCGGGGTGCACGTGGAGGCCGATGGCGGAGCGGCGCACTGGGAACACGGGCGGCATGTGCTGATCAAAAGGTTTTCGGTGGCGGAATGGGCCGCGCGACACGGGATGACGCCGGAGGCCGCGTCCCGGTTGCTCGACGAAGGGTGTGCCGACCTCCTGCGCGCGCGCGGGGAGCGCGAGCGGCCCCTCCGCGACGACAAGGTCCTGACGGGATGGAACGGCTTGATGATCGCGGCGCTCGCCCGCGCGGGGCGCCTGCTGGATGAACCCATGTGGATCGCCCGCGCGCGCCGCGCCGCCGACATGCTGCTGGAGAAGGCCCGACGTCCCGACGGCGGCCTGTGGCGCCGGGGACACACGGACGGCGGCGCGGGATTCTTCGGCATCGACGCCTTTCTGGAGGATTACGCCGGCTTCTCGCGCGGCCTGATCGCGTTGTATCAGGCCACGTTCGAGGAACGTTATCTCACGGCCGCGCACGGGCTCGCGTTGTACGCG
This sequence comes from uncultured Bifidobacterium sp., assembly GCA_964416695.1. Classification (GTDB taxonomy): domain Bacteria; phylum Fibrobacterota; class Fibrobacteria; order UBA11236; family UBA11236; genus UBA11236. The sequence continues at coordinate 21,026 of CAYQFG010000007.1, forward strand.
CTCAAGCATTGTTCGGATGCACCCGATGCCGAAGGCCGGGTGCATCCGTTGTTGTACTTCTCTGCCGACAATGCTCCCCAGGTGGTTGTCCGCAAAAAGGAACTGCAGGACAACGTCATTCCGTCGTCCAACGCGCTGATGGCAGAAGTGTTGTTCCAGCTCGCGGATTATTTCACCGATCCGGTCCTGCACGCACGGGCGCAGGCGATGAGTGCGGCGATGGCGGCGGAATTGCCCGCTTACGCCCCCGCGTACTCGTATTGGGCCCGGGTTCTGTTCGTGGAAGAACAGTCGCCGGTGACGCTTGCTGTTGCCGGTCCGGAGGCCCCGGAATTTCTGGCGCGGGCTTCGGCGCGGTTTTTGCCCCATGTCCGCATCGCGGGCGCCGTGGGCCCCTCGGGCATTCCCCTGCTGCAGGACAAACGTCCGGTCGACGGAACGCAGGGCTTCCGGTGTCAGGCGGGCACGTGCGGGTTGCCGACTTCCGCGTGGGCCTCGTTGCTGGCCGACGAGGAGCGGGCCTGGAGGCCGTCATGATGAACGCGTCTCCGCTCCCTGATGAACTCGCGGCGGTGGTGCGCGCGGTGGAAGGCGGGTGTCTCATTGCGGTGCGCGTGACGCCGCGCGCCTCCGCGACCGGTCTTCTGGGAGTGGCCGCCGGCCGGGTGCGCATCCGCCTGCAGGCGCCGCCCGTGGAAGGCGCGGCCAACGCCGCTCTGGAAGCGTTTCTGGCCACAATCTGTGGCGTGCCGAAGTCGTCCGTGCGGGTCGAACGCGGCGCCACAGGACGGGAAAAAACGGTGCGCGTCGCGGGTGTGCCGTGCGCCGGGGTTCTCCACAAACTCGCGGAGGCGCTTCCGTGATGCCTTTGCATGATGCGCCCCTCGCCCCGGCTTTACGGGTCGGGCGCATTCCGTTCCTTGTCTGCGCCCCGTATTTTCACGCTTCGCTGACGGGGTTTCCCTCGACGACTTTCACCGACGGGCCTCCCAGCGTGCTCAACAAGCTTTTGGCGACCGGTGGGATCGACTGCGCGCCGTCCTCAAGCTTCGAGTACGCGCGCCACGCGCGGGAGTACGTTTTGCTCCCGGGTTTGTGCACCTCGGGGCGTGGTGAGGTCAAATCGGTTTTGTTGTTTTCGCGCGTGCCTTGGGAAAACCTGGGGGGACAGCGTGTGGTGTTGTCCCCCGACTCCGATACGTCCAATGCCCTCGTACGGGTCCTCAGCCGTTTCCGCTTCGCGGTCGATCCGGTTTTTGTGCCTCCGGAGGCGGGCCAGGCGGAAGACACGGGAGACGCGGAAGACGCGGGAGGAGAACCTGCGACGGGGAAGGTGGCCATCGGGGATGCCGCCTTGCGCGAAGCCGCGGCGGGCGACTGGCCTTATCGTTACGACCTCGCCCGTGTCTGGCAGGAGTGGCAGGGCGTGCCCCTCCCGCTGGGGGTGTGGATCCTGCGCGCGCAGGCGGCGCGTGAGAAGCCCGGGCTGGTGGCAGCCTACGCGCAGCACCTCCATGCGTCGTTGCGCGCCTTTTTCGCGAACCCTGATTCCTGCCTGGACGCATGGGAGCGCGTCTATGCGCTTCCACTGGATCGCGCCGCCGCCCTGGATTTTTTTTCCACGGCCGATTATGCCCTCACGGACGGACATGCGCGCGCGCTGACGACGTTCTTCGGCCTGTGTGCGGAACTGGGGTTGCTTGAATCGGCGCCCGGGCTTCGCTGGTATGGCGTCGACCCCGTGGGGACATAGGGTTTCCGGAGAGACGCAGGCGCCCGGGAGGTGGCAAGCGTGCGGTCCCGGTGCCCGAAGATGCACCCCATGCCTCCAAGTCCCTTCAGGCACCTCCCTTGTCCCCTCAAGGGGCCTCCCGCCCTGCAATTGTCCTTCAAGTAACTTTAACGGCATGTCGTCCCGCATGATCCGCGTTCCTGGAGCCGCTGCCCTGAGGCATGGGGAGACCCGTGTGTTTTCCTGGCCGTCCGCATACGGCGAGCTCGAAGGGTTCGTGATCCGCCACGGCGACAACCTGAGGGCCTACGAGAACAAGTGCAAACATTTGCCCATCCCGCTCGATTATGGGGACGGGGATTTCTGGTACGGCGCCATCGACCGCATCGTCTGCAAAACGCACGGGGCGAGCTACGATCCGGACACGGGATATTGCGATGACGGTCCGTGCGAGGGCGCGTCCCTCACGCGGTTCGACCTTGAGGTCGAGGGTGACGATGTCCTCGTCCTGATCCCGTCCTGATCCGTCCTGATCCCGTTCGGCAGGCTTCCGCGTCCCATTGATCCAGCCCGCTCCCAGGGACGGGATCCGTCAGGGCGCGTCCGGCGGCTAAGGGCTCGCGTACTTCTTCAGTTTCCGTTGCAGGCTCTGGCGTCGCAGGCCCAACAGGCGCGCCGCCTGGCTGACATTGCCGCCGCACTGCATCATCACGTACTCGATGTACTCGCGTTCGTTCCGTGCGAGCGTGGCGGCGCCGGCTTCGCGTTCTTCCTCCGCGTCGGGCCGGGGCCCGAGTTCCAGGGCCCACAACAACCACGGCATGGAAACGGGTTTGGCCAGATAGTGTGCCGCGCCGAGACGCCCCGCTTCGAGGGCCGTGGAATGGCTGCCGTATCCGGTCATCAGCACGGCGCGGCACAACGGATTGGCGACGCGCAGGGCGGCGAGCGCGTCCAGACCCGTTTCCCCGCCCGCGCCCGCCAACCGGAGGTCGAGCACGGCCGCGTCCAGCGTGCGCAGGGTGATGCCGTCGCGCACGACGTCGGCCCAGGCGGCGGCGGCGTGGACGTGATGGCCGAGATCGGCGAGTTCACGCATCAGGGTGCGACGCAGGGCGGCGTCGTCTTCGAGGATCAGGATGTTCATGTGGATTCCTCCATGTCGGGGAACGCGCGTGGCAGGGTGAGGATGGCGCATGTCCCGCCCCCTTCGCGGGCGCTGAGCACCAGTGTACCGCCCAGCGATTCCGTCAGGTGAAGCGCCGCGAACAGGCCGAGCCCGCGCCCGGCGCCCTTGCTGCTGTTGAACGGGGACCCGAAGTCCTGCAGCACTTCGGAAGGGATCCCCGCACCGCGGTCCGAGACGATGATATTGACGGCGGCGCGGTTTCTGAGCGTCGCTTCCTCCAGACCGACCTCGATCTCCTCCTGCGCGGGGGAGGCTTCCTCCGCATTGCGCAGCAATGTCATCATGATCTGGGCCAGTCCCACAGCGGGCGCCGTGACGCGGTATCCGGGCGCCACGCCTGCGTCCAGGTGGACCGCGGCGGATCCGGTCCACTCGTGGGCGATTTTCCGCAGCAGCAATCCGGGATCCGCGGTTTGCAGTCCCAGCTCCCGGGGGTCCCAGGGCGCTCCGGACATGGCACGCACGATGCGGTCGCATCGCGTCAGGCTGTCGCGCAACTCGTTCCATTCCTCCGTGAGGGCGAGGGAACCGGCGGGAGCGCTTTTGCGCCGGAGGCGATCGGCCAGCAGGCCTGCGGCATTCAGCGGGCTGGCGAGTTCGTGACAAAATCCGGCCGCCACCGCACCCGCCGCGCGCAGGCGATCCTGTTGCCGGATGCGTTCCTGCGCCGCACGCAGCCGTTCGCGGTAATGGCGGTTGAGGCGCGCGGCGAACACCGAAAGCCCGGAAACCGCGCCCGCGAGCGCCCACTCGTAAGCGAGGTTCGGACCGAGCGGGCCGACCCAGGTATAGGTATTCCCCAGGCTTTGCGTGCTTCCGCCCAGAAGCATCAGGCATCCGCACCCGAAGGCCAGCGCGGCCAGGGCGCCGCGGGGCGAGAGGACGATGCCCGCCAGGCCGATCTGAAAATGGATCAGCGAGTGGACGGGGTTCGTCAGTCCGCCGGACACGCTGAAAAGAATGGTCATGGCGGTGAGGTCCACGGCGATCTGCAGCAGCAGCAGCAGGGGCCCCACGCGCAAGCCCTGTTTTCGCCAAAGACCCGTCATGACGTTGAACACCAGCAAACCCGTCAACGCGCCCGCATACCATGGGATGTCGGATGCGAACATCCAGCCGTACCGCACGGCGGGATACAGCAGCGCCAGTTCGAACAGGATATGCAGAAAGCGCAAGCGCACGATGAGCGACAGGGCCCAGCGCGCCTGGTCGTCATCCCCGTCGGGAAGGGCCGCGGCACGGAACAACAGCTCGCGCAGGTTCTTCATCGCGCCGAAAAGGTAGGAAGCCCCGTCCGTCGCAGGCGGCCGCGCGCGGAGTGGAGAGAGCCCGGGTTGCCAAGTAGATTACTGGCCATGAACAGGAGGCCGGATTGCGTAAACACGGGCAAGGAGGGGCGGGGCGCGGGGGCCTTTCTTCTCCGGGCCGGCGCGGGTGCCGTGTGGGGGGCGTTGCGGGGCGTCGGGGCCCTGGGGGCCCTGGCGGCGGCCGGCGCGGTCGTGGCCGGGTTGTCCGGGTGCCTCGCGCAACCCGAAGACCGGGATCCACGCCGGGAGGCACCGGCGTCGCCGGCGGGCTGGCCGGCCATTGCATGGCCGGAAGACAATCCCTATCAACCTGAAAAAGCCGAATTGGGACGGCTGCTGTTTTTCGAGCCGCGCCTCAGCCGTGACCAGGTGATCAGTTGCTCGTGGTGTCACTCGGAACGGGCCTCCTTCGCCGACAATCACCATACCCCCTTCAGCACCGGCTTTGAGCTGATCCCGACCCGCCGCAATACGCCCACGCTGGTCAACGCCGCCTTCGGCGCGTCCTTCATGTGGGCGGGCGAAGTGGAAACGCTGGAGGAACAGGCGATCATCCCCTTGCTGTCACCCGACGAGATGAACATGACGGCGGAAGACATCGAGGCGATGTTGACGGGAGACAGTGCGTACGTCGCGCGGTTTCACGAGGTCTTCGGCCCCGGGCCGATCACGCTGGCCCATGTCGCGCGGGCGCTGGCGACGTACCAGCGCACCTTGATCAGCACCCGCGCTCCCTACGACGCCTGGCAGGCGGGCGACAGCACGGCGTTGACCGCCGCGCAACGGCGCGGGCATGCGTTGTTCACCGGAAAGGCGAATTGCGCCGCCTGCCATACTCCTCCCCTTTTTACGGACGGGAAGTTTCACAATACGGGTCTTGATGTCGCCGGCGCCGATTCGGGGCGGGCTGCCGTCACCGGACGTCCCGCGGACGCGGGCAAGTTCAAGACCCCCACCTTGCGCAACGTGGCGGTGACGCACCCTTACATGCACGACGGGCGGTTCGAAGACCTGGGCGCCGTGGTCGAACATTACAACTCGGGCGGTCACCCCCACCCCGCGCGCGACGCGCGCGTTCACCCCCTGAACCTGGCTCCTGAGGAAAAGGAGGATCTTGTCGCGTTCCTTCACAGCCTGACGGACCAGGACTTCCTGACGCATCATAATCCCTGATCAATCCCTGACTCGGCCCTGACCGCATCCCGACCCCTCAACGGGTCACGTGATCCCGGTCGCCTGCCCTGGACCGGGTCGCCTACGGGGCGTACCCGCGCGGTTTTCAGGGCGCGGGCGTGCCGGTCTGTGTCACGGAATCTTGCGGATTCCCGCTGAATTTGTATAAAAGACAATAGATACTAGATTGATGAAGACTCACAGAAAAAGAAGAAAAACCACCCTTCGGTTACGGAGAAACCACATGTTCCAAGCCATCGCCAATAGTGCCGCCATGCTCGCCCGTCGTGAAAAGATGCCGATCGTCAACCTGACCAAAAAGGAAAACACGATCGAACATCCGGCCGGCAAGGGCCCGCGCATTTTCTGCGACTCGGCCGTCAAGGCCGACATCGAACCCCTGCTCAAGGCCGGGCTCATCCACGGCATCACGACCAACCCCACGCTTTTGAAGAAGGCGGGGGCGAAGTCGTGGCAGGAAGCCAAGGACATCATGAAGGATCTGTGCGCCATGCTGGATCCGTTCCCCGTGTCGCTCGAGCTGACCGAGCTGACGGAAGACAAAATGTTCGAACAGGCTTCCGAGCTCGGGGCGCTGGGCAAGAACGCCGTCATCAAGGTCCCCATGGGCGGATATCCCGCCGTGGTCGACGGCGGCGATCCATTCACCGGCCTCAAGGTCGTGCGTCGTCTGTGGGAAAAGGGCATCAAGACCAACGTGACGCTGATCTTCAACACCACCCAGGCCGTGTGGGCCGCCAACGCGGGCGCCACCTACGTTTCGCCGTTCCTCGGCCGCATCCCCGACTATCTCGGCAAGAATGATGATCCCCAGCGTCCTTCGGGCAACAGCCTGTACTGGCTGGGCGAAGGCGAGGCGAAGACCGCGAACACCGAGTACGTGGCATCGGGCGGCGAACGTCGCGACGCCGGTGCGCGCCTCATTTTCGAGATCGCCCACGTGTACGCCAACTACGGCATCACCACGGAAATCCTCGCGGCCAGCATCCGCAATCCCGTACAGGTCACGGAGTGCCTGCTCGCGGGTGCGGACGTTCTGACGGTGCCGGCGAATGTGCTCAGCACGGTGGCAGACCATCCGCTCAGCGATGCGGGCATGCTCGGTTTTCTGGAAGACTCGAAGGCGTTCAGCGGCTGATTCATCCGCGCATACTTGCCCCCTTCCTTTGGATCGAAGCGCCCCCACACGGGGCGCTTTTTTTCTCGTTGCTGTCGCGGTGTTTCCGAACGTGAATGAGGCTGAGACCATGTCGCAGAGACAGTATCTCTGCTGATTGATGCTGGTCTTTTCCGCGCCGGCCTGTATCTTTCATGCATCACCCTTTCACGGAGGTCACCATGGATCTCGGCACTGCCAACAAGGACGCGGTCGTCCGCGCGCTCAACAAGATTCTCGAGCTGGAACTCGCGGGCGTGGTGCGTTATACTCATTACTCCCTCATGGTGTACGGGTACAACCGGATTCCCATCGTGAGCTGGCTGCGCGAGCAGGCCACCGAGTCATTGGCGCATGCCCAGGCGGCGGGAGAATGGATCACCACGCTTGACGAGCATCCCTCGCTGGCGGTGGGCCCGCTGCTGGAGTCCCACAAGCATGACATCGGCACGATCCTGCGTGAATCGCTCGAGGCGGAGCAGGAAGGCCTGAAAGCGTATCGCGAGTTGCTGTCCCTGGTGGACGGCAAGTGCGTCGCGCTCGAAGAATACGCGCGGGAGATGGTGTTGGCCGAAGAGCAGCACTCGAGCGAAGTCGTGAAGATGTTGCGTCAACCGGCGAAGTGAGGGTGACGTGGGGAAGCGATGAAGAGCGCGAAGACGGTCGGAACGTTGAGGGCGGTGAGAAGGATCGTGAAGATGCATCCGGTTTTGTTGTCATGAGTCGACGTGTTTGGGGACCCCTCTGGGCACTGCAGGTGTTGGCATCGGTGTTCTTGACGGCGTGTTTGGTTGACCGTGAAGAAGAGCGGGCCGGCCCGCCGGTGGTTGATGGGGATTACAGACCCGTCAAGCCGGTCGCTCCGGCAGGGTGGCCCGCCATCGAATGGCCGAAGGACAATCCCTATGATCCGTCTGCGGACGTGTTGGGGCGCCGCCTGTTCCACGACGGGCAATTAAGCCGCGGCTTCGACCGCGCGTGTTCGTGGTGTCATGCACCGTACACGGCGTTTGTGGATGTCCGCAATGAACAGACCAGTTCGGGGACAGAAGGCGGCCGCACGACCCGGAACTCGCCCACGCTGGCGAACATGGCCTTTCTGCGGACGTTCATGTTCGACGGTCGTTTCGAATCCCTGGAAGCCCAGGCGCTGGGACCGTTGTTCGATCATGAAGAGATGGACATGACCGACTCGATGATCGTGACGCGGCTGCAGGCGGATACGGCTTATGTCCGCATGTTCCGGCAGGCGTTCGGGGACGGGACGGTGACACTGGACCGTGTGGCGAAAGCGTTGGCCACGTATCAGCGTACCCTGATCAGTCATCGCTCCCCGTACGACCGGTGGCGCGCAGGGGAGGCGACGGCGCTGTCACCGGCCGCCCAGCGCGGTGAAATCCTGTTTCGCTCGTCGCGGTTGGGGTGTGCGAGCTGCCACACGCCGCCGTTGTTCAGCGACGGCCAGTTCCACAACACGGGCCTTTATGAGGCGGGAGCGGAAGCGGACTCCGGGCGGGCGAAGGTCACCGGGAGTTCGGAAGATCTCGCGCGTTTCAAAACACCCACGCTGCGCAACATCGCGGTGACGTTCCCCTACATGCATGACGGTCGCTTCAATACGATCGAAGAGGTGCTGGCGCATTACAACCAGGGCGGGACGATGCATCCCGTGAAGGATGGCCGCATTCGCCCGCTGGCGCTGACCCCGGACGAGCGGGCGGATCTGACGGCGTTTCTGGAGTCGCTCACCGATCAGGATTTTCTGAACACATCGCAGCCTTAGCGGGGCCGGACACGGGCTTGCGGCCCACGTTCCGGGGATCGGTTGAATGGCTGCGGGGTGGGATCCGGGATCCCCCGATACCCGAAGGCCTTCCCAAACCGGGCATGGGACCGAGAGTGCGTGACCGCGATCTCCAACCGGGCGGCGCACCCCCCTTCGTCAGAGTTCAAGCAGAACCGGTTCGGACCTGAAATGCATGCCGGCACGCCTACCTGAGCACGTGCGGGATCGCAGGCAGGATCAGGATCACGGTCATGAATCCGGCCCACCATGAAATGAGGCGGGGCGTGTAGGTCAGAATCAGGGTGACCGCGAAAGCCTGTACGGCCAGCAGCGCGAACCAGCTCACCAGACTGACGGCGCCATCTTCTGCGCCCAGGGCCGCAAGAAACGAGGCGATGAGCAAGAACCATCCGCTGAAGCGGAGGCCTTGCTCCCGGGCTTTTGAAGTCGGGATGCTGAACACCTTCATGCCGTGCCGCGGCATGGCCAAGGCCAGCAGGCAAATGGCGGGGCCTGTCATGCCGGCAAGAATCCAAAAGCTGGCAAGCGGGCTCATGTCGGCCTCCCTTGGGATGTCCCGGGCTGGGGTTGGGGATGCTCAGGGCGTATGCGGTCCCGTACGCTGACGCGGAGGTACGCCCATGTGAAGATTCCCCCGAATGTCAGCATGGCGAGATTGAAGCCCAGTCGTGTGGAGGCTCCGGGGGTGGTCAGCACGTCGAGGAAGGGCAGCAGGCCGCACAACAAGGCCGCTACCGCGAGTTGTTCCTTCCAGCCTTTCACAGCGGGGCGTGCGAGGGCATGGACGAAAGTCAGGCCCCATGTGATGAATACCACCATGACCTCGCGGTCACCCCGTGCTTCAAGACCGATGGGGAGCAGGCGGTTTGCCCAGAAAATGGTGACCAGCGAGAGAGGGAAGCCAACGATTGTGGCGATGTTGAGGCGTTCGACCAGGCGGTATCCAAATCCCGCGCCGCCCGCGCCCGTCAATGATTCCTGGCGCTTGCGCCGCTTGACCGTCCACATGAGCAGGCCGGTGGCCACAAGGGCCGTACCCAGCAGGCCGAGGAAAAAGAAGAGGGCCCGAAGCGGTGGCGCTGCGAACCTGAGGATATGCAAACCATAGAAGATGTCGTGAAGCTTTGCGAGAGGACCGGGTGGATTGTCGACCGGGAATGCCTGGCCTTGCGCGTTGAGATTCAGGGTGCGTCTGTAATTGTAAGGGATCTGGCGGGTAGCGCTGGGTGTCAGGCTGTAGACGGCGGCGGGAGTCCCGACTCCCGTGGCGTACAAGCTGGCGAGAGGAGCATCGCCCATCTTTTCCACATAGGTTTCGGCGATCACATTCACAGGGATGGGCGTGGCTGCTTCGGCCACGACAGGCGCGGCAGCCGGAAGATTGCGTGATGTGGTGTCAGGCGCATCGTCCGTGGCGGTGGGCTTTTGCGGTGCGTTTTCTGCGGCGACGACCGGCGGTGTTGTCGCCATGCGGCTCCACGGCATGAACATCTCCAGTAACGTCACCTGGGCACTGTAGGCGATCATGAAGTAGAAGGGCAGGGCGATGACTCCGGAGAGGTTGTGAAAGTCAAGCCAGGAGCGGGTTCCAGGCTTCGACGGCCTGAAGGTGAAGAAATCCTTGAAGAACTGGCGATGGGCCACTATGCCCGTAAACAACGCGACGAGCATGAAGGTGGCCGCGATGCAGGCGAGGAATCGTCCCCAGGGATAGGGAAGCTGGAGCTGAAAATGATAGCGGTAGAAAAACTCGCCACCCCGGCTGTCGCGGGCCTCGCGGGTTGGCGTTTCGGCATCCACGACCTTGGCGGTGCGTTTTCCGTCAGGTGTTTGCCAGTGGAGATGGAGACCGGGTTCGCGTTCACCGGGAAACCGCATGTAAATGACGGTCGCATCGGGAGCGTTCCGCTGGATTTCACCGAGCGCGCGCTCCAGCAGGACTGCAGGTGACGCGACATAAGGGCGCAGTTCGGGCTGCATCCATTGCGTGATTTCGGGCCGGTAGTAGCTCGCGGTCCCGGTGACGAATATGGTGTACAGCAGCCATCCCAGCAAGAGACCGCACCAGGTGTGCAGCCAGGTCATGGAGATCCGGAATGTCTTGAGCATCAGAGCGTCCCCCGCAGTATCCAGATGGCCGCGGCCAGTAGCGCTCCGGAGATTGTCAGCCCGATCCACACGCGCCCTGCGCCGGACACCACGAACGACCAGACGGCGACAGTCGGGTAGACCACGAGTCCGAGCATGTTTCCCGCGAGGATGGCCTCTTCACGCGGAAACGGAAAAGTCAGAGCCGCGAGGGCCGACACGAGGGAGGCCAGGGCATAACCTCCCACGACCGCGGCGAGGGCGCGCAGGGCGGTGCCGAGGCGGTCACGTCGCGGTTTCGTGCGGGAGGCGGAAGGAGTGGTTGTCATGTTGGCTGCAAGGTTCCCGGTGAAGTGACGAGAGTTGGACGAAAGGGGGGACGGGGGGGAGGGTTTGCCGGCCGCGGTTGGCCCCGTGTGACCGGCAAACAGGGGAAGGATCAGCGAGCGATGATCTTGACGCCTGCGGCGGCCACCTTCGCACCCTTTACGGCTGTCTTGGAGGCGATATCGATCACGTAGATGTACGATTCATTCGCCGTGACGATGTTCATGTAAATCTTGCCATCCTCCACGAAGGCACCGGCTCCATACTCACCACCATGCGTGGGCACTCCGGTAACCGCAGTCGCGGTTTTGTTGGCGAGATCCAGGATGTACAGGTCCTGACTGTAGGTGGAGCCCAAGGCGACCCAGTCGATCGTGGTGTCGATCGCACCATTGGCTTCGGTGGGGGTGGCGGTCATGGCGCGCGCGACGGCGAGTTCACCGCCGATGGGGGCGAACCAGGTGAGCTTCTTGCCGGTGGCTGCCTGGAAGTCCCACTCGTACGCGTCATCGAACTCGGTGGCGCCGGACTTGATGCGGACGACCTTGGAGTTCTGCACCGTGGCGTCCGTGGTGAAGCAGGCGCGGGATGCGCAGGAGTAACCGTAGATGTCGCCCGAAGCGGTCTTGATCAGGCCGTTGTCGTTTCCATAGATGCCCAGGGCGCCGCTGCCGGCCTTCTTGATGACCTTTTCGAAGGCCAGGCCGGGATAGCTGAAAATCGCGACGTAGGACGTGTCGGTTTGCGGCGTGGAGAAGTCGCCACGGGCATGGATCGGGTAGAAGGCCACGTAGACCTTGTTGTCGCGGTACAGTACGGAGACGGGCTGGGCTCCGAGCGAATCGGCACGATTCTCCCAGATCTCGTGGATCGCGGTATCGGCAATGGAGACATTGTCCAGGTTGAAGCGGAACAGCGTGCGCTTCACGAAGCCTTTGCGCGGAATCTCGATACCGATTGCCTCGGTCGCGTTCACTTCCCCGAACTGGTCCATGGTCACCGGGAACGTGAAACGTCCCTTTTCGATCACCTTCGTGCTGTCCGCCGGATCCTTGTGATACACGATGAAGTTGTTGTCGGCATAATAGCCCATGCTGATGAGCATGCCGTGCGTGGCGGCCATGGCGCGCCAGCCGGTCTGTTCGATGCCGCGGCGGGTGGGCGACAACGTGCCGGACTCCAGGCTGGCGGTGGTCATGACGTAGTCAGTGCCTTCTTCGCCCTGGCTCGTGATGCCGATCATGTAGGGACCTGGCGGGGTCAGCTCGGTCTCTTCCTTTTTGTCGTCAAGCAGACAGGCTGAGAGCAGGCCCGCCATGGAGAGCGTTACGCTGACACGTGCGATGGTATTCATGGTCTGATCCTTGATTGATGGGAGATTGGTGAAGTGATGATTGAGCGTCAAAGGCTGAAGCGGATCTTGGCGGAAAAGGTGCGGCCAGGCTTCTGCTGGCGGAAGTTGTCGTAAAGATCCGCGTCGGTGAGATTGCGGCACTCCAGCGCAAGACTGTATCGTTCTGCCGGGGCGGAGTAGACCAGCGAGGCGTTATGGGACAGTTGAGCGGGAATCGAGAATTTGGTGTCGGCCGCACCCTGGCTTTCCCAGAACAGGTAGTAGGAGTGCACCCAGCGGGAATCGACCGAGAGGCTGAATTTCCCCGGGAAGCCCAGCGCATCCGGCCAATGTCCGGTCAATTGAGCGTTCCCGTACAGGTAGGGACGATTGGGGATGCGGTCCAGGTAGACGGCGCTGGGAATGCCGTTCTGGTAACGCGTGGTATTGACGGCGTGGTCGTAGGTCATGTTGGCACGGGCTTCGAGAAGACGCCGGAAGTCGACCGCGATCTCGCCCTCAATGCCCATGACCACGGCATTGGAAAGGTTCACGAACCGGCTTGTGGGGCCGCCCTGAAAGTCTTCACGGATCAGGCCCGTGATGCCCCGGTAGTACGTGTTGGCTTCGGCGAAAAGGCGGTAATCGGAGAGGCTCTGGGTATACGCGGCACCGAGGTTCAGGTTGTGGCTGCGTTCCGGCTTCAAGTCGATGTTGATTTCCTGCAGGACGCCGTCACCGAAGATCTCCTCGGCTTCAGGCATGCGGACTGCGTTTTCGTAAGAGAACTTCGCTTGCAAGGTGGGCGTGGCGAACACCGTTGTGGCCAGTCCGTAGCCGGGATAGGTGCGATCGGTTTTCTTTACGCCTTCCTCCGACTCCCAATAGTCGTAATCACGTAACAGCGGGTGGGTTCGATACAGTTTTGCGAACACTGTTGCCGACCAGAAATCGGTGAGGCTGCGTTTGTAAGCCCCGGCATAGGTGTGGTTGCGGATCAGGCTGGGTTTGTCGTGCACGTAGGCGAATTCGTCCAGATTGTCACGTGTGACCACAGCATAACGCGTCAGGGCATAGTTCAGTGATGCTTCGCTTCCGTCGATGAACTCATACGCCAGGTTCACATTGGCGGCCACCGCGTCCGAATTCCAGGTGTAATGGATCTTGCGCCAGTCGCTTTCGCCCTTGTCGGGCACGACATTGGGAACGTGATTCCCGTACCAGTCATAGATGCGGGCGGCAGTATCTACGCTGCGGTAGTAGCCGTCGTTGTAGGCGGCGTAGGCGGTGAGCGACAGGCCGTCAACCAGCATGTCCCTCTTGCGGTACCTGGCTCCCAGCGTGTGCGAGTCCCATTCGGTGAAGACCTTGCCGTATACGCGATCCAGGCTTTTGGCGTGCTGGACATCATCATGGCTCCAGCCGTAGGCGTAACTCACGCTGAACAAGTCGGCCCATGCCTGGTCGAAGGTTCCGGTTTCGACCCCGCCTGACCACGCGGTATAGGCGTCATGGAAACGGCGTCTCCGCTCGGCAGCCCGATAGGTTCCGTCACTGTTGCGGGGGCGAACCGTAACCTTGTAGTCGTTGTCCGAATAGTTGTAGAAGCCCAGGGTTTTCACGAACATGCGGGCTGAATCGGAAACCCATTGACCGGCGATGGTGCCGCGATGCGTATTGAAGGATGAGTAGGCGTAGGCTGCATCCAGGTAAGGCGTATAGCGCTGGTTGGTCAGGATGTTGACGGCCCCGCCGAGAGCGTCGGCGCCGAGATGAATCGGCACGACTCCCTTGTACACCTCGATGAGATCGATCGTATTCGGGGGCAGGTTCCCCAGGCTCATGGCAGGGCCGAAGACGTCGATCGGCAGGCCGTCGATGAACGTGCGCACCTGGTTTCCGGACATTCCGTTCAGGGATACTGTGGTGCCCGATCCCATGCCTCCGGCTTCGCGCACGACGACTCCGGAACTTTGATTGAGAACTTCTGTGACCGTGACATTCTTTTCTTTCACCTTGGTCACATCCAGAGCGCTCACATTGTACGCTTGTCGCTTGATGACAGCCGCCCGCGAGCCACGGATGACACGTGCATTCAGGTTCACGACGGACGTGTTGTGGGCAGGAGGGGTGATCTCCTGCAAGGCAACCGTGTCGGAAGCTTCGGGCGGGTCGGTCTGCCCGGACATGTCATCACTGAAGGCGGAATCGTTTTCCCCGCCGGCGGAGCGTTCTCCGGTTTCGCCCGTCACCCGGCCGGCGTGGCCTGTCGGAAAGGACGCCTCATCCTGCGCCTGCGCCGCCAGGGCCAGAAGCGCAAAGACGGCAACCGGAAGAATGAGCCGGGCGACATGAGGCGCGGGCATGAGGGCATCAATAAAGGAGCGAGGCGACATGAGAGGGTTTCGATCGATGATGGGAAGGAAGGAATGCGTGAAGGGGTGAGCGCCTTCTCATCCCGGAGCGTAGGCCCGGAACGAGAAGGCGTTTGTCATGGTTACCGCTTGCGGATGCTCAGATACATGGACTGGTGATTTTTCGCGTAGTCCTTGCCATCCTGACTGCCGGAGACCGTGTTTTCATGGGTCGCCTGAATCACGTACAGGCCGGACCACGGAGCCTGGATCTCGACATGTCCGGCGGAGTCGGCTTCAAACCACTTCGACCAGCCATTGGGGGCCGTCACTTCGACCCATGCGCCGCCCGCGGGTTTGCCGTCCTTGTACACGGCGAAGACAGGCTTCTTGCCCGCAACCGGTACGACGTCGACCGGGAAATCCGCCACGGGTTCCGCCGCCTTGCCCCATTCCGGTGCGTAACGCAGCCATGCCTGGTAACGCGTCGCGTTCTCGCCCGTGCCGTAGATCGGGCCAGCGGGAATTGCCGCCGTCACGGCACCCTTGGTGGTGACATAGAAGCCGTCATCGCGGAGTTCGGTGTCCAGCGGCTGGCCGGAGGCATCTTTCACCGTCAGTGAACCCGCGAAAGGCGCGAGCTTTTCCTTCGATTCCTTTTCGCCATGCCCGACTTCACCGTAGTGAATGGAAACTCCGGTCTTGGTGGGCTCGATCCACAGGCCGTGGGCGTGCACGCTCAGGGATGAACCACCAATCAGGGCCGCGGCGAAAAGGGTCGTTTTTGTGAGGGTTGCTGCTTTCATGGGACTTCCGATCTTTGGGGTGAAAAGTTTATTGGAGTCTGAATTCATAGGGCTGGCGGAAACGGGCGGCCATGCGATGCCCGTCGCGCATCGGCGGCTGGAAGACGAGGCGTTTCACGGCGCGCACGACTTCGCCGTCAAAGAGACCGCCGCCGCTTTGCTCTATGTCCACCTGGGAGACGCGGCCGAGGGTATCGATGGAAATGATCACCACCACGGTGGCTTCCAGGCCGCGCTCCAAGGCGCGCATCGGATATTCGGGAGGCCGGCCCTTCAGGATGCGCGGCGCCTGATTCATGATCTCGGGTGGGGCCGGCAAGGCCGCGACCGGTTCCTTGACAATGGAATCCGCTTTCGTCATGAGGGTGTTGCCGGTGGCGACTTCAAGGCCTCCGGCTTCTGACAGCTGTTCCTCCTGCAGGCCAAACTGGGGCGGCGGGGCCACTGCCGGCTTTTCCACGGGCGGGGCTGGAGGAGGGGGAGACGGATCCGGACGCGCCGGGGGTTGGGGTTCAGGGGGCAGTTCTTCGAACAGAAAAACCTGCTCGGTCTCAGACAGTGCGGGCGGTTCATTGCCTTCCAACGCCAGGGTGAACACCAGGATGACCAGGAGCAGCAACGGGATCGCGGCCAGCAGCCTCAGGCTGCGGCGCTTCCGGAACGACACGCCTTCCTCACGGATGTGAATACGCACGGTCGCCATTTTACGGATTTCGACGCGTTGCCGTTTGCGTGCAGGCGCCCTCCGCAAGTGTTTAACGTCATCCCCCCCTGAAATTCCACCGCCAGCAGCAGGCGAAGCGCTGCGCGCACGCGTTCCCTGCCGAACAGGGCGTGCCGGGCGGGATGATGGGGTCAGGGTGGAGGTCCGGGGATTCACGATGCGTAACGTCCGTCTTAGGGTGAAACCTGTGTCTCAGGTGTGGAGACCTTCAACGCGTATTTGCGGACGTTCGCGTCCCGCACCCAGTCCAGCAGGCGGACGATTTCGGCGTAGGCGAGCCGTTCGTCCGCAGCCACGAGAACCTGATGGGTTGAATCCACGGCAACCCGTTCGCGCAGCGCGGCCGCCACCAGCGCCGAATCCGCGGGAAGCCCGTCCAGATAGACCCGCTTGTCGATGTCCATGGTGAGGCCCGAAGCCTTGGGCGCGGGGTTTCCCGCCGTCGCGGCTTTGGGAATGCTCACGGGAATCTCGCGCGACTCCAGCAGCGTGGAGGATATCATCACAAGAATCAGAAGAACCAGAAACACGTCCACGAGAGGCGTGATATTGATGCCTGTGATGCCGTCTTCGGTTTCGTCAGGACCGGCCGCCATCAGAAGGCCTCGTCGACGGTGGCCTGCAGGCTGCGCGCCAGCACGAGGCTGCGGATTTCACCGAGTGCGTTGACGGTTTTCCTGATGCGGGCCCGCAGAAGGTTGTAAAGCACCACCGCGGGAATGGCCACAAGCAAACCTGCCGCGGTCGCGACGAGCGC
>CAYQFG010000008.1:0-7026 GCA_964416695.1 uncultured Bifidobacterium sp.
TTGAACTCGGGATCCATCACGTTGAGCCACGGTCCCATCACCTTGATGTTGTTCACGGTGCCGGTGTGAATCTGGATACATCCCGGATTGCCGACGAACACCATGATGGGAAGTTCACGCGCCGAGGCGAGTTCGAGCAACGACCGCAGCGTGGTGTTCGGCAGCTTGCGCGCGCGGGGTTCGCCGGCAAGACGCAAGGCCTGGGTGCGCGATACGCCGAACTTGCGCAGGAAGGGGAAGAATTCGTGGGTGTCCTTCAAGGCATCCCAGCCGGCTCGAAAGTCCTCCACGCTGATCTCGCGGTCGGATCGCTCGGGGCTTTTGGGCGCTGCCGGCTTGACGTCAAGCGTGGTGGCCTGCTCGTCCGCGCGGTATTTGGCGACAAGGGCATCGAACGCCTTGACATGCGTGTCATCCTGCACGAAGATCTTGTGGATCGAGTGACCTTGCGCATCGAAGAACTGGATGCTGCTGCGCGGCGCCTTGTCTTCACCGGTTTCCGAAATGGCGAAGCCATGGGTCCACTCGGAGAAGAAGATACGGAGGTCGATGTCGGGGCCGACCACAAGCCCGGCGTGCCCGGTCGTGTTGACGTCCTCGTACACGCCCTTGCGTTCGTGCACTGCGTCGTCGTTGCGCGTCAGGGCCATCACCTTGCCGAGCGACGGGACGTCGTTGAGGATCTCGCGGAAGCGCGGCGCCAGCCGCACGACTGTGCGGCCGTCCACGGTCGTGGCGAGCAGCTCTGCTTCGCTCGCGCCCAGCGTGGCGGCGGCGTCACGGATGCGGATGCGGGGTTGCTCAGCACGCAGGTTCGCCCAGCGTTGTGCCAGGGCTTCGGATGAATCGAGGGTTGCGGTTGTCATGTGTGCTCCTTGAAGGGTGGCGTCAGGCTATGCCGTGACGGGTTGGTGAATCAGCACGGGGTCGGCGATGGCCGACTCCACGGAACGGGATGAAGGCATGCGCACGAAAATCTGCGGCTTGCCGTTGTCGGGATGGGGGGTGATGCCGGCTTCGATTCCGTAAACCTTATGGAGAAGCCGGGGTGTGAGGACGTCTTCGGGGGAGCCGTGCGCCTGCAGGCGGCCGGCGTGCAACATGGCGATGATGTCGGCGTACTGGGCCGCGAGGTTCAGGTCATGCAAGACCACCAGCACGCCCGCGCCCGCGGTCGCGAGGGCACGGGCCCGGCGGAGCATGGCATGCTGGTGACCCAGGTCGAGGCTCGAGGTCGGCTCGTCCAGCAGGACGCAGGAACCGCGCAGAATGTCCGGCGCCGCGTCAGGCGCGCACGCGTTCAGTTGGGCCAGCACGCGCGCCCAGTGGGTCCGCTGCTTCTCGCCGCCCGAAAGGGTGGGGAAAAGGCGACCGGAAAGGTGAGCGGTGTCCGCCGCGCACAGGCTGCGATGAACAATCTCCACGTCGCGCGCGGTTTCCCGATGGCGGGCATGCGGGTAGCGTCCCATCATGGCGACTTCTTCCACCGTGAACGCGAAAGGAAGATGGGCGTCCTGGGCGAGTACCGCGCGCTTCCGCGCGCACTCCGCGGGATCCCAGGTGGCGTGGGGGCGACCATCCAGCAGGACTTCGCCTGAGGACGCCGTCAGGCTGCCGGACATCACCTTGAGCAAGGTGGATTTGCCCGCGCCGTTCGGGCCGAGCAGGGCGGTCACGCGGCCGGGAAGTATGGCCAGATCGACGTTGTCGAGAAGGCAGCGTGCACCGATGGTGACGCATACGCGCCGCGCTTCCAGGATCGGAGCCGCTGCATTGAACGGGTTGAAGCTCATGTCGCTCAGTTCCATGCCCCCTGCTTTCTGCCGCGCGCGAGCAGCCAAAGGAAAAACGGTCCGCCCACGAGGGCGGTGAGGATGCCGATGGGGAGCTCCGCCGGAGCCGCGAGTGTGCGCGCGAAAACATCCGCGCCCACCAGCAGGATGCCTCCCCCGAGAAACGATGCCGGTAAAAGCCAGCGGTGGTCCGGGCCCCCCGCCATGCGAAGGATGTGGGGCACGACAAGCCCGACGAATCCGATGGCGCCCGACACGGACACGGCGATACCCACCATGAGGGCGCACAGGAGGATGACACCCAGTTTGAGACGTTCGACGCGCACGCCGAGATGGCCCGCGTCGCTTTCGCCGAGGGCGAGCAGGTTCAGCGGCCGTGCGAGGCGTGCGAGCAGCCATGACGCCAGAAGGAACATGGGTGCGACGGCGACGAGCGCGGGCCACAGGGCGCTGCCCAGGCTGCCCATGCTCCAGAAGGTGAAGCTGCGCAGTTGCGCATCGCTGGCCAGCCAGGAGAGAAGCCCGACGCCCGCGCCGCACAGCGCGTTGACCGCGATGCCGGCCAGCAGCATGACGGAAACCTGCACGCGGCCCCGGCCGTCGCGCGACAACGCGTAAAGCGTCAACAACGCGATCAGGGCCCCGCCGAACGCGGCGAACGGCAGCAGCCACATCTCTGTCCAGCGGGGAAGGGCGGAACCGAGGCTGGCACCGAAGACGATGGCCGCGAAGGCCGCGAAGGCGGCACCGCTGGAGACGCCCAACAGTCCCGGGTCCGCCAGCGGATTGCGGAACAATCCCTGCATGGCGGCACCCGCGACGGCCAGCCCGCCCCCCACCATGACCCCCAACAGCATGCGCGGGAGGCGGATGGACAGGAGCACGGCCTCCTGGGCCTCGTCGAAACCGGAGAACGGCGCCGGCAAGGTGATGCCCACCGCGTCGGCGAGGATACCCGTCACGTAAGCGGCCGGGATCTCCATGGCGCCGATGCCTGCGCACAGAATCGTCAAAACGACCAGCAACAGGGCGAGTGCCAGAAGGCCGACGCGTTTACCGGGCGATGACCGCAGGCCAGGAAGCATCAGCGCATCTCCGGGTGGATCGCGCGGGCCAGGGTAAGAACCCCGGCACCCAGACGAGGACCGAATCCGAGCAGCAGTTCGTCATCAATCGCGATGATGCGGCGTGCCCGGGCGGCCGGGGTCAGGGCCACGCCCGGCTGGGCGAGGAGGCCTTCCATCCCGCCGATGCTCTGAAGGCCGTGCTTCGTGAGCAGGATCACGTCGGGAGAGGCGGACGCCAGCGCTTCGGGGGTCAGGGGCTTGTATCCGGTATAGCCGGTCACGGCGTTGACGCCGCCGGCCAGTGAGATCATGGCGTCAGCCGCCGTCTCCCGGCCGGATACGGAGAGCGCGCCCTGTCCGCGTGCATACACGAAGAGAACCTTGGGGGAAGAGGCTGACGTGGCGATGCGGGCCTTCGCCGCGTTCAGGTCACGATCCAGGTCGGCGACAAGCGCTTCACCGGAGGTCTCCCGCTTCAGGGCCTTGGCCACGGCGCGGATCTTGGCCCGCGCGCCATCGGCCGACGGTGTCGCCGGCACGAGGACGAGCGGGATTTTGAGCGCGCGCAACTGGTCCAGCGCCGCCGGCGGGCCAGCGTCCTCCGTCCCGATGACGAGGTCGGGACGGGTGGACGCAACACCTTCGGGAGAGATGGCCCGGAGATAGCCGACGTTGGGATGCCGGCTGACTTCCGGGGGATGGGTCGAAGAAACGTCCACAGCCACGATCCGTTCGCCCAGCCCCAGGGCATAAACGATTTCGGTCACCGGCCCGCCGAGTGAAACGATGCGCGCCGGTCTGTCGGTTTTGGGAGGGGGCGCAGCGTTGAGGGAGGAAATGAGCAGGCCGCCCATGAGGGTGGCGCGCAGAATGGGATGTGTTTTCATGCGAACGGGTTTTCCGGTACGAAGAGGGGTGTGGAATCAGGGGAACGTGGGGCTGCCGTCGTTCTGGATCACCCAGCGGAAGGTGTAATAGCGGGCCGTGTGCCGGGTTCCCTCAGGGGTGGCCGGGGCGTTTTCGTAGTAGCTCATGATCTCGACCTTGGCGTACTTCCCGTCCGTGGTCTTCAATGCGATGACGCTCCCCACCTTGGGGGTGATGGTGTGATTGGTCATGTTGTAGTCATACCAGGAGGGAACCGTGCCCGCTGTGTACCCATCTTGCGGGACTTCGGTGAGGGCGTCGAAATTGGCTCCCGTCAGCAGCCTGGCTTCACCATTGACCGTGATGGTGGTGGAGCGGAACGCGATATCCCACTGTCCGGTGATGTCAGCCACTTCACGACCGGTCCGCAGGGAAAAGAAGGTCCGGGGCGCCACGCTGGTATCGACGGCCAGGCTGGTCGACCCGTTCGACTGGATCAGGTACTGAAAGGTGTAGTACTTGGAGGTATCGGTCAGCCCGTTGGGGGTTTCAGGGTTGTTTTTGTAGTAACTCAGGATCTTGAGCTTCGCGTAGGCGCCGTCCTTCGTCCTGATCACGAGGACGGAATCCCTGGGCGTGATCAGGTGAGAGGGGGGGCCGCTGTAGCGGTACCATGAGCTGACCGTGGGCGAGTATCCTGTGGTCGGAGCGGTGACCAGGGAATCGAATGAACCCGCCAGAAGCTGGGCTTCCCCGTTGATGGTCACGCTGGTCCCCTCGAAGGAGATGTCCCAGGACGAAAGGCTGTCGGTCACGCGATTCTGGCGCAGGGAGTAGTAGGTGCGCGCCTCGTCGTCGGAGTTCGCATCCAGGTTCGACACCGTAACCACGGTGGGAGCCGGCTTGTTTGCGAAGATGTTGTGCGCGGTGTCGGCCTGTCCGGGAGTCAGCGGGGGCGGCTCGTTGAGGCTGTCACTGGTGCAGGCAGTGAGGCCGGCGGTCAACGCGAGTCCCGTCAAGATGGCAAGGTTTTTCCAGCGAGTGTTCATGATTTTCCTTTCAGGTATGACGCGTGCGGAGATGGCTATTGAGGGCCGCTAAAACGTGTGGATCCGGACCCCGGCGTACATGAGGCGGCCGGGAAGTGGAACCAGGGGGCGGACGACATCGAACAGGTTGTCGATGCGTACTTCGAAGGCGACGGACCGCATCGGGCTGGCCGACAGGGAGAGGTTCCACAAGGTGTAGCCGGCCTCGTATTCGTTGTCGGCATCCAGAATGCCGTTGCCGTTGCGGTCGGCATAGCCGTAGCGGCCACGCATCACGCCACGGAGGCTGGCCGTCACATCGGTTTTGCCGACGCCGCCTTCCCAGGTCGCCTTGACGTTCCCCGAGTGGCGCGACCGGTTGAACAGGCCGCCGTACTCCACCAGTTGCACGGGGCGCACCACGCCCGTGCTGCCTTCCTTGAAGATCTCACCGGCGCGGATATTGCCCATGACGTTTTCGTCGCGTGCGACCAGAAACTGGTAGCCGGCCTCCAGACGGACCGATTTGAGCAGCTGGTAGGCAACGTCGTTCTCCAGACCCCAGGTATGGATGCGGTTGAGGTTGAAGTAGGTGTGGACACCTTGACCGTTGGTCTTGCGGGCCACGGCGCGCGACTCGATCAGGTCGCGGACACTGTTGTAGAAGGCGTTGCTTCGGAGTGAGAGCGGGCCTTCCGTCCATTCCGCGCCCGCATTGAAGGACCATGAGTGTTCGGGCCTCAGTTCGAAGTCCTCCAGAACCTGAAGCCGCTCCGCGATTTGCCCTTGTTCGTCCAGACGGTCCACGGCCTCCCGGACTCCATGAGACCCGTACACGCTGTATCCCACCGTGGGGTTGGTGAAATCCATGTACAACTGCTGGAAGCTGGGTGCCTTGAAGCCGCGTCCCACGGAGGTTCGCAGCGTGAGTCGGGAGAGCGGCCGGATCATCGCCGCGACACGCGGATTGAACGTGGCGGCATAGTCGCGATGGACGTCCAGCCGTCCGCTGGCCTGAATGTTGAGGGACGATCCGGTTGAGAACTCTTCTTGTGCGAACAGGAAGCCGCTGTAGGCCCCGCGCATGCCGCCTTCCACACGGTCCGCGCGTACGGTTTCCCAGGAACCGCCTCCGCCGCCGGTCAAGGTGAAGCCTTCGTGATGACGCGCCACGGTATAGACTTCGGCCTTGTGGTATTGCTGGTCGAAGAGGGCCAGCGAGACCAGCGAATCGTTTTGTGGCAAACCGGTCGAATCGAGACGCAATCCCATTTCGGTCTGGAAGCGCGTGGTATAGGCTTTGACGGTCAGATTGACTGCTGGTGACAGTTCGTGCTCGAGTGCTGCCGTGAGCCCCACATCGGCCTGAAGGGCGCGTTCGCGGGCGGGTACGCTGTCGGGGCCGGTTTGGAACATCGCCGTATTCCGTTGATGCTCACGGAACCAGCGTCCGGAAACCGTAAAGCGTGAATCATCAGCGTAGGCAAACACCAGCTTGGGCTGCAGGGCGTAGGCTTGATAGGCCGGAGCGGTCTGGCTGCGGGATGCGGGCGTGAGGTCATAGCCTTCGGAAGCGCTACGATCCGCAAACAGCGAGAGAGCGGTGGGCCCCTGCCGCAACTCCAGGTTCAAGCCCGTCTGGAACGTCCGGTTCGTGCCGTACCGTGAGTTGAACGAGGCCGCAAAGGGTTTGGAAGGGCGACGCGTGATGAGGTTGACGACTCCCCCCAGCGCATCGCTGCCGTACAGGGACGAGGACGGGCCCTTCACGATTTCGATCTGGTCCAGACCGCCGACCAGGAAACGGTCCAGTTCCAGGGTCCCGGCGGTGCGGCCGACCGCGGGCTCCCCGTCGATGAGGATCAGGGTGTAGTCGGGCGACAGCCCTTGCATCTGGACACCGGTTCCATGATCCTGAACCAGCATCAAGCCCGTTTGCTCGGCCAGGACATCGCTCAGGGTGGCCGCGCCCGTTCTTCTCATCTCGCGAGCCTTCACCACGGTGGATGTCACGGATGTGTTCGCCTGCACTTGCTCGGATTTTCCCGCCACCGTGATCATGGGGATGTCCACGGTGTCCGTGGCGGCAGGGGACAGGGTCATGCCCATCCCGATCGCCAGCAGGCACCCTGCGGCCGTGCGGCTTCGGAGCAACAGGTTCCCCAACCGGAAAAGGGGGCGTCCCAGGGCGTTCGTGATGGTGGGGTTAAGGAATTCCTGGAAGAACATGCCGTTTTTTTGGTTCCTGAGCTTTTTCTGGCGGGAAAAAGC
>CAYQFG010000008.1:7126-37590 GCA_964416695.1 uncultured Bifidobacterium sp.
ACGATGGTGAAGACCGTGCCTTCATGCGCGCGGAAGAGCAGCTCGTAGGACGTGCCTGGCCCACTGTGCAAGTCGGTCACCGGTTTCAACACGACGGCGCGGACGGAGGTGTCGTGCTGTCGCAGTTTGTAGACCAGCGAGGGTGAGAGGGCCAGCAGGATCGTGAAGCTCGCGATCGCGCCTGCGACGGCCACGAGACGCCCGAGAGTCGACAGAAAGAGTCCCGCCGTGAGGGCCACGAAGCCCAGCGCGAAGAGGCCGCCCGCGATCCATATGCCCGCGCGCAGGGAATAGGCTGAGTGCGCGTCCCAGAGCAGGCGGGTGACCAGGTTCCCCGGCGGGTCCGGAACCTTGTCGGCGACGCGCGCGCGGGCGAACTCCAGATTATGCAGGATGTCCGGATCGGTAGGCGCCAGCTTGCGGGCTTTCTCGTAATACAGGATGGAGGGACCCAGCCGGTTCGCGCGGAACAGGGCATTCGCATGGTTGTAATACAGGCGGGCGTCGTGCGCGCCGGCCGCTTCGGCCCGCTCGTAGGCCAGGGTCGCCGCCGCATGGTCTCCACGCTCGTAGGCGGCGTTCCCCTCGCGGAATGCCGCCGTGGCGAGGTCCAGATCCGGGGGCGCGGCGGCCGCAACACCGGCTGCGACGGCGAGCAGGAGAGCCGCGAGGGTGTTGACGCATCGCTTCGCGATCATGACAACTCCTTGTCCATACGGGTGAGCAGGGCCTCGGCACGATCCAGGTCGCGTCGCATTTCTTCGGACGGAGGCGTCATGCCCGCGAAGAGGACGAAATCGCAGCGCTGCAGCAAGTCGTCGTAGGCGGCCGCGGTTTCGGTCGCGGCACCGTGTTCGGCCAGAAGGCCCATGGCCTCCGGAAGGGTGAGGCCGCGGAATTCGCGGTTGAGCTTGTCACTCGGAAAGGCCACCACGGCTTCGGACAGGGCACGGTAAAAGACGTGGGCTTGGCCTGCGTCGAGGGCCTTGCGGGCCTCACGGAGCCGCCGCCGCCGCTCCGCTCCCGCCCGTGTGCGGCGGGACAGGGCCGTGTCGTTCCGCAACCGCGCGCGGCGGCGGCGCACGATGAAGGCCCCCGCGAGGGCGAGCGGCGGGAGGATGACGAGGGCGAGGAAGAGGGGTGAGGTGAACGGGAGGGTGGCCTCATCGCGCAGGCGGAAGTCGCCCGTGCGGATGTGGCGGATGTCCGCGCCCAGCTCCGCGATCTCCCGCCGGGTGGCGAAGGGGGAGGCCGCAGCGGGTCCGCTTCCGGGCGTGACGCGCAATGTGAGGGGCGCGGACTCCGCGCGGGCATACGCGCCGCGTGCGGGATCGAAGTAAGGGAAACTCGCGCGGCCCAGCTCATGGGAGCCCTCGCGTCCCGGGATCAGCACATATTTGAAGGTGCGGGTCGTCCATAACTCCGAACCCTCGACCGCGCCGCCTCCCGACTCTTCGGGATCGTACACTTCAAAATGAGGCAGGTCGGGCAAGCTCGGCCGGGTGATCGTGCGGGGGTTGCCGTTTCCCCGGACGGTGACGGTCAGCGTGACCGGCTCACCGGCCGCCACCACGGCCTGACTCAAGGACGCCTTGACGTTGTAGGTCCCCACCGAACCCGTGAAATCATCCGGGGCGCCCGGCGGCAGGGGTGTGATGTTGACGCGCAAGGGCGACGCGGTCGCCGTTTGCGTCACGACGCTGCCGCCGCCTCCGAAGAACATGTCGAAAAACGACTGCCCCTGGGAAACGCCGGGGCGCAGCTGCCGGTAGGTGATCGAGATGCCGTCCAGCCGCGCCGGTCCGGAGAGGAGGGGAAACAAGGCGATCCGGACATCGTACACCGGAACCTCCCGACCGTCCACGGTGGCCGTTTTCCGGGTGATCTCCTGATCGAGTTGATGGAAGTAGAATTTTTCCCCGATCCGCTTCTGCAGGTCGTCGGGGCGGTCGATCGACTGGACGCCGTCCTTCGGCATGATGCGCAAGGTGTACAGGACCTGTTCGCCGGCGTACAGGCGGTGCTTGCTCAGCGAGCTGCGCATGCTCAGGCCCGGCTCGGTTTGCGTGACGGTGACGACGGCGCGCCCGAGATCCCGGCTTGTGCCTTCATGCGTGTGAATGATGGGCCCCAGCGTGTAGGTCCCGCCTTCCTGCGTCACCAGCGAGAAGATGAAGTCGGTCACGAAGCTGGTGCTGCTGCTGACGGCGCCGTTTACGATCGTCGTCTGCGAACTGGTGGATGTTGCCGTGCTGCGGGTGACCGCGAACGCGTCGAGACCTTCCACGCTTGGCCACGACAGGTTTTCCTTTTTGTCGGTGGTGATGCGCACGCGCAGCTGGAACGCCTCGCCGGTCACGACGTTTGTGGCGGAAAGCGAGGCGGAGGCAGACAGAAGTTCGGCGCGTGCGGGCAGGACGAGCGCGAGCATCAGCAGCGCCGTGAGGGGGAGCAAGGGGAGGGAAGATGCGGTACGCGTGAGGTTGAAGAAGCGGTTCATCACCAGTCCTGTTCCGTGCCCGCGCGTGAACGGATCACTTTGCGTCGTTCAGCCTGTTCCTTTTTTTCGTCGTCGGCGAATGAATTTAACAACCGCTCGGCTTCGGCCTCGCTCATGGCCTGTGACTGCTCGCGGGAAGGGTTCCGGCCTTCGCCATCATCCGGATTCTCTCCCGAGCCGGAGGGATTCCGGTCCGGCTGGTTCTGGTTGCCGCCCTCGCCGTTGCGGTCGTCCGGGTTTTCGCCTTCCTTCTCGCCTTCCTTTTCACCATCTCCGTCACCGTCGCGCGGGTCGGAGCGCTCGCCGGATCCGGAATTTCCGTTCTGTGGATCCTGCTGCTTGTCTTTCTCGTTCGTTCCGTCTCCCTGGTCGGGGTTACCGCGCTGCTGGTCTTTCATTTGTTGCAGATGCTCGGCGAGCATGCGCAATTTCGCATCCTGCGGATGCATTCTCAGGCCTTCCTCCGTTTCCACGGAGGCTTCCTGGATTTTCCCCGCCACGTACAGGGCGGCGGCGCCGTGATAATAGTCGTCCGCCGGGCGAGGGGACGCGTCCGCTCCGACGGAGAGCAGCAGGACGGCGCATGCGGCGTACGGGGCGCCGAGGATCCGCAGGGTGCGGAGTGTGCGACGTGCGCGACGTGCGTGCAAGGCGCACGCGAGCCATGTCATCAGGGAAGCCGGGCGTGCGCGCCTCATGGCGTCCTCCTTCCGCCGGCCGCGCCGGGCACGGGACCACGCCCCGGTTGCCCGGGCATCGCGCGGGGATCATTCAAGGCGGGTGCGGCCGGCCTTTCCCCCCTCAGGATCTTCTGCACGTCCTCGAGGCGCTGGAGGTGGGCGGAGAACGATGCCGCGGTCCGGTCGGTCCGGATGATGTCTTTCAGCACGGCGGAGGCCTCGGCGTAACGGCGCTCCTGGGCCAGCTGGAGGGCGCGCGCCAAGGCTTCCTGGGCGCGTGCGCTGGGCTTTTGCGGCTCAGGGTTCTTCTGTTGCTGCTGCTGCTCCTGCTGTTGCCGTTCCAGCAGTTGCCGCAGCAGCGCCGCCGCCTGTTCGAGGTTTTGCTTGCTGTGCGGGTTGCGGGCATTCAGCCGCAGGGACTTTTTGTAATGGGCGACGGCTTCGCGCACGTCTGCGATCGCCGCGTCGCGTTGCGTGCTGTCGACGGCTTCGGCCTTGCGGTAGAACGCGTTTCCCAGGTTGTAATGGGCATGCGCGGCGAAGCCCGAATCCGTGCCGGCCCTCCGCAAGGCTTGTCCGTAGGCGTCCACAGCCTCAGGCCAGCGTTGCTGGCGATACAACGCGTTGCCGATGTTCAGGTCGAGCAGGCGGCGTTCCGGGGCATCCGCCGGGGTCTCTTCCACGGCTTTCCCGTAGTGCCGGAGCGCTTCATCGTAATCCCCGTTGCGGTAGGCCTTGTCGCCGCGGACGCCGGGACCCACATCCAGCCCGAGGGCGCGCAGGGTTTTGGTCAGCGTGGACGGAGGCGTGGTCACGGCGAGGGCCTCGCGTGCGGAGGCGGGGAAGGCGCCGCCCACGACGAGCAGGGCGGCAGCCCACGCGACGAGGCGGGGTGATGACACCGCGTGCGCGGCGCGGGTTGAGGGCGGGTGGGGACGACGGTTCACGAGAATCTCCCGCGCCAGGGCCGGCGGCGCCGGCGGCGGTCGGACACCAGCATTTCGAGCACCAGCAAGCCGACCGCGAGGGCGAGAGGCAACTGATGGCGCTCCTCGAGGCGCGAGACGCTTTCGGCGTCCAGCGAGCGCCGCTCCATGGCGTTGATTTTTTTGAGGACATCCAGAAGTTCGAAGCGCCCGGGTTGGGCGTGATAAAATTCTCCGCCCGTTGTGCGGGCGATCTGCATGAGAAGTTCGGGGTCAAGACGCGTGGCCACGATGTCTCCCTGGCGGTCCCGCTTGAACGTGCGTTGGCCCCCCGGCGACGGGACCGGAATGGGCACGCCCGCCAGCGAGCCGATGCCTACGGTGTAGATCACGACGCCTGACTTGGCGGCCTCTTCGGCGACCTTGAGGGCGCGGCCGCCGTGATCCTCGCCGTCGGTGAGCAGCACCATCACGCGGTACTTGCCCTCACCCGGCGGGAAGGCCTTGAGACCGGCTTCCATGGCCCGGGAAAGGTCCGTGCCCGGAGCATCGATCAGTCCCGGTTCGAGCACGTCGAGGAAGATGCGGAAAGCTCCGTAATCCGAGGTGAGGGGCGTCTGCAGGAAGGCGTCCCCCGCGAATGCCACCAGTCCGATCCGGTCGCCTTCGAGACGGTCCACGAAGCGCGCGATCTCCTGCTTGCTGCGCGCAAGGCGGTTGGGACGGATGTCTTCCGCCAGCATCGAAAGGGAGACGTCCACGGCGATGACGATGTCCAGTCCCTTGCGCTGCACCAGCTCCATGCGGGATCCCCACTGGGGGCGGGCCAACGCCACGATCAGCAGCGCGATGACCGTGGCCAGCAGCGCCATCTTGAACACGCGGCGCGGCAGGCTGGCCCCGGCACTGAGGCGTTTGAGCATGGCCGGATCGGCAAAACGCCGCAAGCTCGCGGCACGACGCCACAGGGCCCAGGCGAAGAACAGGATGAGCCCCGGAACGGCGCACAACACCCACAGGAAGGACGGGTCCGCGAACCGCATCAGGGAGCCCTCCGGAAGCGTGTTTGCGTCAGGACGATCTCCAGGAACAGCAACAGCAAGGCCGTCAGCGCCAGCGGCATGAACAACTCGCTGTAACGGGTATAGCGTGTCGTCTTGATCTCCACTTTCTCAAGCGCGTCGATCTCCCGGTAAATCGTCTCCAGCGCCTTGGGGTTCTGGGCGCGGTAATACTTGCCCCCCGTGACTGCGGCGATTTCCCGCAACATCGCCTCATCGATTTCGGTCCTCACCCTCACGACGCGACGGCCGTACAACGGATCATCCACTTCGATGGGATGCTCGCCGTCGCGGCCCACGCCGATGGTGTAAACCTTGATCCCCAGCGCCGCCGCGGCGCGCGCTGCCGTCACCGGAGACACTTCCCCCGCATTGTTCACGCCGTCCGTCAGCAGGATCACGACCTTGCCCTGCGTGCCCGTACCGCGCAGCCGGTTGGCGGCGTTGATCAACCCCGTCCCGATGGCCGTGCCATCTTCCACCCGTCCGAAATCGACCTGCCGCAACAGGGACACCAGCACGTCGTGATCCAGCGTGGGGGGGCATTGCGTATAGCTGCGACCGGCGAACACCACCAGGCTGAGGCGGTCATGCCTGCGGCCCCGGATGAACTCCTCCAGCACCTGTTTGGCCACGTGCAGCCGGTTCTGCGGCTGGAAGTCCATCGTCTTCATCGACGTCGAGACGTCGAGCAGCAACGCGATGTCGAGACCCAGCGAGTCGGTCTCCTCCATGCGCTCTCCCGCTTGCGGCCGCGCCAGGGCCACGATCAGCAAGGCCAGACCGATCAGCCGCAAGGCGAGCGGCAGGTGTCGGAACTTCTGCACCCACCCCGCAGGCACGTTGCGCAAGCTTGCGGTTGCGGGAAACCGGATGCTCGCCCTCCGTCTGCCTTCCCGGCGCAGCGCATCCCAGGCCAGCAGCGGCAACAGCAACAGAAGCCACAAGACATGCGGGCTGTGAAAATGAGGGATGGGGGGGAGGAGGTCGGTCACGCGCGCGTTCCCTCCGGCGATCCGGGGTGGTCCGTGCGGGCCTCCCGGCGTGACCACGAGTCACGGACCAGCGTGCGCGCGTCGCGCACGAGGCGAGGAGCCGCGTCCCCGGTCAACGTCAGGTCGGCGAACTTCACGCCATCCAGTTCTTCCGCCGCGGCGCGAAGCCATTCCCGCTCCGCGTGCGTAAGGTCCGTTCCCTCCACGCGGTCCAGCAACTCCGGAGTCGTGGCTTCGAGCGCATCGATTCCGTACCGGCGGGCCAGATATTCCCTGAGGATTTCCGACAGGGCAAAGGCGAACAGGCGCGCCGGACCGGATGTCGGCATCAGATCCCGTTCCAGCGCGTCGAGGCGCGCGAGCGCCGCTTCGGCGGCGTCCGGTACCGGGGGCGGAGAGGCGGAGCGTTGGGCCGCGCGGGCGGCGCGGCGTGCGCGCCACGCGCGGATGGCCCAGACCGCGCCGCCGAGGAAGAGGATCGCGAGGGGAATCCACCACGGGAACGCGCGCGGCAGGCGGTCGCCGTCGTGGATGTCGGCGAGGTCGCGCACGTCCGGCGCGGTGGCCTCCACCGTGAGGACGGTCGGCGGCGTGTAGAGAACCTGTGCGGTCGTATCCGGGCCCGACCGGACTTCGACCCGTTGCGGCGGCAACGTATCCACGCCCACTTCATAGGCGGCCAACGTGAGCACGTGGGTCAGGGTGACGCGGTTTTCGGCCGCGCTGTCGCTGCGGACGGCATGGGCGAGGACTTCGAGCGAACCCGTATTTCCCAAGATGGCGGGCAAAACCACGCGTGCCCCGGCGGGATGCGTCACGGTGATTTCGTAGCGCACCGGATCACCCACCGTGATGGTGGTGGGGGACACGCGGGCCGACAGATCGACGGGGATGGCGGCGAAGGCCGCGGAACCGTACAGGGCGGCCAGGGCCGCCAGCATGACCAAGCCCCGGGCCGGAAAGAAACCAACGGGAACGGATCCCGGGTCCGTCTTCACACGCCAGGCAGCGGCCAGACGGCGTGTTGAAACCGCGCGCAGCGCCCCCACACCCCCGACGGCGTTGATTGCTCCCGCCTTCTTCCCGGCGTCCTGCGTTTTGCACCCGGACATTTTCAGCAGCCTAGCCACGTTGTGTCGCCCTCATGCGGAAATAGTGAATCAACGGGCGGATGGTTTCGTCGTAATCGCGTCCTCCGATGATGTCGACGGCATCCGTGCCCGTGCGCCGGAACAAGGCCCGCAGCCGTTCCTCCTCGCCCTTTCGCCGTGCGGCGAAGGCGGTCCGCAAGGTGCGGTTGCCCGTGTCCACCAGCGTGACTTCGCCCGTTTCCGGGTCTTCCAGTTCCAGAAACCCCGCGTCGGGCAGGACGTGCTCGCGCGGGTCGCTCACCTTGATGGCCACGGCGTCATGGCGTCGTTGCAGAAGGCGCAGCTCCCTTTCGAAGTCGGGGGCGAGGAAGTCGGATACCAGGAAGACGACGGCGCGGTGGCCGAGGAGCCGGTTCGCGTGCGCGAGGGCCCCCGCGATGTCGGTGCCGCGCTCGCGGGGCTTGTGGTACAGCAATTCGCGGATCACGCGCAAGACGTGCTTCCGGCCTTTCTGCGGCGGGATGAAACGTTCGACCGTCGACGTGAAAATGAGCAGGCCGACGCGGTCATTGTTCTGGATGGCGGAAAAGGCGAGCAGGGCGCTGAGCGTGGCCATGATTTCGCCTTTCATTTCATTCCGGCTGCCGAAGTCGCCGGAGGCGGAGGCGTCCACAACCAGCAACACCGTGAGCTCACGCTCTTCCGTGAACTTCTTGACGTACGGATGACCCTGACGTGCCGTGACGTTCCAGTCGATGGTGCGGATTTCGTCGCCAGGAATGTATTCCCGCACTTCGGCGAACTCCATGCCGCGGCCGCGGAAGGACGAGGAATACGCGCCTGAAAGCACGGAGTTCACCGTGCCGCGCGCGCGGATCTCGATCTGGCGGACCTTGCGGAGGATTTCGGAAGGAATCATGGGCAGAAAACCTGAAATATGAAATCAGAAATCCGAAACGTGAATGCGGATGCGCTGGCTGGTGCCGGGGATGGCCGCTTGCGGGGCAGACATCATCGCGGGCTTCTTCCTGATTTCCGGTTTTTGATTTCTGGTTTCATTACGGCACTTCCACGCTGTCGAACACGCGCTGCACGATGGTTTCGGCACGGACGTCCTCGGCTTCCGCTTCATACGTCAGGATGATGCGGTGACGCATCACACTCATGCCCATGGCCTTCACGTCCTCGGGGGTCACGTAGGCCCGTCCGCGCAACAAGGCGTGCGCCTTGGCCGCGCGCGCGAGGCTAATGCTGGTGCGCGGGGAGGCCCCGTATTCGATGAAGGGAGCGATGTCCTTGAGACCCGCCGCCGCCGGATCGCGGGTCGCGCCCACCAGCGCCACGATGTAGTCGAGCACCTTGTCGTCCATGTAAATCGACGCGGCCAGCCGGCGGCAACGCAGGATGTCCTCTTCCGAGGCGACGTGTCGGGATTCTCCGAGACCTGTGCCCGACACGCGGTTGACGATGGCCTTTTCCTCCTCAGCGGTGGGATAGCCCATCACCACTTTCAGCATGAAGCGGTCCACCTGGGCTTCTGGCAGGGGGTAGGTCCCTTCCTGTTCCAAAGGGTTCTGGGTCGCGAGCACGAGGAACAGTCGGGGCAGTTCGTAAGTGGTGTCGCCGATGGTGACGTGCTTTTCCTGCATCGCTTCCAGCAAGGCCGACTGGACCTTGGAGGGCGCACGATTGATTTCATCCGCGAGCACGATATTGGCGAAGATGGGCCCGCGCTTCACATTGAAGTCCCCGCTCTTGGGGTTGAAGATCAAGGTGCCCACGAGGTCGGCCGGGAGCAGGTCGGGCGTGAATTGCACACGGCTGAAATCCGACGAGATCGCAGACGCCAGGGCCTTGACCGCCGTGGTTTTGGCCAGTCCCGGAACGCCCTCCAGCAGGACGTGGCCGTCGGCGATCAGACCGATGAGCAGGCTTTCGAGCATCTGCTTCTGGCCGACGACGGTGCGACCCATTTCGTCGAGAACGCCGCGCAGGAAGGCGCCTTCCTGGCGAACCTGTTCGGTCAGTTCCTTGAGGTCTGTGGGGGCGTTGGTCATGATGGGCTTACTCCCTTGCTGGTCGGGTTTTCGGCGTCTCGTGGATCGATGAGCAAACAGGCTTTCAACAGGCTGCAGGTTTCGTGCAACTCGTGCGGTTCGTGCCGTACTCCCGCGTACCGGTTTTCGTGAAACAGTTCACGTAATGTAGTCCAGCCGTTGCGCGCGGCAAGGGAGAGGGCGGGGTTGCGGTCGAGATACCGGTCGAGTGCGGCTTCGAAGCGGACGTGATCCGGATGCGTCACGCCCAGCTTGCGGCACAGCCACGCGATGCACAAACGTTCGGCGTCCGCCATCCACAGGCGGCTGTCCGCTGCGTCGCAGCGGGCCCGCAAGGCGGTGAGCGCGGCCGCCTCCGGAACGTCGGAAGGGGGAGCCGGGAGTGCGGCGTCCGGGGCGGCGCGCCGCTTGCGGACGAGCAGGACCAGGGAGACGGCGAAGGCCGCGAGGGCCGCCGCCCCGAGCAGGACCAGGATCGACATCCGCTGGTGAAGGGGTATGAAAGGGGGCGAGACGGTCAGGGTCGCACCGGGGACGCTGACTTCCTCGTCCCGCCCCGTCAACCCGTTGTGATACCGGACCACGAACGGTGAGACGCGTGCGACTCCGGCTTCGCGGGGGACGAGCCGATAGATGTAGTCGGTCCTCACCGCGGGCTCATCCCCGCCCGTCAGGGCGCCCGACCGGCTCGCCCGCGCATGGACGACCGAGCTGGAGGCCACGAAAAACCCGGGAGCCTCCAGGGTCGCGCGCGGGCCGAGTCTTACCGCCGCCGGAACCTCGTTCCAGGACACGCGCAGGCGATACACCACGGTGTCCCCGACGCGCACCGTCCGGTCAGGGGCGAGTTCGAACGCGCCTTCCGCCCGCAGGCGCAGCACGGGCTCGGCGCGGGGGACGAGTGACTGTGCCGTTCCCGTCAGCAGGATGGCCAGCACGCAGGACAACACCCCGCTGCGGCGCGGGATCGTTCCGGTAAGGAGCGGGGCGATGTGTGATGATGGACGCATGCGGCAGCAGGAAAAAACGAAGGCGGGTCGGCGGTGACACATCCGAAAGCCACGAAAAAACGACGCAGAACCCGTCTTGCGGTGATGCAGGGCAGGGAATGCGACGTCGCGTCGCCTCCGGCGGGCGCAAACCCGTGAAATCGACGGGGTAAACTACCAAAGATTTTATCTTGGGCCCATGCTTTCTCCGGCCCGCACTTCGCTTCTGGAAACCCTCGTCGATCGTCTCGCGGGCCTCCCTTCCATCGGACGCAAATCCGCCCAGCGTCTGGCGTACCATCTCCTGGCATCGCCGGTGGAAGACGTCGAGGCTTTGAGCCGCGCCTTGATCGACGCGCGCCGCGGCGTGCGCCCCTGCGCCGTGTGCGGCAACCATGCGGAGGACGAGCGCTGCACGGTGTGTGCGAACCCGCGGCGCGACGGGTCCCTCGTATGCGTCGTCGAGCGGCCGGCTGACGTGTCGGCCTTTGAAAAAATCGGGACCTACCGCGGGCTTTACCACGTGCTCGGTGGAACCTTGTCTCCCCTGGACGGGGTCGGCCCGGGTGACCTGAACCTCGCGTCCCTGTTCACCCGCTGCGCGGAAGGCGTGGAGGAAGTCATCCTCGCCCTGGGAACCCACGCCGACGGGGAAGCGACCTCAACCTATATCGTCCAGCGGTTAAGGGACAGGCCTTTGCGCGTCACGCGTCTGGCCCGCGGCTTGCCCGCCGGCAGCGACCTCGAATTCGTGGACGAACTGACCATGAAGCGTGCCCTCGACGGGCGGATCGATTTGGCTCCCTCGTTGCGGCGTGTTGAGCCCTGAACCTTGAGGCCCGCGCGCGGTCGGGCCTCCACGAGCGGTTCCTCCCGGCTGCCGCGTCCCGCATGGTCGGGGTGCCGGTGGCTGCGTGCTTGCGCGCATTCACGCATCCGGCTTCAGGCCCCATGACCTCACCCCTCATCCATCATTCCTCGTCTCCCCCCTCACCCCCCACCACGAACGACCAACGACCCTCCATGAAAATCACTTCCGCCGAACTCGTCGCCACTGCGTCTGACTTTCCGGGATTTCCGAAGGACGGGCTGCCGCAGATCGCGCTGGCCGGCCGCTCCAACGCCGGCAAGTCATCACTCATCAACGCGCTGTGCGGCACCAAATCGCTGGCCCGTTCCAGCCAGGTGCCGGGCAAAACCCAGTTGCTCAACTTCTACCGCATCAACAACGCCTTTTATCTTGTCGACCTCCCGGGGTTCGGGTATGCGCGCGTGAGTCCCGCCACGCGCTTCCAGATGGAAGTGCTGCTGCACAACTACGTCAAGGATGCCCCCGAGCTCCGGGGTGTACTGTACCTCGTGGATTCGCGCGTGCCGGACAGCAGCGTGGACCACGAAGCCCTGGGGTGGATGCTCGATTGCGACAGGCCGGTTCTCGTTCTGGCCGGGAAGGCCGACAAGCTCAAACGTTCGGCGCTTGCCGGAGCCCTGGGCCAGATCCGCACGAACCATGGTTTGCCCGAAGATCCCCTGCCCGTGAGTTCCGTCGACCGCAGCGGTCTGGACACCCTCTGGTCCCAGATCCTGCTGTTGCTGGCGGCTGAATGAAGCGGGAGGGCCGTCCAGGGGAGGAACGGTTGCCCGTCGCGTAAAGAAAGAGGACGGTTGCCCGTCTTGTAAAAATGAGGATGGTTGCCCATCCTCGTGCCATTTTCGACCTTGTTCGCATGCTGCGCCAGAAACCCCTGTCCTCCGTCCTCCTCCTCGTCCTTGCGGCTGCGGGAACCGTGGTCCCCTTGCGGGCCGCGAACCTGCAAACGCAGGACTTGCTGTTCGTGTCCAAACACCGCAATCCGACCATGATCGAATCGGATGACAAGGTGGCCTTCATGCTCACTGAAGGCGGTGTGCTGATGTACGACTACCGTCGTCGCCAGTGGCAGGACAACATCGCTCCCGGACGCGGCGTCCGGGACATCGCCTATACGCCGTCGCAGAACCGCCTGCTCATGCTGACCGGCGACAACCAGGTACTGGAGTACAATCCCTCCTTCCGCCGGGTGACGCCCTCTTCCCAACCCTTCAACAAGGAACCCACGGGGGCATCGGGCGGCGACCTGACGGGGCTGTCGCTCGGTCCGGATTACTTCTGGCTCGGTGACGGCGTGCGCGACAAGCACAACCGCCGCGCCGACGTGACCATGGCGCGCGTCTTCGACTATGACAACCTGTGGCTGCTGACGGCGGGTCACGGCGCCTTCCTGGGATCGCAGCGGCGCAAGGATCTCGCGCCCAACTGGTTCGGCCTGTACGACTCCACCGTGTCCGCGATGTACACCGACGGCCGCACCCTCTGGTTCGGATCACCGGTATCCAGCGGAGCGGTGGTGAGCGCCAACAGCGACCTCACCGGGTGGCGCGTCTATCCCGGCCAGCAGGACTACACATTCCCCGACGCGGCCGTCCACGACATCACCTCGTGGGAGAATTTCCTCTGGTTCGCCACCAACCAGGGCGTCGTGCGCTACGAGCCGTCCACGGGACGTTTCCAGCATTACCGCCGCATGCTCGGTTCGACCGACATGCGCGTGTACCGCCTCATGGTGCACGGCAACCGTCTCTACGCCGGCACCGAACGGGGCATCGCCTCCCTGGGTGATCCCGCGGAAAACTTCCGCGGTGAGGAAGTGCCCGTCAACATCACGCCGGCGATCCGCGACTTCCACGTGTACACGCACGCCAACGGGCAGCCGCACCTCTGGGCCGCCACCGATTACGGCCTGCTCGTGTTGCTGCCCAACGGCTGGCGCACGATTCGCGACGTGACCCGCGACGACGTGCCCGAAGCGTATGGTGTCCGGGTTTCCGCGGTCGCGGCATCCGCGAACAACCTGTACTGGGCGGGCGACGACCGTCTGTACGTCAAGCCGCAGGGAGGGCCTCCGCGCACGGTGTTCACGCAGGACGGCATCTTTCGCCTCGTGGTGGACGGCGGCTACCTCTACGTCGCCCACACCTTCGGTGTCCGCGTGTACAACCTCAAGAACAATCTGTGGACCGACTTCCGTCTTGAAGACGGCATCCCGGGACGAAAGGTGACGTCCCTGATGGTTCGTGACGGATTCATGTGGGTCGGCACCGATCTGGGTGCCATGCGCATCCGCGCCCGGTCCTATCTCCCCTGAGGCCCCGCGGCTGACGGCATCCTCCCGCCAACTGTGCGGAACCGGTGCGGAACCTGTGCGGAGCCCATAACGAGCCTGTATATACGTTCTGTATATACAGGTTTTTTTATGGCGGCCTGGAGGGTGTGTGATGGGGGGGGGAGGCCCCCGCCCGCACGGCCGGACGGCACCGTGCGCGGGGGCGGTTTCACGTCGACGACGGGCGTTCAGAACGCGAAGGCGGCACCCAGTTCCAGAGTCAGATCGCCGCCGTCCACGTTGGACGGCTTGTACCCCGCAAAGCGGTACTTCGCGTCCGCATACACGGCCAGCGGAATGAGCGGCGGCTTCACCTTCGCGCCGGCCTGCAGGAAGAAACCCATGCCCGAAATCATGCCTTCATCCTTGATGGCGTCGACCAGCACGTTCTGCACCTGGGAGGCGGAAGCATTATCGGCGTCGAATCCTCCCGCGGCTTCCGCGCGGGCGAGGGCGTCCCGTGCGAAGGAGGCGGTCATGGTCTGGGTGGCGACGCCGTAGCTCAGGCCGGCGCCGGCATAAACCTTCAGAAGGGGAATGGTGAAGAACGGATACAGCGCGGCGGCGTCGCCGTAGACCCGCGCGAAAAACGGCTTGCCGTCCACGCCGGGCATGCCCAGGTCGAAGTTCAGGGCCGTGGTGTCGCCGTTGAGGATGAAGGCGGCGTCGTAATAGCCGAACTGCATGTTGGCGGTGGCTTCCAGGTCGATGAAAGGCAGGACGTCGATCCACAGCTTGGTGCCGAAGCCCTGAAGTCCCGATACGCTCCCCGTGTTCAGCTGCACGCGGTCGGCGTCGCTGGAGCCCGCCGGCATGATGGAACCCGAAACGGCGGACGCTTCGAAACCGGACGCGGGAGCCCAGTGAAAACCCCAGCCGAACAGCGCGTGCGATTGCATGGCGACGGCTCCCGTCAGAATCAGGGCCTTGATCCAGTGTGATCTCATGTCAACTCCTCTCCCGGCGTCCGCCGGTCTTGATGGGTGGTGTTGGTCGCGTAAAGCATAGTTTCGCCTTGGGCGGTTCGACCTGCCGGGGTGTTATCGAATGAAACGGCGATCGGACGGATGCGCGGAAGAACAGTCGCCGCAGCATGCGCCCTGCGCGTTCCCGGTGGCGGGGCGGAGCAGCGGGTTCATGCCCCGGTGTCTCGTCCGGGAGCGCTCCGGGATGCCCGGCAAAAGCCGGGAATGCCGCATCCCCGCATTACGTCAAGACGATGCAGGCCGCCATGCGCCCCGTCACGCCGCCATCGCGACGGTAGGAGAAATACAGGTCGGGTTCACCGTAGGTGCAGCCGCCGACCGACGCGATGTGGTCCGCCGGGACGCCGGCCGCCAGGGCCTGTGCGCGATTGCAGCCGCGCAGGTCGAAGTGCGGCCGCCCCGCGAAACGGACCACATGGACGTCCGGCAGCGTGGCCGCGACGTCGTCCGCGATTTCCAGCGCGGCGGGCGAGAGGCAGGGGCCCAGCGCGATGTGCGTGGTCGCGGGGCGGCAAAAACCCGCGGCAAACAGATGGGTCAGGGTGCGGCCCAGAATGTTGTCCCGCGTGCCGCGCCAGCCCGCGTGGACGGCGGCGGCGCAGCCCGCCTCCGCGTCGACGATGAGCGCCGCCAGGCAGTCCGCCGTGGTGACGGCGAGCACGCGGCCGCGCACGCGGGTGAACACGGCGTCGGCACCGGCGTGCGCGGCCACGGCGCGCGGGTCGTCGGCGTCCAGCAGGGCCGCGCCGTGACACAGGCGGGGCATGACGGGGAGGCGGGGCGCGGTCGCGACGGCGTGAGGGCCTTGCGGTTCCGGACGCGTGGGAGTGGCAAGGCCCTGCGCGCGGAGAAGCGTTTCCCAGTTTTTGCCGACCGCGCCCGCGTCGTCACCGGTGTGGAACCCGAGGTTGAGGGACGCGTAGGGGCCTTCACTGAACCCCGCCCGGCGGGTGGTGAAAAAGGCCTTCACCGCGTTCCACCCGTCCGCATCCACCCCCTGAACAAAGGCGGGCAGGACCGGCACCTCCTGCGGGGGTTGCGGGGCACCGGACCGGTTTTCGGAAAGCGGCGTTGAATTCACATCGGAATTCCGGTTGTTTTCCATGTTTCCACTCCTGACCGCTGTCATCCGGGCCGAAATCCGGCGCTTTCGGGACGTTCGCAAAGAGTAAGATTCCGGGGCGGTTTTTCGGGTTTCATGCGTAGGTTTCGGCCGTCGGTGCTATCTTTGCGCGTCCGTTTTGCTCCGTGCGGCGCCCGAAAAGCGCGTGCGGGGCAACCGGTTGTACGACCTTTACGACTTACGACTTTACGACGATTCCGGTTGCCCGGGAAGTCACAGTGCAAGGACTCGCATGGAAAACACGCAGAATGCTTCGACTCCCTCCTCAGGCTTTTCGTTGACCGAGACGGCGGAAGAGCTCTGGATTCGGTATGCCCGCCAGATCGTGATCGCGGCGGCAGTGATCGTTCTGGCGGTCGCGGCGTGGTTCGTCTGGAAAACCGTTTCGGCGCGCGCCGAAGAGGCGGCCAACCGGAAGCTGGGAACGATCTACGTGCAGCTGCGCGAGGAGAACTATCCCGCCGCCGAGCAGGCGCTGACCGCGTTCCTCGCGGACGGCCCTTCGGGTATCGCGGCGGACAAGGCCAACCTGTATCTGGGCAAGACCTACTTCCTGCAGCAGCGTTACGACGAAGCGATCGCCGCCTATGGCGCGGTCCGCAAGCGCGGCAAGGACCTGGCGCTGCTGCATGCCGGCGCGCTGCACGGCCTGGCGGCGTCCCACATGCAGAAGGGGCAGTATGCCGAAGCCGTCACCGCGCTGAACGAACTGGTGGGAGCCTACGGCACGCGCACCGGCGCGCCGCAGGAGAACCTGGCGGGCCAGGAAGCCGTCGACTTCGCGCCCAACGTGCCCAACGCATTGTGGAAGCTGGCGCTGTGCCAGCGTGAACTGGGCCGCACCGACGACGCGAAGGCGACGGCGGAGCGCCTGACGCGCGCCTACCCCGGCAGCCGCGAAGCCCGCGACGC
This sequence comes from uncultured Bifidobacterium sp., assembly GCA_964416695.1. Lineage (GTDB taxonomy): Bacteria > Fibrobacterota > Fibrobacteria > UBA11236 > UBA11236 > UBA11236. The sequence goes on from CAYQFG010000008.1 coordinate 23,650, forward strand.
CGCCAAGCTGCTGGCGATCCTGTAACCAGGAGCGGTCAACCCCAGGCAGCGGCAACGTCCGCCGTCAGGGAAAACGACAAGGAACGGCCCATGGGCCGTTCCTTTTTTTATGCGATCCGGCACAGCCGGGGGAAAATCGCGTGCAGCTTTAATTCGTTCCGCGCAATTCGTAATTCTCTGACATGAGCCTGTTCCAGCTTGACGCTCCGTACGCGCCTTCGGGCGACCAGCCGCAGGCGATCGACCGGATCGTCGGGGAATTTCAGGGCGGCGCCCCGTTCCAGACCTTGCTGGGGGTCACCGGGTCGGGCAAGACCTACACGATGGCCAACGTCATCCGCGCCCTGGACAGGCCCACGCTGGTGCTGTCCCACAACAAGACGCTGGCCGCCCAGTTGTACCAGGAGTTCAAGGCGTTTTTTCCGCGCAACGCGGTCGAATATTTCGTCAGCTACTACGACTACTATCAGCCGGAAGCCTACATGCCGGCGAGCGACACGTACATCGAGAAGGATTCGCAGCGCAACGAGGAAATCGACAAGCTGCGGCTGAGGGCGACGGCGTCGCTGATGTCCCGCAAGGACGTGGTGGTGGTGTCGTCGGTATCGTGCATCTACGGCCTGGGAACGCCGGTCGAGTATGCGAAGATGATGATCACGGTGAGGACGGGGGAGGGAGCCGGGCGCGATGCCCTGCTGAAGTCCTTCATTGCGGCGTACTACACCCGCAACGACATCGAGTTCAAGCGCGGCACGTTCCGCGCCCGGGGTGACACGGTGGAGATCCGCCCCGCGTACGACGACTTCGCGTACCGCATCGAGTTTTTCGGGGAGGACGTGGACCGCATCCGCCGCGTGGACATCCTCACGGGAGAGGTGTTGGCCGAACTCCCGGAAGCCCTGATCTACCCCGCGCGCCACTATGTGACCAGCGAGGAAGGCATGGACCGCGTGTTGCGGGACATCCGCGCCGAGCTGGACGCGCAAAGCGCGCGCTTCACCGCGGAAGGCAAGCTGCTGGAGGCCCAACGCATCAACCAGCGCACCACCTTCGATCTCGAGATGCTCAAGGAGATCGGCTTCTGTTCCGGCATCGAAAACTACAGCCGCATTCTGGAAAACCGGCCGCCGGGTTCGCCGCCGTCCACCTTGCTCGACTTCTTCGGCAAGGACTGGCTGCTCATCGTGGACGAGTCGCACGTGACCATCCCGCAGATCCGCGCGATGTACAACGGCGACCAGGCGCGCAAGGAGAGCCTGGTCAGTTACGGCTTCCGCCTGCCGAGCGCCAAGGACAACCGGCCGCTCAAGTTCGACGAGTTCGAGGCACGCATGCCGCAAACCTTGTTCGTGTCGGCGACGCCGGCGGATTACGAGCTGGAGAAAACCCAGGGCGAGGTGGTGGAAATGGTGATCCGGCCCACGGGCCTGCTCGATCCGGACGTCGAGATGCGCCCCACACGCGGCCAGATCGACGACCTGTTGCACGAGATCCAGGCGCGCACCGCCGCGCGCGAACGCGTGCTGGTCACCACCCTCACCAAGCGCAGCGCGGAAGACCTCACCGACTTCCTCAAGGAAGCCGGCGTCAAGGTGCAGTACATGCACTCGGACACCGACACGCTCCGCCGCAGCGAGATCATCAAGGAGTTGCGGGAGGGGGAGATCGACGTGCTGGTGGGCATCAACCTGCTGCGTGAAGGCCTCGATCTTCCCGAGGTGTCGCTGGTGGCCATCCTCGATGCGGACAAGGAAGGCTTCCTCCGCAGCCGCCGTTCGCTGATCCAGACCATCGGGCGGGCGGCGCGCCACGTGCGCGGCAAGGTGTTGCTCTACGGCGACGTGGTGACCGACAGCCTGCGCGACGCCATGGCGGAGACGCGTCGCCGCCGCGAACGGCAGGAGGCCTACAATGCGGAACACGGGATCACGCCGCAGTCGGTGGTTCGGGAAATTCACGGCGACCTGCAGATGCTGCCCGATCTGGGCGACGCGGCGGCCGATGCGCGCGCGCTGGCGCTGGCGGAACAGACGCTGGAATACGGCAACGAAAACATCGCGGAGTTGCGGCGCGAGATGGATGCGGCGGCGGCCTCGCTCGACTTCGAGCGGGCGGCTTTCCTCCGGGATCGCATCCTCGCGCTGGAAGGGGGTGGGGGAGCGGGCGAAAAGTCAGGGAGTTCGCGGTCTACGGCGAAAAAGGTGCCTACGCGCAAAAATCCCCCTGCGCCGAAGCGCCGTTCTTGATAAGTTTTGGTCAAATGACGCGGAGGAGGACTTCGCGTGTGTTTGTCCGTCACCTGTCTTTAAACTGTCAAACCCCCGGAGTCGACCCTTATGAAAATCCAGTTCGCAACCAAAACCCTCGCCGCATCCTTGATCGCCCTCAGCCTGGGCCTCACCGGCTGCTTGACCGACAGCAAGGACGATGACGACAAGGAACCTGAGGTCACCACGCCCTGGACCGCCGACTCCGTGCTGACCGTGGGCGCGCAGGGCCACCTCACGCTGGGCACGGCGGTGGATCTCGACAATCGTCGCGTGCTGCTGTCCGCCGCCGCCAACCAGGCCCAGGATTCGCTCGACGTGCTGTTCGCCTACCACGGCGGCTCGTTTGTGCTGATCGCGCCCCGCACCGCCAAGGACTCGTCCATCTCGGTGGCCAACAACTACGACATCACCAAGGTCAAGTACACGCAATTCGTGAAGGTCACCACCGAGCCCGCCAACTGGGAAGCCGGCGTGGCCGCGTTCGACTCCGGCACGAAGGTGAGCTACGCGCCCATCGCCGCCGCCGACATGTTCGTGGTGAAGACCACGGAGGAGAACTACGTGCTGGTGACGGTTGCGGCCGTCACGGGTACTGACGGTACGGGTTCGGGCACGCTGACGGTCAACCTGAAGGGCATGGCCGCCGCCGAATAAGCGCGCCTGTCAAGTCCTGCGTCCGCGGTGACGAAGACGTGCCACAGCCGTCCCCTTCGGGGGGCGGCTTTTTGTTTGCGGTTGGCGGCACCTTTATGGCCTCCCTTGCGGCCTTCAGACGTTCGGGACGAGACCATGGCCTGGGGGTGAGCCCGGGCGGTATCCCCCGGTGGGGGCGCTGGCCCGTGCGGAGTGGTCTGGGGGCACAGTGGTTCGTCAGTTCAAGGGTTCACAAGGCCGCAGCCGGTTGTCTTGGTAAATTTTCGGGACCGGCCACGGTTGAGCCGGAATCGGAGCCTCCATGAAACGTCTCAAGCTCGTTCTCGTCATCCTGATCGCCGTGCTGGTCGTCGTGTTTGCCGCCGCCTACGTGACGGTACGCGTGGTGTTCCCTCCGGAGAAGATCGGGGAGATCGTCCGCACGCAGGGGACGGCGATCCTGGGGCGGGACGTCGGTGTCGGCAGCGTGAGCGTGGGTGTGTTTCCCCGCTTGAAAGTGGCGGTTCGTGAAGTGAGTCTGGCCAACGATACGGGCTTTTCCGCCGAACCCGCGCTCACCCTCGGAAGCCTCGATCTCTCCGTCAGCTGGCTGTCACTGTTGACCTTTTCGCCCCGCATCCACGAGATCCGCCTCGTGGAGCCGGACATTCTCTACGAGGTGGACTCCACCGGCCGCAACAACCTCTCCTCATTGGGCGCCCGGGATTCGACCGACCTTGATACCGCCACCGCGCTGCCCGAACTCCCCGCGAGCGTTCAACTCAAGGCGTTCATCCTGGAGAACGGTCGCGTGCGTTACCGTGATGCATCGGCCGGACAGGAGGTGACCCTGGGGCGCATCGACCAGCGCGCCTCCCTCTCGCTCGACCCCCGGCTGACGGATGTGCGCACGACCGGTTCGCTGACCATTTCGGAAATCTCTGTCGCGGATGCCGCCTCCGGCTTGCGCAAGGGGGGCGTCAAAATCTCCGTCACACATGATGTGCGCCTGGATCTTCCCGGTGACAGCCTGACGATCAACGGCATCGACCTCGGGTTTCAGGATGTGAAGGTTCATCTCGCCGGAGCGTTGAAAAACTTCAGCAGTCCGGCGCCCGAAGCCGACCTTCGCCTTTCCGCCCCCGACATTTCGCTCGCATCGCTGTTCGCGGAAATTCCTTCCGAAATTTCCCCTGAACTGTCCCGCCTGACGGTTGCCGGTACGGCCTCGCTCGACGTGAAGGTTCAGGGCGTGCTTGACACCAATCCTGCGGTCGCCATCCGCGCCGTACGGGCCAATCTCACCGTGCGCGATGGCGCCTTCGGACACAAGGAAGTCCCGCAGGGCATTACCGGTTTCACGGTGACGCTGGCCGTGCGCGGCGACTCTGTCCGCCTTGACACCCTGTCGTTCCGCAGCGGCCCCAACCCCTTCGGCATGAGTTTTCTGGTGACGGAGATCCTGAATCCGGTGCCCCACCTGCGCGCACTCACGGTGAGCGGTGAACTGGATTACGGAAACCTCGTGGCTTTGGCCCACAAAATGGAGGCACTGGATCCGGAGATCAAGGTGGCGGGGCGGCAAACCTTCCGGCTCTCCGCCGCGGGCCCGCTGGATGCGGCCAATCCCCAGGGACTGCGCGCGGACGGGCGCTTCGAGCTGATCGGTATCCGGGCCGAAGTCCCCGACCTGCCTGCCGTCCGCCTGCATGGCCTCACCACCATCACCAACGAGCGCATCCGGCAGAACCTGACGGTGACGCTGGGCAATTCGGATGCGACCGTCGGCATCCTGGTGCGCGATTACCTCGCGGCGGTGTTTCCCGCACAGGCCGGAGGCCGTCGCACACATGTCGGTGTGGACGTCGCGTCGAACCTGATCGACCTGGACGAACTGATGCCCGAAAGTCCGGAAGAAGCGGACTCCTCCGCGCCGTTGACGGCCTACCCCGACTGGCCGCCCCTGGACGCGGACGTGACCGTCTCCCTGGCGCGGACCCGCCTCATGAACCTCGACATGACCGACTTCACGTTGAAGACCGCCCTGCGCGAAAAGTCCGCCGTGACCGACCTGAAGGGTGTGCTCTATTCCGGCGCCTTCAGTTCGTCGGTGACCATCCTGCCGCGCACGAATACGGACTGGGCCTTCGGTTTGAAGCTCAACGTAAACAAGGTGGAGGCCAACGATTTCATCTCGCGCCTGAACGATCGGGTGCCCTTGCAAAACGCGATGCTCCGCTCCCTGGCCGCCACCGACAGCGCGATCTTCGGAAAGCTCAGCATGAACGCCGACCTTCGCACGTTCGGGTTGCCCGACGCCTTTGCCGACAACCTCTCCGGCCCCCTGTCGTTTGCGGTCACGGACGGCCGGATCGTGGGCGTGGAATGGACAAAAAGCCTGTCCGCCTCATTGGCCCGGGCGCATTCGTCGCTGGGTTTCGAACAACTGGAGTTTTCCGAGCTGAAGGGCGACTTCGTCGCGCAGGATGGCCGGCTGCTGGTGCGCGATCTCAGTTTCGATTCGCCGCGTGTGGGAGCGGCGCGCGCCACGGGAACCGTGGGGTTCGACAACGCGCTCAACCTCCACCTCACCCAGGCGTTGCCGAAAAGCGCTTCCGGGCTGGTTTCCGGCGCGGGCAACGCCCTCCTCGGCCAGTTGCGGAAGGTCGCGCCGGGCGTGCCGGACGGTTCGCTGGTGCCGACGGACAAGCAGGGGCGCGCCCTGATGTACTACACGGTGCGCGGCACGGTGAGCAAACCCGTGTTTGCGCTGGACGCACAACGGATGGCCGCCGAAGGCGCGGGTGGTGCGGCCGCCAGCGCGGCGCGCGCGGCGGTGGCCGCCAGGGTGGCGGAAGAGAAGGCCCGACTGGAAGCGGCCGCGCGCGCACGGCTTGAGACCGAGGCGGCCCGGGCCCGCGAAGCCGCGGCGGCGGAAAAGCAAAAGCTGGAAGAGAAGGCCGCCGCCGAAGCGAAGAAGCAGGGGAAGAAACTGCTGGAAGGTCTGAAGCGGTAAAGGCAAACTTCCGGGGCTTCGGGATTCGCGGGATCTCACTGATTGCATGGCTCCGCAGGCTGCCGCAGGGGCCCTCCGGGCCCGGTCGCCAGCATCCAAGGTCCTGCAAGACAGTCCCCCTGCGTTTGAAAAAATCCGCGGTGTAATATGACGTTCTCTTGCGCAAGCGTGGCAAATGGTCGCAAGCGCATTTTTCCGCCCGTCACGGCCATGACTCCTTGTATCTGCATGGGTGAGGGAATTCTCATCCAGATTCCAGGAGGACATCATGACTACGTATAAGAAGACCCACAAACCGAGTGTACTGGCGGCATCTTGTGCCGCATTGGCGCTGTTACTGGCAGGCTGTCTGACCGACGACAAGGGTCAGGAAGGCAACGGTCCCACGATTTCAGTGGGCCCGTCGGATGAAATCGTGGCCGAAGGGACCCAGGCCACGTTCAGCGTGACGGCCAGCGGTTCGGGAGAGCTGCGGTATCAGTGGATCCGCAACGGGGAGGACATGCCCGGACGCACGTTTTCGACCTTGAGCTTCACCGCCAACGACAGTGACGACAACGCGGAGATCCGCGTGCGCGTCACCGACGAGAATGGAAGCACCACCAGCGATCCCGCATGGCTCCGCATCCGGGTTTCCAGCGAGGAGCTGGTGCTGGGCGCGCAGTCCAGCTTGGTGGCGTCTTCGGTCGACCTGGATGAATGGGAAACCTATACCGCCAGCCAGGCCGACAACTATTCCGATTTGATCGACCTCGTGTTCGCCTACTCGACCGCGACCGGGAACGACAGTCTGGCGTTGTACTCACCACTCGTGGCCAAAAACGGTGTGGGCGGATCCTCAGGATTCGACTTCATGGCGGACTGGCCTTCGGCGAACAACACGGAAATCCGGCGCGTTCAGGTGGCCGACTGGGACAACGTGTTGACGGGCGCTGACATCAAGGCCCTTTTCGACAACGGGGAGGCCGGCAGCACGCCGGGTCGCGTGTTCGTGCGGGAAGGCACCACCGTCGTGGTGCGCTCGAACGAGGATCTCTACGTGCTGATGCGCGTCACAGCCGTCACCACGCAGTCCGCCAGCGGAAACGGCACCATCGCGGCCAAGGCGAAATGGTGACGCGACGGTAAACCGGACCGCGGCAAGAGCCGTCTCCGATGCCCGCCTCGAACCTGCCACTCCCCGCCTGTACGGGGTCACGGCCGCAGAGAGGATGGATGGACGAGACGTCTCGGGGAAGACGGGGGCAGGACCTTGCTCCCGTCTTCTTTTTTCGCGGTTTTGTGCGGACGTTTGAGGGGGACGCGGGGGAGTCCGTGAAGGATTTATGGACGGAGTGACAGGGCCGCCTGCGGCACGAGGTCACAGGATCCCAAGGCCCGCCGCAGGCGGCCCGGTGATCCGGATGGAGGGGGTGGGCCTCCGGGTATCCGGAGGCGGGGCTCGCTCCCGCCCGGGGCGAGAAGGTCACACCGACCGGTGTGTGGGGGCATCCGGTGGGAGGCCAGGCCTCAGGTGGGCAGCGGTCCCTGGCCTTCGCGGATCACTTCGGGCTCGCCGCCCACCAGGCTGATCACCGTCGTCGGATTGATGGCGACAGAACCCATGCCCAGCACCAGATCCACCTGATGTCCGAACGCATCCTCGATATCCTCGGCGTCGGCGAAGACATCATCTTCATGAACCTTGGCCGCGGTAGTCAACAGGATCAGGTCTGGCTTGAGCGCGAACAGGGCGTCTGCGAACGGGTGCGCCGGCATGCGGACGCCGACCTCGGGACGCTTGACGTCGAGAAGCTTGCGTCCGTGCGCGGTGGCGGGAAGAATGAAGGTGTACGGCCCCGGCACGAGTTTCTTCATGTAGCGGTAGGTCATGTTGTCCACCCGCGCGAAGTCCGTCACCGTGGAAAAATCGCGCACCATCAGCGCCATCACATACTTCTTGATGGCCCGCTTGAGGTGGTACAGCTTGTTCACGGCCACCCGGTTGCGGGCGTCGCACCCCAGCGAATAGCCCGAATCCGTGGGATACACGCAGATGCCGCCTTTCTCGAAAACATCGAGGGCGCGCCGCATGTGCCGGGCCTCCGGGGTCACCGGATGAAGGGAGAGGAGCATGGGAGGAAGATATGAAATCAGAAATCAGAAATCAGAGATCAGAGATCAGAGATCAGAGAAGTTTACTCCGGAGACATGAGGTCGTGAAGTGGGCATGCCGCTGTATGCGGTTGGAGATCGAGTCATCAATCCGAAATGAGAAAAGAACGTATAAGCCAAAATCCGTTGTCAGTGCGGGGGCGATGGCTGCTTGGAGGCGGCCGTGCAGCCTTTGAGGCGCTTGATTCCTGTGACCAGCATGGCCGTCAGCTCATAGGCCTCTTGCTGAAGGGGCGTCAGGTGGGTGGAGGATGCGATGCCGGCCTCTTGCATGAGGCTCATCCAGTATGCGGACTCTTCCAGTTCCTGAAGTGCGACTTCGGATTTGCTGATGACTTCCGCCCGTGAGCGGCTGCGCTTGCTTTCACTCAAATGTGCGCCTACGGATGTCGCTGAACGAAGGAGTTGCTTGCCGAGACAATGCGCCACGGTCGCTTTGGGGAGGGAGACGTAGAGGTGGATGGCACCAAGCGCGAATCGCTTGCCGCGATCCGACAAACTGCCTCGGGAATAGAACGACTTCTCTCTTTGCATGCTTGTCTCCATGGGCAGGAAAGTGATTCGATGGGTTCCGTAAAGACGATCGGGAAACGCTTCCCGGACTCCGGCTATGGCCTGCGCTCTTTCTGATTTCTGATTTCATATTTCATATTTCATATTTCACCCCCCCCCTCACCCTCTCCAGTACCCCGCACCGTCGGGGAGGAACGCGTGGGGAACGTGGGTGACGGTCGGTTCCCCGTGTGAAGAGGACTGGACGCCGATGGCATCGAAGCGCATGGGGCGGTTCATGTCGATGCCGCGCTCGAGGCACCATGCTTGGGCGATGCGCTGGATCTTGTGCTGCTTGCGCCCGTTCACCCAGCCGAGCGGATCGCCGGCGGCGTCGGTGAGTCCGGTTTTCACTTCGACGAAGACAAGGTCGCCCTCGGGCGCCGTCACGATCAGGTCGAGTTCGCCGTGGCGTCCGAAACGGTAGTTGCGTTCCAGGAGGCGGTAGCCTCGTGAGAGCAACCATGTGAGGGCCAGATCTTCACCGGATTTGCCCAGGGGAATGCGGTGGTCCCGGGCGGGAGACGGATCCTCACCGGCCGGCGAGGGCGCGTCCGGTATTGCGGAGGAGGCGGTACTGGGCGGCCGTGTGGCCGGATTTTCAGGAGAGGAGGGGGGCGGCGCCGCCTCCGCACCGATGATCGGGTCACAGACCGGAGCGGCGGCGGGTGAGCGGGGAGGTTGCGGGGTGGATACGGAAGGGAGGAGGTTCATGCGTGCGCAAGCGCACGCAATCCCCGTTCCAGACGATCGAATCCTTCGGCGAGAACCTTCACGGAGTTCGCGAAGGACAATCTCAGATACCCTTCGCGGCCGAACCCGAGGCCGGGCACGGTGACCACACCCTGTACGTCCAGCAGGTATTCGGCCAGTTGCACGGACGTCGCGACGACCCGCCCGGCCCCCGCGCCGTCACGCACGGATGACGGCAACAGGCCGTCCACCGCCAGGAAGACGTAAAACGCCCCGTCGGGGTCGTTCCAGCGCAGGCCGAGGTCGCGCAAGGCGCCCAGGCGCGCCAGGGCGTAGGCGCGCGCTTCGGCATAGTGCGCGCGCATGGCCGGGAAGATGTCCTCAGAGGCGTTCAGGCAAGCCAGCGCGGCGTGCTGGCTGATGGTCGACGGGTGATGCGCCGCGTGGCTTTGCACGGCCACCATGGCCTTCGCCCACGCCGTGGGCGCACCCACATAACCCAGACGCAGGCCCTGCATGGCGAAGGCCTTCGAGAACCCGTTGATGGTGGCGGTGCGCGCGGCCATTGCGGGGGAGAGCGCGGCGGGGCTGACGTGTGTCGCGTCTCCGTAGGTGATGTGTTCGTAGATCTCGTCGGAGAGGACGAACAGGTCGTGTTCGACGATCACGGCGGCCAGCGCCTCGAGCTCGGCGCGGCTGTAGACGGCGCCGGTGGGATTGCCCGGCGAGTTGATCAGCACCAGCTTGGTGCGGGGGGTGATGGCGGCGCGGAGGGCCTCCGGAGTCATCCTGAAGCCGTCCTCGAAGCGTGCGGCGATTTCCACGGGGACCCCGCCGAGCAGGCGCACGGCTTCGGGGTAGGTCACCCAGAAGGGCGACGGCACGATGACTTCGTCGCCGGGATCGAGCACGGCGGTGAGCGCGGTGAACACCGCCTGTTTGGCGCCCGAGGTCACGATGATTTCGTCCGCGGTATGCCGGATTCCGTTTTCGTCCGCGAACTTGCGGCTCAGCGCGGCGCGCAGTTCGGGAAGGCCCGCCATGTGCGCGTAGCGCGTCTTGCCGTCCTTGACGGCTTGCACGATGGCCTCCGCAGCGGCGGGGGGCAGGGGCAGGTCGGGTTCGCCGGCCCCCAGGCTGACGACGTCCCGGCCGGCGGCCAGAAGGTCCTTGTAACGGGCGTCGACGGCGACGGTGGGGGACGGGGAGATGCCGCGCGCGCGGGAAGACAGGGATTTCATGCCGGAAATAGTAGCTGTCGCGCGGCATCTCCCCGGAGGGCTTTCGCCGTCTCCGCCCTTCGTCTTCCCCGCCCCCTCACCCTCTCACCCCCTCTTGCCCCCCCGTCCGCCCGCCTCCCGCGCCTGCGCCCTTGCCCCTTCCCTTGCCCCTTCCCTGGCCCCCTGACGCCGCTCAGGATGCGCCCCTGACGCCGCTCAGGAGGGGGGCCGGGGGGCGCGGGCGCGGGAGGCGTCTCACCCCCGACATGCCCTGCTTTTGGGGCTGAAAACCATGTCAAAGTGCCCGTAAAGGCCCGAAAGACGACAAAATGTCTCCCCCGGTTCTGGTTTTTCTGGTAGAATGCGCCCGGTATTTGTTAGTTTCCCGATTCCGTCTTTCCGTATCCTATCAGGAGCCAACATGAGCCAAAAGAAGATCAATGTCGCCATCGTGGGCCTCGGTTTCGGTGCCGAGTTCATCCCCATCTACAAGAAGCACCCGAACGCGAACATGTACGCGGTGTGCCAGCGCAACGAAGCGAAGATGAAGGAGATCGCGGACGCGTTCGAGATCGAAAAACGCTACACGGCCTTCGAAGAAATGCTGAAGGATCCGAACGTCGATCTCGTGCACATCAACAGCCCCATCCCGGATCACGGCTGGATGTCGATCGCCGCGCTCAAGGCCGGCAAGCACGTTTCCTGCACGGTGCCCATGGCCACCACGCTGGAAGAGTGCAAGGAAATCGTCGAGCTCGTGAAGCAGACCGGCCTGAAGTACACCATGGCCGAGACGGTCGTGTACTCCCGCGAATACCTGTTCATGAAGGAAAAGCTCGACAAGGGCGAACTGGGCAAGCTGCAGTACCTGCAGGGCTCGCACCAGCAGGACATGGACGGCTGGCCGGGTTACTGGCCGGGTCTGCCGCCGATGTGGTACGCGACGCACTGCGTCGGCCCCATGGTCGGTCTCGCCGGCAAGGACGTCGAGTACGTCTCCTGCTTCGGCTCGGGCACGATCCGTGAAGAGATGCACGGCATCTACGGCTCGCCGTTCGCGGTCGAGACCGCTCACCTGAAGTTCAAGGATTCCGACCTGTCGGCGCGCGTGATCCGTTCGCTGTTCGACGTGGCGCGCCAGTACCGCGAGTCGATCGACGTGTACGGCGACAAGCAGGCCGTCGAGTGGCCGCTGATCGAGGACGAGCCGCTGGTGGTGCACACCGCCAAGAAGCCCGAGAAGGAAATTCCCGAGCTGGTGAAGTGCCCCGACTTCGCGTCACGCCTGCCCAAGGAAATCCAGTCGTTCACGACCAAGGGCGTGTACGACGACGAGCACGCGCACCTGTCGTTCACGCAGGGCGGCGGCCACGGCGGTTCTCACCCGCACCTGGTGCACGAGATCATCGACTCGCTGGTGACGGGCCGCGACCCGTTCCCGAACGCGGTGCAGTCGGCCAACATCACCTGCACCGGCATTCTGGCGCACGAGTCGGCCCTCAAGGGCGGCGAGATCGTCCGCATGCCCGCCTGGGCGATGTCGTCGAACTAAGAAGGCGGCCACCGCCTGCCGCGTGCGCGTCACGCGGGAGGCGGGTTCTGACCGTCTGATCGTTCTGATTGTTCTGATCGTGAAAGCCTCCGGGGAGACCCGGAGGCTTTTTTTGTGGGGTTCCAGGCCCGACCCGTGCGGTCGGGGCCGGGACAAGCAGGCCCGAGCGGCAGGGGGGGCAGGGGGAGGATGGTTTCCGCGGGCTCTCCCCGGTGCGCAGGGGACGCCGGGCGGCGGTCCCTTCCGCGGGAGGCGCCGCGCGGGGTGCGCCCGCCGAAGAAGCGATCGGGCGCGGGCACGTCGAGCCACGAGCGGACCGCCTCCCCCTAAGGGCGGGGGTTGACAGGTAAGCAATATCTTACCTATTATCCGATCATGATGCGTCGCCCGTCCCGTTCTTCCTCCCCTTCAAGCCCCGGCTTGAAGATTCCCGCGCGCGCAACGGCCGTATGCGACGAACGAAGCGCACCGGAGGAGCCCGCGGTGTTCGAGGCCATCGGCAGCCCGGTGCGTCGTCGCATCCTTGACCTGCTCGTGGACGGCGAGCGGCCGGTGGTGGATATCGCGGCGCAGTTCGCCATGAGCCGCCCCGCCATCTCGCAGCACCTCGGAATTTTGTTGGCGGCGGGGCTCGTGGCGCAGGAGCGGCAAGGCCGCGAGAACCGCTATCGCCTGGTTCCGGAAAGCCTCAGACCCGTGCGCGAGTGGATCGCATACTACGAGCGTTTCTGGGACGATCGCTTCGTGCGCTTGCGCACCCATCTCGATCGTCGTCACCCCGTCAAAGGAAACACCCATGCTTGATGCCATCCGTCGGGAACTCGTCTTCGCCCAGGCTCGCCCCCATGTGTGGGAGGCCCTGACCGACCCGGCGGCCCTGTCTGAATGGATGTTTCCCAACGACTTTGAAGCGAAGGTGGGACATCGGTTCACGTTTCATGTGCCGCCGAAGCCGGAACGGAAATTCGAGGGGCTGACGGTACGCGGCGAGGTGATCGCGTGCGTCCCCCCCGAGGAACTGGAGTTCACCTGGGATGCGGGGGATCTCAAGACGCGGATCCGTTATCGCCTTGTGGATGAAGGCGCGGGGACCCGCGTGTATTTCGAGCAGACGGGGTTCGTCGCGGGTCAGGAAGGGGCGCGCATGGGTGCCGAATACGGTTGGGGCGCGATGCTCGAACAACTTTCGGTGCTGTTGGCGCGCCGGGCACAGGCGGAAGTTTAAGTCGCAGCGTATATTCATATTCATACGTATCACGATTCATTTCTGAAAGCATGTCGGAGGCTCTCATGAACATCATCCTGTGGATTCTGCAGATCCTCGTGCTTTTCGTGTGCGGAAGCGGTGCGCTGTGGCGCGTGGCGAACTACGCCAAGGAGGCGCAAGAGGTTGCCTCGGTGCGTGCCTTGTCGCGGGGAGTGTGGACCATGATCGCGGCGGTTGAGATCGTGTGCGTGCTGGGACTCGTGGTGCCGGGCTTCTTCGGCGCCTGGACGATCGTCGGCGCGTTTGCGGCCGTACTGGCGGTGGAGCAACTAATTCTCACGGCCTTGCACGCGCGCTACTTCGGCTTGCGTGTGGCGGCGACGAACCCCGCGCTCTGGACGCTCGTTCTCTCGGTCTTGTCGGCCTTCATCGCGTGGGGGCGCCTCGGAGGCTGAGGTGTTCGTCGCCGCACGCCCTGCGTCTCACCCTTACCCCAAACCGGTCCTCGCGTTCTTTCTCCCTCTTCCTTCAAGGAGTCCTTATGAAACCCGGTCGCGCCCAAACCATCGCTTACTGGTTCTTCACCATTTGGCTGTCCTTCGGCATGCTGTCCAGCGGACTGGTGCAGTTGTTCCGCGTCGAAG
>CAYQFG010000009.1:0-37161 GCA_964416695.1 uncultured Bifidobacterium sp.
AGCGCATGGCGGTGTCGAAGGTCGCGCCGCCCCACATTTCCTGCGAGTAGAAATCCGAGGCGATGTGCGCGGTGGAGTGGGCCACGCGGAACATGTCGTAGCCGCGCATGCGCGTGGCGATCAGGCTCTGGTGGGCGTCGCGCAGGGTGGTATCGGTGAGGAGGACGGCCTTCTGGTCGAGGGTCCACTTCGCGAGACCTTCGGCGCCCTGTTCGCGGAACACCTTGTACGCGGGCGATTCCGGAGGCGTGGCGCGCGGCACCACGGGCACGGGCGGGGCGTCCTGACGGATGGGCTTGAAGTCCTTGGGGATGGCCGGGAAACCGTTGACGGCCACCTGTCCGAGGTAGGCCAGCAGCTTGTTGGCGCGGTCCTGACGGGGCTTGAAGTCGAACAGTTCCGGATGATGCTCGATGAAACCCGTGTCGCACTTGCCTTCGAGGAAAGTCGGGTGCCTGAGCACGTTTTCGAGGAAAGGAATGTTGGTCTTCACGCCGCGGATACGGAATTCGCGGATGGAGCGCAGCGCCTTGCGGGCGGCCTGGTCGAAATCGAGCGACCAGCCGATGACCTTGATCAGGAGCGAGTCGTAGTGCGGCGAAATGACGGCGCCGTCGAAGCCGTTGCCGGAATCGAGGCGGATGCCGAAGCCTTCGCCCGCGCGGAAGGCCGTGACCTTGCCGAAATCGGGCGCGAAGTTGTTGGACGGGTCTTCCGCCGTGATGCGCAGCTGGATCGCATGGCCGCTTTGCTGGATGTCCTCCTGCGAACGGATGCGGATCGCGTCGCTGTGCAGCGGATGGCCTTCGGCGACACGGATCTGGCACTGCACGAGGTCGCGTCCGGTGATCTCTTCGGTGATCGTGTGTTCGACCTGGATGCGCGGATTGACTTCGATGAAGTAGTGGTTGCCGGCCTTGTCCACCAGGAATTCCACCGTGCCGGCGTTCACGTAGCCGACCGCGTCCGCGATGGCGAGGGCGTCGCGGTACAGGGCCTGCTTCTGCGCATCGGTGAGGTTGCGGGCGGGGGCGAGCTCCACCACCTTCTGGTGGCGGCGCTGGATCGAGCAATCGCGCTCGAACAGGTGCACGCGGTTGCCGTGCTTGTCGCCCAGGATCTGGATCTCGATGTGGCGTGGGCCGTCGAGGTAGCGTTCAATGAAGATTTTGGGATTGCCGAAGGCGGCCTGGGCTTCGTCGCGGGACCGCGCGATGGCGGTCACCAGTTCCTCGCGGTTGCGCACGATCGTCATGCCGCGACCACCGCCGCCGAGCGCGGCCTTGATGATCAGCGGGTAGCCGTGCTCCTTGGCGAACAGCAAGGCTTCCTGTTCGGTTTCCACCGGTTCGGGCGTGCCGGGAATGACGGGGACATTGGCCTTTTCGGCGATGGTCCGCGCGGTGACCTTGTCGCCCAGGGCGTCGATCACCTGCGACGGAGGCCCGATGAAGACGATGCCGGCCTTTTCACAGGCGCGGGCGAAGTCGGCGTTCTCGGACAGAAAGCCGTATCCGGGATGGATGGCGTCCACCCCCTTCTCAACGGCGAGTTCGATGATTTCGTCGATGCCGAGATAGGCCGCCACCGGGGCCTTGCCCACGCCGATCACATAGGCTTCGTCGGCCTTGTAGCGGTGCAGGTTCAGGCGGTCTTCGGTGGAATAGATCGCGACGGTCTGGATCCCCAGTTCGCTGGCCGCGCGGAACACGCGGATGGCGATCTCGCCGCGGTTGGCGACCATGATTTTCCGGAACGGCTTGACCGTGGCCTTCAGGGCGGCGTCAGACGCCGGTGTGGTCACGGGGGAGGTCTTGTTTGCCGTTGCTTTTGCCTTGGTCGCCATTCGGGGAGGAACCTTTCAGAAAGCGCGAAAATTCAGGAAGTTCGCGAAAACAAGAGGGAGACCGCGCGATCGCGGCACGCTCTGAACCCGCACATCGGGGAAGTCGCAGAATCTCCGCAAATTAGAAAAAGCTGGGCCCTTCCCGACGCATGAGGCCGTGGCGGAACCGGTATTTTGAGCGGACTGGAACCCATTTTTGGGGCGGCGGCGTGCGGCCGGCTCCCTAAAAAGAAGGGATCGGCGTTCAGGACGCCGATCCCTTCAGGAAACAGGGGAGGGAAACCGCCCTGGGCGGGGTTATTTCCCGTACCACTCCTTCAGCTTCCCCGCCACCTCGCCGACCTTGACCAGCGAGAACTCCTTCTCGCTGCGGAGCTTCCACTCCACGCTCGGCCCGGCCTCGTTGGCGAGCGTCTTCTTGCCGATCGCGAGGCGCACGGGAATGCCCCACAGGTCGGCGTCCTTGAACTTCACCCCGGGCCGCTCGTCGCGGTCATCGAAGAGGACTTCGAAACCCGCGGCCTGAAGGGCGGTCATCAGGGTTTCGCAGGCCGCCACAACCTCGGGCTCATGCCCGATATTCACCACCTGCACCTGGAAGGGAGCGATTTCCTTCGGCCATATGGGGCCGAAGTCGTCGTGGGAGTTTTCGATCACGGAGGCCATCAAGCGGCCCACACCGATGCCGTAGCAACCCATGATGGGCGCCTGCTGCTTGCCGGCTTCGTCGAGATAAGCGCAGTTCATCGATTCCGTGAACTTGGTGCCCAGCTTGAAGATGTTGCCGATCTCGATGCCGCGGACGGCCCGCAGACGTGACTTGCCGTCGGGCGCGAGGTGGCCGCTCTCCGCCTTGGCGAAGTCGCCGATGTGGGGCGCCTCCACCGTGAAATCGCGGCCGTAGTTCACGTTGACGAGATGCTGATCCTCTTCGTTCGCGCCGCCCACGAAGTTGTTGCCCTCGGCGATGGACGTGTCCACCAGCACGACGAGGTTCTTGCGGGGCGTGACGCCGACGGGGGAGGCGAAGCCCGGGATGATGCCGAAGCTGCGGATGAAGTCGTCCTGTGCGGGCAGCAGGAAGCGTGCCTTCAGGTGGTTGCGGATCTTGACGTCGCTGGCTTCCAGATCGCCGCGGACCACGCACAGAACCAGCGTGCGGCCGGCTTCGGTGCCGGTCTCGAACAACACCGCCTTCATGGCGTGCCGGGCGTCGGTCTTGAGGAAGCCGGTGACCTCCTCGATGGTCTTCTTGCCCGGGGTGGCGACCTTCTCCATCGCTTTGGACTCTTCCTTGACGACCTCGCGGTCGAAGGCGGCGATTTCCTGGTTCGCGGAATAGGTGCCGTCTTCGGAGAGGATCAGGTAGTCCTCGCCGTGCGGGGTCTCGAGCATGAATTCATGCGCGAGCTTGCCGCCCATGATGCCCGTATCCGACTGCACGATCACGGGCGTGATGCCCACGCGCGCGAAGATGCGTTCATAGGCCGCGTAGGCCTTCTCGTAGTAGGCGTCGAGGTCTTCGTGCGAACGATGGAAACTGTAGGCATCCTTCATGGTGAACTCGCGCACACGCACCAGACCGCCGCGGGAACGGGGTTCGTCGCGGAACTTGAGCTGGAACTGATAGATCATGAAGGGCAGCTGCTTGTAGCTGCTCAGGAAGTAGCGCGCGAGGTCGGTGATGGCCTCTTCGTGGGTCATCGCCAGCACCATGGGGTGTTCGCTGCGGTCCTTGAAGCGCAGCATCTCCGCGCCGATGGCCTCGTAACGACCCGATTCCTGCCAGAGTTCGGCGGGTTGCGCCAGCGGCAATTCGACTTCCTGTCCCGCGATGGCGTTCATTTCCTCGCGGATCACCGCTTCGATTTTTTGCAACACGCGTTTGCCCAGGGGCATCATCGAGTACAGGCCCGAAGCGAGCGGCTTGACGTAGCCCCCCCGCAGCAGGAAAACGTGGCTGGGAAGCTCGGCACCCGACGGGGCCTCGCGGAGGGTCTTGACGACGAACTGTGAGACGCGCATAGTGGGGGGAAAGATACTACCCGGGGCTTTACGTGGCAGGGCAGGAAGGAGCAGGGAGGCGGCGGTAAGACACGGGAAGGTTGCGACAGGCCCGCAAGTTGTCGTGATCGCTGGACCGTTGTCCGGTGGGGGAGCCCGCGGTGGCCGTCCGTACATCCTGTCCGCACCGCGCCTCATGAGGCCGACGCCTGACGCCCTACGCCCGACTACTTCGACTTCTGGAATCCGTCGATGGCGACGGCGAGGCGGCGCGCGATTTCGCGTTGGCCCGCGCTGGAGGCGAGGACGCGGCGGTCCCGGTCATGGGTGAGGAAGCCCATCTCGAACAGAACCGCGGGCATGTAGGCGCCCACCAGCACGAAGAAGCCCGCCTGACGCGCGCCGGTGCTGTACCTGGGGATCTCGAAGCCCGCGAAATTCCGGACGATGGATTCGGTAAGGGATTCGCTCTGCTTGGAGTACAGGTTCAGCTGGTGTTCGAGCAGGATCCAGTCGAGAGGGGAAATTTCCGTCTTCTTTCCCTTGCCGCCCTGTTGTTCCTCGATCGCCTGGTTCTCGCGGCGGGCGATGGCCTTGTCTTCTTCGCTTTCGGCTTCGCGGAGGATGTAACCCACGTAGCCGGTGACCTGCGCGAGGCGCGAGGCCGTGCCCGCGATCGAGTTGCAGTGCAAACTGATGAACAGGTCACCCTTGTTCTCCGAAGCGAATTTGGGCCGCTCCTGCAGGGTCTTGTAGACGTCGGTTTCGCGCGTGAGCAGAACCTTGTAGCCGCGTTTTTCAAGCTCGGTGCGCAGGAGCTTCGCCACCGCCAGGTTGACGTCGGCTTCGCGGACGCCCTTGACCACCGCGCCCGGATCCTTGCCGCCGTGTCCCGCATCGACGATGATGGTGCCCCGCGTGTCGCCGGAATCCGCGGGCGCGGGCGTGCGCACGGTGACCAGCCAGCCGCTGCCGTCGTCCAGCGGTGCCAGAGACGCACTGTCTTGCGCGCCGCGCAACCGCACGGTGAATTGGGTGGTCGATCCTTGCTGGCGGACTTCGATGGCCTGCAGGCCGCTGGAGCCTCCGTCGGGCGGCGCCAGTCGGCGGGGCACGCCGGCGGCCAGCGAACCGCCGAATGCCCTCACGATGAAGTGGGGACGCGTGAGCACGCCTTGCCACTGGGCTCCGGGCGCGGCCTGGATGCGCACGGTGGTGACGCCGTCACCGCGCTCCTCGAGAATCATGGCCGTGATGCGTCCGGGGGGCAGCGAGTCGGCGCCGGGAGCCGGCGGCGGTGCAAGCGGCGGAAGCATGGGCGCGGATGACGCCACCGGTGCCGTCTTCACCGGCGCGGAGCCGGGTTCCAGGGCGAGGCCGTACGGCTCCTTCATCACGCGCAACAGCGGTCGCAACGGGATGTAGATGCGTTCGGGGCCGCGCCGGACGGGGTAGGTGAGGTTGTGGACCTTGCCCTGGACCGAAAAGAACGGGTTGTCCAGCGTGAAGGACCAGGCGCGGCCCCGGGGATCGAGGAGGGAGAGCTGTTGCGCGTCTCCGTCCCACCGGGGGGGCGAGGAAAACAGGTCTCCCAGGAATTCCGCGGAGACGTAGGCGACGTCTTCGAAACTGGTGTCGGCATAGTTGCCGCCCTGGAAGGTCACCGGCGTGGACGATGCGGGACCGCTGACGTAGGGCGGAAAGGACACGGTGGCTGACCCCAGAACGGCCGCCAGCAAAACGCCCGGAAGCCCGCACATCAACTTCCCGGGCAGTGCGTGCCGCAGCGGCGCGGCCAGGGAGCGGAGGCGGTGCTGCAGGCGCATGCGTCAGCGGTTCCGTGCCCGCAAGGCCCGCGCGATTTCGACCTTGGCTTCCTGTTTCATCTTGTCGGCGCGCTTGTCGTGCGCGGCCTTGCCTTTCCCCACTCCCACGAGAACCTTAAGCTTGTCGCCCTTGAAGTAGGCCTTGAGGGGAACCAGGGTATGCCCCTGTCGCGAGGAGGCTTCATCCAGTTCGCGGATCTCCTTGGCGTGGGCGAGGAGCTTGCGTTCGCGGCGCGGCACGTGGTTGAACTGGTTGCCTTTGGCGTATTCGTCGATGTGCGCGCCGACGAGGAACAGTTCGCCGTTGCGCGTCTGCACGAAGGATTCGGCGAGCGACATCTTGCCCATGCGGATGGACTTGATTTCGGTGCCCTTGAGGACGATTCCGGTCTCGTAGGTTTCGAGGATGTGGTAATCGAACCGGGCGCGGCGGTTGTCAATGACGGGAAGTGGATTGGACACGAATTAAAAGTAGGAAGTTGGAAGTCGGAGAGGAACGGGACGGGAGGTGGAAAGGGGCGCGACGGCGGCGACACGCGTCCGCGCCGGGTGGCTCACGCCTCGCCGGGGGCCGTCGCTGCGTCCGTGCCGGCGTCGTCGTCGCCCGTGGGGTCCTGATCGACGTCCGCAGCGGCGGACGTTTTCTTCCTGGCCTTGAGCTTTTCCTTCTCGCCGTTCAGCACGGACTTGAGTTCCTTGCTGGCCTCGAAGACGGGCTTGAACCCGGCCTCGATGTACACCATCTCGCCGGTGCGGGGATTGCGCGCTTCGCGGGCCTTCTTTTCCTTGACCTTGAAGCGGCCGAAGCCCCGGATCTCGATGTTCTTGCCGTCGCGCAGCGACTTGGCGATCGAATCGAGGAAGCATTCCACGATCACTTTCGTATCGACCTGGGTCAGCCCGGTACGATCCGCGATCGCGTCGACGATATCTTTTTTGGTCACGTTTCCCATGGCTCTGGATAAACATATAACACAAGAGGCTGGAAAAGGACAAGGGGGGAGGCGATCCCGCATTTTAGCGACTGCCGCGCCAAAAAACGGACTTTCCGCGACCGGGGGAACGCGGGACGGATTTTCATGAAACCGTGATCCGGTGACAACGGCAAGGCGCGTGTCCGGCCCCACAGGGGTCGGTCGTCTAGTCCGCTTTCGGCTTCAGACTTTCGAACTCACGCTGGCGCGCCGTTTCGTACAGGGAGAGGGCGAGTGCGACGGAAGCGTTGTAGGAGTGAACCCCCTCGGCCATGGGCAGGATGAGACGTCCCGTCAGGCAGCGTGCGATATGGGGGGGGATGCCGCGGTCTTCGCCGCCGGCGACCAGCACGAGCGGCCCCGTGAGGTCGGCGTGATGCGCGTGCCGGTCGGCCTGGGCATCCAGTCCCAGCACCGCGAAGCCCGCGGCGGCCAGTTCCTGGAGGTCTTTCGCGATGTCGGCGGAGCGGCAGATGGGCACCAGGGATTCGGTCCCGGCCGCCGCCTTGGCCCCGGCGGGCGTGAGGCCCGTGGAGCCTTTGCCGGGCAGGAGGATGGCGTCGACGCCGAGCGCGGCGGCCGAACGGATGCCCGCGCCCAGGTTGCGGGGGTCTTCGAAGGCCGCGGGCACGACGATCAGCGGCGCATCGCCGGACTCCTTGCGGGCGAGCAGGCGGTCGCGCACCGTGGGCCACGCTTCCAGTTCGCGCGCTTCACAGAAGGCGAGCACGCCCTGGTGCGGGCCGGGGAACCATTGGTCGAGCTGCGCCTTCGGCAGTTGCTGGACCTGGATGCCCTCGTCTTCGGCGCGCTTTTGCAGCTTGAACAAGCGGCGGTCCTGCGCGCCACGCTGGAGGACGAGCCGGCGCACGCGCCGGGGGACGTCGCGGAGCAGGGCCTCCACGGCGTGCAGGCCGCCGGTGACGGCGGAAGGGTCAATGCGTCTGGGCATACAAGGAGGGCCTTACAGGGAATGAGCAATGCCCAATGCTCAATAAAGAAGGGCGTTCATCGAGAGATTCCTCTGTCTGGAAATCCTGTTTCTTCGTGATGTTCATTGAGCATTGCTCATTGAACATTGAGCATTGAATTTCGAAACCTACTTCTTCGACGACGCGAACTTCTCGATCGAAGCGAGAAACTCCTCGAACAGATAGTGCGAATCCTTCGGGCCGGGGCTGGCTTCCGGGTGATACTGCACCGAGTAGGCCGGGAGCGAGGTGTGGCGGAGGCCGGCGACCGTATTGTCGTTCAGGTTGATGTGGGTGACCTCCGCGACCTTCGGGTCGATGGACTCGGGATCCACGGCAAAGCCGTGGTTCTGCGAGGTGATTTCCACCTTGCCGGTACGCAAGTCCTTGACCGGATGGTTGGCGCCGCGATGTCCGAACTTCAGCTTGAAGGTGGAGCCGCCCAGGGAGCGGGCCAGCAACTGATGACCCAGGCAGATCCCGAAGATGGGGCGCTTGCCCAGCAGATCCTGAATGGTGTCCACCGCATAGTCCAGCAGGGCGGGGTCGCCCGGGCCGTTGCTGAGGAGGATGCCGTCAGGGTTCACCGCGAGGATTTCCTCGGCCGTGGCGGATGCGGGGAAGCGCACGACGTTCGCCCCCAGGTCGCGCAGCTTGCGGAGGATGTTCTGCTTGGCCCCGTAATCGATGGCCGCAATGGTCCAGTTCGCGGGTCTCCCGGCGGGCGGCGTGAAGGAAATCTCGTGTTCGCCCCCTTCCCACGAGGTCGACTCGGGGACGGTGACCCGCGCGACATGATCGACTTCGGAAATGGAGCGGACCTTGCGCGCCGCCGCGATGACTTCCTGCAGGTCGTAGTCGCCGGTGACGAGCACGCCGTTCTTGGCGCCGGTTTCACGCAGGATGCGGGTGAGGCGGCGCGTGTCGATGCCCTGGATGCCCGGGATCCCTTGCGACTTGAGGTAGTCGGAAACGGTGGCGATGCTGCCGTCGGCACGGAAGTTGGACGGGTAGGGGCACACGCTTCTGACGATCAACCCCGCGGCCTGGATGCGCGTCGACTCCACGTCTTCCAGGTTGACGCCGTAGTTGCCGATCTCAGGATAGGTGAGGGTGACCAGCTGGCCGGCGTAGGAGGGATCGGTGAGGATTTCCTGGTAACCGGTGAGGGAGGTGTTGAAACAAACCTCGCCTTCAACGCGGGCTTCCGCGCCGAATCCTTCGCCTTCGAAGGTGTTTCCGTCTTCCAGGGCCAGTACTGCTCTCACCGCTGCTCCTTGCCGAATTGCCGCTCTTGTAATTTACGCACTTTGGGGGGTTGAGAAAATCCGCAACCGCCGCTCCGTCACGAGGGCGTCCAGACGCTGATCGTGGGGCTCCAAAGGTAGTTTTTTGCGCACTATCTGCGCCTCATAAGCCAAACCCGCTTTCCACGTGACCGGAGCGTTTCCGGCTTCGGGGTTGCCCCCGGGGTCTTCCGGGGTCCTGTGCGTGTAACCTTCCAGAAAGCGGTCGTAGTACCCTTTGCCGCGTCCCACCCGTCCACCGCCTTCATCAAAGGCGGTGCCGGGAACCAGGATGAGGTCGGGGCGCAGGGTCGGGTCGGGGGTGAGATCGGTGCGCGGTTCAAGGATTCCGAACGCGCCTTCGTCGAGATCGCGGTCGTAATCGCGCACCGGGATCATCACCATGTCGGACCGTCCCGAGGGGGAGGGGATGACGCGGGGCAGCAGCACCGTTTTCCCGTCCGCCAGCGCCCGCCGGATCATGGATTCGGTATCGGGTTCGTCCCGGGTGCCGGCAAACATCGCCACGGTCGCGGCGTTGCGGTAAACATCCCATTCCAGGAGACGCCCCAGGGCGGCCTCTGCGGCCAGGGCCTTGTCGGCCGAAGGAATGTGGCGGACCGCATCCAGTGCTTCGCGGCGCAAGGCCGCTTTGGCGGTCCGCACGGCGTCCGCGCTGTCCTTGAGGTTTTCCTCGAGCGCCAGCGCGTCGAACTGCTGTTTCACATCGCGCTGGAGGGCGTTCCATTTGCGTTTCATCGTGGCGAAGCCGCGCGCCAGCGTCCCGATCTTCGAAGGATCGATGAAGACCAGCGCCACGATGATGATCAGCGCGAGTTCACCCAGACCGAGGGAGTCAAACATGGGGGGCCTTCGGGGAATGATGGAGTGAGGAAATGATGGAAGAATGCCGGGGAACGAGAGCAGCCGCGACCCGGTCGGAGGGATCGGGCATCGTGGACCGCACAGTGGAAAACATCATGCTCGTGCGGTTCATCATTCCATCATTCCATCTTTTCATCACTCTTGTTCCCTCCCGCCAGCGCGCACACGCCGATGGAAACCATGTACAGCGTGATCAGGGGCAGCGCCATCAAAAGTTGCGACACCGGGTCGGGTCCTGGGGTCAGCAAGGCGGCCACCACGAAAATGAGCACCACGGCATAGCGGAAGAATCCCCACATGCCTTTCGCCGTGATGAGGTCGAGGCGCGCCAGCAGAAACACGGCGACAGGCAGCTCGAAAATCATGCCGAAGGCCAGCAGGAACTGGATGATGAAGGCCGCATACGTCGCCTGGCGCCAGCTTTGCGTGACCGCTCCGTCCATGTAGTTGGCGAGGAAATGAAGTCCGGCCGGCAGCACGGCGTAGTAGCAGAATGCGGCGCCCGCCACGAACATGACCACGAACCCCAGAAATGTGGACAGGAACAGCCGGCGTTCGTTGCGGTAAAGCCCGGGAGCCAGAAAGCGCCAGGCCTGCCATGTGATCCACGGAAACGACAGGAAGATGCCGGCGATGAGGGAGAGCTTGAAGCTCGTCATCACCGTTTCCATGGGGGATGTGGCGATGAAGGCGACGTCAAGGTTCTGGCGGGTGATGGGGCCTGCGATCCAGGCCCACAGTTCCTCCCACTGCCAGTAGGCGAGTGCGGCCCCCGCAGCCACACCGGTGGAGGCCTTCAGGAGCCGGTTGCGCAGTTCCCGGAGATGATTCCAGAACGTGGGAGCGTCGGTGGCCACGAAAATTCAGCGGGATCCGGAGGCCCGTCAGGCGGAGGGACGGTTCTCGTGCGACTCTGTGGATCCGGTGGTTTCGGAGGTCCCGGTCGTTCCCGACACGGATTTCGTGTCCCGCCCGGAGGCTTCTTCTTCCTTCATCGCGCCCTTGAAGTCCTTGATCCCCTTGCCCAGGCCTTTGGCGATTTCCGGAATTTTTTTGGCACCGAAAAGCAGGATGACGATCAGGAGGATGATGATGAGTTCGGTGGGGCCGAGGTTCGGCATGAAGGACCTCCGGGGTTTGAGGCAAAAGTAGCTATCGGCCGGGCGCTCTGCCACCGCCGGAAGGCGGGGGCTAGCGGCGTTTACGGTATTTTTCCGCCGCCTTCATCCAGGGTTCCAGCAGGAGGCTCTCCTGCCAGTTCATCCACTGGGCCGCTTCACGCACGCTTTCGGGGCTTTTGAAGCCGCTGATGGCGACGGCCATCATGACGGCCTTGGGTGCAATCAGGGAGGAATCCAGGCCCAGCTCCGCCGCGATGCGGTCGCGGATGTCGCGCATCTGGGCGAGCAGATCCGGGTGCGGTGCCCGCGGCGGCTTTCGCGGCGGCGGAGGCGGCGGAGGCCAGGTTTCGGGATCCGCATCCAGGGCGTCCTCTGCGGCATCCAGGAGGTCGTCCCGCAACTGCGGGTTGAGGCGGGAGGGAAGGCGGGGCCACTCTTCGGGATAGCCTTCTGCGGGAACGCTTTCCGCGAACCGCAACAGGATGTCGGACGGGAGGATCTTGAAGCTGGGCAAGTCCCGCTGGCTGGCGGCGCGTTCGCGGACATGCCACATTTCCTTCAGCACGGCGAGTTGCCGGGGCTGCATGCGGGAGGATCCCGTGATGCGCCACGCTTCGGAGCGGTCGTTGTCCTTCAGACGCTGGGTGGCGCGGATCAACGCCTCGCAACTCTCGCGGTGCCAGGAGAGGCGACCCTTGGCTTCGAGTTCGCGGGTGAGGATCTGGTGCAAGGCCGGGAGGTAAAACGTGTCCTGCGCGGCATAGTCCACAAGGTCTTGCGCGAGAGGACGACGGGACCAGTCGGCCTTTTGGCCCTCCTTCGGAATGGTCACGCCGAAGTAATCCTGGATCAGCGCCGCGAGGCCGAAGGCCGAACGACCCAGCAGCTGGGCCGCCAGCATGGTGTCGAAGATCGAGTGGGGCCGGAACCCCAGCTGGCGCAGCATGCGCATGTCGTAATCGAGGCCGTGGCCGATCAGGGGTTTGCGGGCGAGCGCTTCGTGCAGGGGCTTGATGTCGAGCCCGGCCAATGGATCCACCAGCCAGCAACGCCCCTTGGCCAGGATCTGCATGAGACAGATCTTGGCGTGGTAATGGTGCATGCTGTCCGCTTCAAGGTCGAAATAAACGACGTCGGAGGCTTTGACGGCGCGAACGACGCGTTCGAGGCCTTCCGGCGTATCGATCCATTCGGAGGGGTAGCGGGTCGCGGGGACGGGGGCCTTGAAAAAGCGGCCCAGGATTCGGTTTAGCAAGCGGCGAAAGTTAATAAACCCCTTCGTGACTTTCGCGACGAAAGATGGGACGGTGCGTCTTCGCGGAGTCGATTCCCCCATTCCGGCCCCCCAGGACTTATTTTGGACGCCATGAATCCGGCTACGATCCCCGTAAAACGCGCCCTCACAGGCATCAAACCGACCGGTGAACCCCATCTCGGCAACTGGCTGGGAGCCATCGAGCCGGCGTTGCGCCTGGCGCGGGACTACGACACCTATTACTTCATCGCCGACTACCATGCCCTGACCACGGTCCATGATGGCGTGCATCTCCGCAAGTATGTGCGCGACATCACGGCCGCCTATATGGCCTTCGGGCTCGATCCCGCCCGTTCGGTGTTCTACCGGCAGTCCGACGTGCCCGAAATCTTCGAGCTGTCGTGGATACTGTCCTGCTTCACCCCCAAGGGGTTCATGAACCGCGCCCACGCCTACAAGGATTTCGTGGCGCGCAACCAGAAGGCCGGGAAGGACGAGGACGCGGACATCAACATGGGGCTGTTCGGCTATCCCGTGCTGATGGCGGCGGACATCCTCATGTTCAACGCCGACGTGGTGCCCGTGGGAGCGGACCAGAAGCAACACGTCGAATTCGCCCGGGACATTGCCCAGCGCTTCAACACCAACTATGGGCAGGATGTGTTCACGCTTCCCGAGCCGCGCATCTCGGAAGCGGTCAAGACCATCACCGGGCTGGACGGCCGCAAGATGAGCAAGAGCTACGACAATACGATCCCGCTCTTCCTCGACGAAAAGCCGCTGCAGAAGCGCATCAACCAGATCGTCACCAACTCCCAGGAACCCGACGAACCCAAGAATCCCGATGAAAGTCATGTTTTCGCATTGCACCAGCTCTTGCTGGACGAGGGGGGCGAAGCGCGCGTGCGCGCGGCGTATCAGGCGGGCGGAATGGGGTGGGGACAGGCCAAGAAGATGTTCTTCGAAGACCTGAACGAGCGCCTCAAGGGGCCGCGCGCGGAATACAACCGCCTGCTTGCCGATCCGGGCCATCTCGACGCGATCCTCGCCGACGGCAAGGAGAAGGCGCGCGCGGTGGCGATCCCGTTCCTGGAAAAGGTGCGGGCGCTGGTGGGAGTACGGTGAAGAAATGCTCAATGCTCAATGAGCAATGCCCAGGTCGTTCGAATCTTGATCAGCGGTTCGCGATTTTTTAATCAGGCCCATGTTTCGACGGGTGGCTGATTTCGGATAATATGGAAAACCAGTGTCGATTTTTTTTGTGAGCATTGCTCATTGAGCATTGTTCATTCCAGGAGTCCTTATGTTCACTCTCCCCATCGGTTCCCCCGCTCCTGATTTCAACCTTGCCGGCAGCGACGGCAAGACCCACGATTTCACATCCGTCAAGGGCGCGAAGGGCACACTGCTCTTCTTCACGTGCAATCATTGTCCTTACGTCGTCGGCAGCGAAGCGCGCATGAAGGACCTGTTTGCGGAAATCACGCCGCACGGAATCTCCATGGTGGCGATTCACTCCAACGAAACGGACGGGCATCCCCAGGACGCCTTCCCTCTCGTGATCGAACGCATGCAGGAGATGGGGTTCAACTGGCTGTCGCTGGATGACGGCCAGCAGTTTACGGCCAAGGCATACGGCGCGACCCGCACGCCTCATTATTTCCTGTTCGACAAGGACGGTCTCCTCGTGTATGTCGGACGCATGGACAATTCTCCGCGCGACGCGTCCCTTGCGGAGACGAATGAATTGCGCGATGCGATCGACGACCTGCTTGCCGGCCGCCCGGTACGGGTTCCGCAAACGGACGCCATTGGCTGCAACGTGAAGTGGTGGGACAAGGAGCGTCACTGGATGCCCGCCGACGCCTGCGATCTGGACTATCTCGACCGGAAGTTTCCGAAGGGGACGTAGGGGGCGGGTGGTGTCACAGCATCACAGCAATAGAACAATAGAACAATAGAACAATGGGCCCATGGGGCGCGGTGGTTCCCGTGATGGGCTGCTGGTTTGGCGTGTGGGCTGCCGGGTCAAATGTTATGTGGGGCCGTGAGAGGGGTTTCTGAGCGGATCCGGCGTGCGCCCCGCACTGCTGGAGTCTGTCGGAGGGCGGGGCTTTCATTCAAGGCGTGTGCACTAGACGGTTACGCCCCGGGGTTCATAGGTTCACGGCATGCGTTCCGAACCGCCCGCTCGTCCCGGGTTTCACAGGCGTCAGGCCGACGGCCCCGACAATCGCTTCGAATCCATTGCCGTGGACTACGATGAGGGCGTAGAACGCCCGCAGGCGATGCGCGTGTACCGGGAAACCGCCAAAAGCATTCTCTCGCGCAACGAAAGCCCCGACATTCCGTTCCGGTTTTCTGTGAATCCGTATCGGGGATGCGCGCACGCCTGCTCGTATTGTTATGCCCGTCCCTATCATGAATATCTGGGCTGGAACGCCGGAACCGATTTCGACACGCAAATCGTGGCCAAGATCAATGCGCCCGAGTTGCTCGAAAAGGAATTGCGGAAGCGGTCGTGGCAGGGGGATGCCATCGTCTTCTCCGGCGTGACCGACTGCTACCAGCCGGCGGAAAGCGCGCTGCGCCTCACGCGCCGCTGCCTCGAAACCTGCCTGCGTTACGACACCCCTGTGGGCCTGATCACCAAGTCGACCCTCGTTTTGCGCGATCTCGATATCCTGACCGAACTGGCGCGCCCCGATGTCGGCCCCGGAGCCACCGCGGCGATCTCGATCCCGTTTTGGGACGCGGGCGATGCGCGTTTGATGGAGCCGTTCGCCGCGCCGCCGGAGGCGCGTTTCCGGGCCTTGGAAAAGCTCAGCGCCGCCGGGGTCCGCACGGGCGTATCGGTCAGCCCCGTCATTCCCGGATGGAACGACGCGGACATCCCCAGGATCCTGAAACGCGCGGCGGAGTGCGGCGCCTCGTTCGCGTTCTACACCCTGTTGCGCTTGCCCGGCGCGGTCGAACCCGTGTTCCTGGAGCGCCTGCGGCGCGATTTTCCCGAACGCGCGGGCAAGGTGGAACACCACATGCGGGAAACGCACGGCGGTGAGCTCAAGCACACGGACTTCGGGAAGCGCATGCGCGGCACGGGCAAGATGGCGGATGTGATCGCCGACCTGTTCCGGTTGCACGTGCGCAAAAACGGACTGGACCGCCCTCCGCCGGGAAGCATGCGCATGCCGCGGAAGCGGCTGCCGGGTCGGGAGTCGCCGCGTCCCCGTACGGGTCACGAAACGGGCACACCGCCTTCCTTCCAGACTGACCTGTTCACCTGAACGATCGCAGGCCGCGCCCGAAGCCGCTGGAGCGATCCGTCAGGCGGTCTTCAGTGCGCTCGCGACATGCTCCACACCCGTGCGGAAAACCTCCGGTGGCGTGAGCAGACTGAGCACGATGATCTCCTCGTCTTCAAAATCGAAGAAATAGCCGGGCTGGACCAACACGCCGGCCTCATCCACCAGCCGGATCGCGAACGTTTCGTCATCCACGATGCCCGTGCACCGCACGGGCACGCACCAGCCGCCGTCCGGCCACAACACCTCCAGACGCGGGTTCGAATCCGCCGCTTCGCGGAGTGTCGCACGATTGGTGGCGATCCGCTCCCGGATCGGCGTCTGAAATTCCTTCCGCCGCTGGAGCAACCCGGCGCAGGCGATTTGTGACGCCGTACTCACGCTGAGCGCCGCATCGCACATCCATTCCAGGGTCTCGCACGCCACGGCCTTGTCGGACGCGTTTCCCGCCACGTGGATCCACGCCAGTTTGAGTTGCGGGAGTCCGACCAGCTTGGACAAGCCGTTCAGTGTGAAGACCAGCGGACCGTCCGAGTGAACCAGCGGCGTGGTCTTTCCGTCGTGGCGATAATCCGCGAAGACTTCGTCCACCACGAGGGCGAGGCCGCGCTCTTCCGCCAGCGTCACCACCCAGTCCGCGTCTTCCTGCGACAGCACGCTGCCGGTGGGGTTGTTGGGCGTGACGACCACGATGATGCGGGTGCGGGGGGTGAGCGCCGCGACGAGCGCGTCACGGTCGAGGGCCCATGTCGTCGCGGCGGGTGAGGCGTCGGCCTTCGGGAGTCCGGGCCGGGCCGTGAGGGGATAGCCGTCGATTCCGAGCCCGGCCAAATCGGCCAGGGTTTCCAGCAGCGGGTAGGAGGGACGTGGCACGAGGATGGCGTCGCCGGGTTCGCACAACAGCTTGAACAGGTGGGAGTAGGCCTCGGAGGTTCCCGCCGTGAGGAAAAAATCTTCCGGATCGGAAGACCGGGCGCCGCGCTCGTGGTGGTAGTCCGCCAGGGCGCGGCGGGCGGCCGCAAGACCCCGGGGGTCGGGATCGTAGCCGCGGATCGCTTCGGCCGCGGCATGCCCCGGGCCGTCCCCTGCCCCCATCAATAACCGTGGCCAGTCTTCCGGAAACGACAATCCGACCGCGGTCGGATTGGAAACGGTCAGGTCTAAAAAAGCGCCGCCGCTGGCCTTGCGGGCTGAGAGGCGGCGGCTCAAAGGGTTGGGGCCGTGCTCGCGGCCGAGCCAGCGCACGGGGAATCTGTATTTCATGGGCGTTGCGGCACCCGGAAGAGGGTGCACGGAGGGGCGTGAAGAGAGGGGGATGGGGCGGGAAGGGGCCCGGATCAGGCGGGCTGAGGCACGGAAAGGGGGAAATGCCCCAGCGCCCGCAGGTTTTCCGTGATCTTCGCGACGAAGGCATGCCGGTTGAGGCAATAGAGATGCAATCCGGCCACGCCGTTTTTCAAGAGCTCATCGCATTGCCGCGTGGCGTATCCGATGCCGCGTGCGGCCACGTCCTCACCCTTGTCGGCGTCCGCGAGGTAATCCCTGAGCGAGGCGGGAATCACGCAGCCGGACAGTTCTTCGAAGCGCGGGAGCTGCTTGAGATCGAAAACGGGCATGATGCCCGCGATCAGCGGCAGGGTGATGCCCATGTCCACGGCCTTGTCCCGGAAGCGCAGGAAGTTCCCGTTGTCGAAGAACAGCTGGCTGACGGCGAAGTCGGCACCGTTGTCCTGCTTCAGCTTCAGGGCGTTCATGTCGGCTTCGAGCGAGGCCGCCTCCATGTGCTTTTCCGGGTAGAAGGCGCATCCGATGGTGAAGTCGAAATTCCGCCTGATGAAGGCGATGAGGTCGCTGGCGTGCGTGAAGCCCTCCGGATGCGGCCTGAAGGTCGTGTCACCCCGTGGAGGGTCGCCCCGCAGGGCGAGGACATGCCGGATGCCCGCAGCCTGCAGTTGTTCGAGAATGCCGCGCAGTTCCTCACGCGAATGGCCGACGCAGGTGAGGTGCGCCATGGCTTCGATCCCGAGTTCCCCCTGGATGCGTCCAACCAGATCCACCGTTTTGGAACGTGTGGAGCCGCCCGCGCCGTAGGTGACCGAGACGAAGTCGGGTTGTTGTTTCGACGATTCGCCCAAGGCGGAATACAAAGCTCCCCAACCCGAAGGGTTTTTGGGGGGGAAGAATTCGTAGGAGAGGGTGGGGCCCTGCTTCAATTTTTCCGGAATGGACATGAAAATCAAGGTAAATAAATAAAGTCGTGTATTTTTCCTGCCATGAAAACCTTGCCCGATTCCGCTCGTCCCACCTTTCGCGATCTGTTGCCCCGCACCATCGGGTTGTTGATCGTCGCCGCCTTGCTGGGAGCCCTCAACAACCTGTTCAATCCGGAACGCGCCGGCTGGATCGGCAGCCCGCCCGTTCTGCCCAAGCCTGCGGACTGGCCCGACTCCCCGCTGTGGGAAGGCCTGCTGGCAGGCCTGGGCGTGGCTCGCGACACCCTGTTCAACAATTCGGTGGGGGTGGCCGCGGCGTTGCTGGTTCTCGCCCTGGGCATGACCTTCCTGCGTCGTCGCGAAGGCGGCGCGCGCCGGTTCGCCCTGTCGTGGTGGCGCCTGCTTCTGGGGCTGCTGTTCCTGTCGGCGGCGTGGCCCAAACTCATGAATCCGTCGGGCTTCGCCATGGCGGTGGCGCAATATCAGGTGCTGCCTGCGTTCATCGTGAATCCCTTTTCGATCTGGCTGCCGGCCCTGGAGCTGGTGACGGGCCTCCTGTTGCTCTTTTCACGGTGGGAACGCGAGTCCGCCATCCTGCTGGGCCTGATGATGACGATGTTCATCATCGCCCTGTCCCAGGCGATTGTCCGCCAACTGGGAATCGCCTGCGGCTGCTTCGATATCCATGGCGCGAGCGATTCCGGACAAACCTGGTATGCCCTGTTGCGTGACGTCGTGCTCATGATTCCCATTCTCTGGATGTACCGCAAGGGCGAATACCGTTTCCTCTGGAAGTTCTAGGGCTCCGTGGACAAGGAGCGCTTGTTCGACCCCGTCAGGGGAAAACATGTGCGGGCGCTCCCCGAGGAGCGCGTGCGTCGTCAGCTGGTCGACTGGTTGATCGGACAGGGGGGGGTGCCGGCGCGCTTGCTCGGAGTGGAATATCCCTTGTCGGCCCTTGATCCCCGCTGTCGCAAGCGCGCGGACGTGGTGGTCTGGCGCCCGGCGGAGTCCGGAGGAGGGCTGACACCCTGGTTGCTGGCGGAGTGCAAGGCGCCGGGCGTCAAACTGGGTGAGGCCGTCACGGACCAGGTGAGGGGGTATGCGGCGCGGATCCGCGCCGAGCACGTCCTGGTCACCAACGGGGAGGACACCCGGATTTTCCGCCTGACGCAGAATGCCTACGAGGCTCTCGGAGGCATGCCCCCGTACCCCGGCCCCTCGGTGTGACCTCCCTGTAACCGCAGCCGCAGCCGCGGGACGAGCGGCCGCGGGCGCTCCGGGCCCGCCGGTCGGTTGCGGCGACGTCACCACCTGCTGCGCCCCCGTCATTCATGCTGTGACCATGTCCTGCGCGGAGCAATGCGGCAAAAAAAGGGAGCCTGTGGCTCCCTTTTTTTGCAGGCGCGAGGGCCGTTAAAGATGGGGCACGGCACCCTGGGAGAGCTTCTGGACGGCTCCGACATAGATCATGTATTGATTGTCCAGGTCGACGCCGTACTTCGCCCACACGGCCGGCCCCCAATGCGAGATCGAGGTCACGAAATCGCAGTTGGGCCCGGAAAGCTTCGTGTGCTTGAACTCGCCGCCCGTGGGCATGCTGTAATGCTCGTACACGGTGCCGACGGAGTAGTCGATGACACGGAGATAGTTCGTCTGCTGCAGGAATGCGAGCTTGTCGCCGCACAGGTCGATGTCGTTCTGGTGGTACACCGGATCGCTGTAGTAGCTCCACCAGCCCGACAGGATGCCATGGCGGACGGCCACCGAAGACAAGGGTGAACCCGGGGGGGTGTAAAACATGGCGATCTTATAGTCGGATATCATCAGGTTATGGGCCGTGCCCGACGTGGAGGAATGGATGAGGTTCCATGCCATGTTGCCCTGGCGTGCATAAACGTTGCCGGCATGGGCGACGAGAAGAACGTCATTGTGGATCTGCCAGTCGCTCACGCTGCTGCTTGTGTTGGACCAATGGGTGACCGGAGTACTGGGCGTGGTGGCACCGAGGTAATACGTCTGCAATTCCGTGCGGGCATTGTTCGCGATGGTCAGGCGGTTGCCGTCGAGGCGGAAGTCGGACGGATTGATGGTCAGGCTGGGCGTCTGGTTGATCCAGATGCCGGTGGGAGTGCGTGTGTAGATGCGCTGGTTGCTGGTTCTGACGGCCAGGTACCCCTTGCTGTAGAGGAACTGGACGGCATCCCCGTAGGAACCCGAGCCCGGCCAGAGCTGGACATTCGTGCCGTTGGGTCCGATGCGCCGGAACAGCTTTTTGTCGGACCGGAGATAATGGACGGTATCGGTGGAAACCTGGAAAACGCTGACGTTGTTGTCGATGCCGATCAGGAGACCGCCGACGGTCAGGGCCAGGTCCCCGTAGGTCGGGTAGACCGTGCGGAACGCCTTGATGTCGCCTGCGGTCATGACGGGAGTCGACACGCTGCTGGTGCCGTAGGTGAGGATCGAGCTTCCGGCAGTGTACGGGTCTCCATCCGTGGCGGGGGTGCCCGGGATGCGGATCGAGGTGCCGTTGTTCCAGTAATAACCTTCCATCCCCGTGAAGGTGATGTTGGTCGAGAGCGCGAGCAGGCCCATGGCGACCGTCGTCTTCTGGTTGGCGGGCATCACCGAGTTGCTTGAATAGGCCGTGTTGACATACAGGGCGATGCCGTCCGGCTTCATGTAGCGGTCGGCCGTGAGGTAAGCCGTGCTGCTCAGGGTGCCGTCGCTTCCGATTCCGTAAGTACCCCGGAAGGAAATGTCGTGGTTGCTCTCGGAGCTCGTTTCGATGAACGAGACGGCCGTGCCTTTCGCCTGTGCGTTCCAGTTGGAGATGGCGCTCCTGATGGCGGAGGTCCAGTTCGAACCGACCGAGGGCGGCCCGCTTTGATGGATGTAAACCCGGACGTTCCGGACCTCGCCGAGATACTTGACGTCGATGGGAGCGTACCAGTGATCCCAGCGCGTGTGCGCCTTTTTCACCAGCAGGCCTTCACGGTCCGTCCGGGCGTCCAGGGAGCTCGTGGCATGCGTCAGTTCATTGCGCTCTGCCGCGGCCTTCATGATCTGATCGAGGTGGGCGGCCCTGAAACCGATTCCCGTTCCCTTGATGCCCCGCTTTTTCTGTTCCAGGGACAGGGGGGGTTCGAGAATGTAGGAGGTATCCCGGGTGACCGGGTCATAGGTGACATGGATCAGTTCCGGTCGGATGTTCGCATCCTTGACGAGGAAGGCCATGCGGGGATCCTGTTCGGTGACCTCGACTTCGGGATTCGTCGCCACGGTCGCACGCTCGTCCAGACACCCTGCCAGCACGCCCGCGAGGATGAGGGCAGGAGCCAGTCCCGGTCTTTTCAGGCCTGATGAACTCATATAATGATCCTTGTTCATTCCGTATCAGAATTAGTCGAACTTCTGCAGGTCGGCCATTCCGGAAATTTTCGTTTGCTCCTGCAATTATAATGATGATCAAGGGTGATTTGTGAATGACATCAAATCTTTTTGCGCCTTCCCCGTTTGGCCGAAAATAGTTATCGCATTCGTGAAACCGGCCTGAAATGCGTATTCCCGTGGTTTACGCCGTGTGCGGAAAACACGAACGCATGCGGATGCAAATCTCCGGAAAAATGGCACTGTGGCTGTATTCACATTGCCCTGCATCCGCCGGCGGGACGGGGGTGTTACAGAATGTTGGATTCCCCCTCCCTGATTTCATGCGAACATGACCGCGCAGACGCGGTGGCTGAAGGCTCCGTGCACGGGTGGCGGCCTCTCGGCTTGAGGGCAGGGCCATTCGCCGCAGGTGGTCTTCAGGCTGGTTCCGCCGGGCCGATTTTGGGATTTTGCTGCCTGCAAGAGCTATTTTGTCCCGTTTCATGCACGTGACGGCTCCTCACCCGCAGGCGGTTCCTGGCACGGTGGGAGAGCGGGAAAGACGATGATGTTCCAATGGCGTGACCGTTCGGAGAGAAAGAGGTTTTTGTGCGCAGAGTGATTTCGGGACCTATGGGTGTGCGGGGTGTGCGGGGTGTGGTGTGGGCTGTGGTGTGCCTGACCGCGGCGTTGTCGTCCCAGGTGGCGGAGGCGTCCACGCGGGTGGGAGACGGACGCGGTGCCTTTTTTCCGGCCCGGGAAGAAGCCTTTCGCGCCGACGCGCCTTCCGCCGCGTCCATGCCCGCCGTCCCGGATGCCACCGTGGATCTGAAGTCGGCCGTCAATCCGGTTTTCTATGACCATTCGCTCATGCTGAACCAGTACGGGATCGGCATCCTTTCCGGAATGCTGGCCGGCACGCTCGGCTTCTACATCGGGAATGCTTTCGAAGGCGGGATTTTCGGGAGCCGTTCCCACAAGGGATATCTGGGTTTCACAGGCATCCGGTACGAACACAAGCGTGGCCCCTTCTGGGGTGGTGGCGCGGGGCTTCTCGCCGGAAGCGCCATGGCGGTTTTCTTCGTGGGAGACATGGATGAAGAGCAGGGGAGCGTCTGGTGGACGCTCGCCGGCGGTGCCGTGACGTCCGCCGCCGCATTCGCGCTCGCCGACATGGCGGGAGTCCAGGAAAAGCGCGGCATGTTGCCTTTCCTTCCCCTGTTGGCCTTGCCCCCCGCAGGTGCGGTCGGAGGTTATCATGTATCGCGCTGGTTCAACGACAGAAAACGTCACCGCATCCTCGAAGGGGCCGGCGGAGGATCCGGTGAAGGGACCGGGGCGGCAGGCGGCGCGATGATCCACGCGCCACGGATCGGTTTCGTTCCCGGCCAGGACGGAACGGTCTTCCGCGTTGATGCCTTCAACCTGACATTCTGACCGCCTGACGTCAACCGGGATACACCATGCGCCGCCTCTTCGCCTTCCCCCTCATCATCGTCGTGACCGTGCTTGCGGTCTCGGCCGTGCCTGTCAAAACCGCACGGGAACAGGTGGCCAACCGGTTGCAGGCGCGCAGCCTGTTCTCGTGGCATTATGCCCCTCCGCAGCTCGACGATTCCTTTTCACAACGTGTTTTCGACTTGTACCTCAAGCGGCTGGATCCGCAGAAGCGCTTTTTGCTCCAGTCCGACATCGATTCCCTGAAGCGCTTCCGCAACCTGCTCGATGACCACTTGCGGACCGGTGACCTGTCGATCGTCGATTCGGCCAACGGGCGTCTGGATCGTCGGGTCACCGAAGTCCGCAGGCTGACGCGCGAACTGTTGAATGCCGGCATCGACCTCGACGTCCCCGATTCCATCGGACCCGATCCGCGGAAATTCCGGTACGCGGCCACCGAGGCGGAGCGCAAACGGCACTGGACGCGGCTGATCAAACTGCAGACGCTGGCGCGTCTGGAAGCGCGCGCCCGTGAGGAAAACGGAATCAAGGACGGTGAAGAGGACGACGACGTTCCCCTCCAACCCATGACCCGTCCCGACAGCACGCGGCTCCGTGAGGCCCTGGCCTACGTGGAACGCAGCCTCGAGCGCAACTTCGACCGCATGGGACGCGAGGATGCCTTCGAGCGTGCGGCAGTCTATCTGGGCGCGGTCGCGAACGCCTTCGATCCGCACACCTCCTACCTCAAGCCGGAGAGTCGTGAAGAGTTCAACATGACGATGAGCGGGACGCTCGAAGGCATCGGGGCGACGCTGCGTGAAGACGACGGATACATCCGCGTCGTGGCGATCATTCCCGGCAGCGCCTCGTGGCGCCAGCGCCAGTTGAAGGCGGAAGACAGGATCCTCAAGGTGGCCCAAGGCACGGAAGAGCCCGTCGACCTGACTGACGCCAGCGTGCAGGAAGCGGTCCGCCTCATCCGCGGACCCAAAGGCACGGAGGTGCGTCTGACCGTGCAGAAGCCGGACGGGCAGATCATGGTGATCCCCATCATCCGCGATGTGGTCGTGGTTGAGGAAAGCTACGCGAAGTCCGCCGTGCTCGACGCACCGGGCACGGAAAACCTCAGAATCGGCTACGTGTCCCTTCCCTCCTTTTATCACGACTTTCAGAACCCCCGCGGCCGCAACAGTGCGGCGGACGTTCGCCGCGAACTGGAACGGCTCAAGGCGCAGGGGGTTGAGGCCGTGGTCCTAGACCTGCGGGGCAATGGCGGCGGATCGCTCGATGATGCCGTCAGGATGGCGGGTTTGTTTCTGCCGTGGGGCCCCATCGTTCAGGTGAGGGATCGCCAGGGCGCGGGGAATGTCCTGGAGGACATGGACCCTTCGGTGGTTTTCGACGGCCCTCTCGTGGTGATGGTGAATACGTTCAGCGCTTCGGCGTCGGAGATCCTCGCAGCGGCCATGCAGGACTATGGCCGGGCCGTCATCCTCGGACCCGACACAACCTTCGGCAAGGGAACGGTGCAGACCTTGCTTGATCTCGACAACATGGCCGCTCCCACCGAAGCGGCCCTGAAACCCCTTGGGACCGTCAAGCTGACGATCCAGAAGTTCTATCGCGTCAACGGCGGATCGACCCAGTTCAAGGGGGTCATCCCCGACATCCTGATCCCGGACGCCTACACCAACCTGGATGTCGGGGAACAAAGCCTCGATCATCCGCTGCCGTGGGATGCGGCGCGTCCGTTGCGCGTGCAACGCTGGTTTGATCCGCCCCCGCTTGCGGACTTGCAGGCGAAGAGCCGGGCACGAGTGGCCAAAAGCGCCTATTTCAAACGTTTGAACAACACGCTCAAGGCACGGGAAGCGCGCCGCGATGCGTATGTTCCGCTGTCGTTGGACCGTTATCTCGCCGATCGCGAACGAAACCGTATCGAGAGTGATTCCCTGGAATCGCTGCAGAAGCAGTCGGCCGGGCTGAAGGTGAAGCCGCTTGGTTCGTTGAATGTCGCGGTCGCGGCGGACTCCGTGGAGCGGGAAAAGGCGCGTGAGTGGAAAGACCTGCTCGCGAAAGACTTTTATCTGCGCGAAGCGGTGGACGTCCTGAGCGACTGGACGCAGATCGCGTCACGCAAGCGCTAGGCCCACCAGTCGGCACGCGGCTTTCCCGCGCTTGCGGGTTCGTGCGTACGATCTTAACCGCAACTGAAATCAAACGTCCGCATAACCGTGGAGGATTCCCTTTTGCGGCTGCGCCGGGTGATTCCGGACGTTGTCTGATGGCGGGATACCTTATTGAGATTCCCCCACACCGATTTTTCCGTAAGACCAGTTGTATTGTTCCGGAGCCTCACGGAGTGCGGCGTGCATGAGGCGGCCGATGCCGGCCTTGAGGTGATCAGCGGCCGCGTCGGTGGAGAGCGCATGATAACCGAAGACGATCCGCTCCTGCCTCGCGTTCCCGGTTCCGGGATGCCATCGGGCGGTGACGGCGAGGAATACGGGATCCTGCGTCCTGATCCATTCCATCAGGCGGCGTGGCCAGGGAAAGGCAGGGAGTCCCGGACCGGGGACGAGGGTGTCTTCCGGCACTCCGGGAACCTGGTCGATCATGACCGCCAGCACGCCACGCGAACGCGCCCATGCGCGGAGCGCGCCCCTGTCGCCCGGCCGGATCACGCGCGACGGCATGGTGTATCCGGTCTCACGCCCGGAGGTCATCCAGTCCGCCAGCGGCGGAGAAAAGGCTGATGCCGTCAGCAGGGACAAGCCGCGTT
The DNA here is from genome assembly GCA_964416695.1 of uncultured Bifidobacterium sp. Taxonomy (GTDB): domain Bacteria; phylum Fibrobacterota; class Fibrobacteria; order UBA11236; family UBA11236; genus UBA11236. Next base: position 25,287 of record CAYQFG010000009.1, read on the forward strand.
TCACCCCCGAATCCCTGCCGCCTTGATCGAGATGGGAAGCCGGAATCCTGTGCAGCAGTTCGACCGGTCCCTGATGCCATCCCAGCAGCACGACGGGTCGGTCCTGGGCGAGGGCCGCGGTGAAGAGCGCCGCGTTTTCGACAATATGGACACAGCCGTCGGGACGGTTGCGGATGTGGCGTGCCGAAAGCAAGGCGAGGTACAGGCGCGTGCGGTAATACCGGAACGCGGAGACGTGGGGACAATGGCGCCTGAGTTTCGCGCGCGTGCGTCGACGCAAGGGAAGGTAGGCCGGGAGCAATAATGTCCCGAGGCTTCGCGCAAGGATGGGGGGCATGCGGGTGATCGCGGTGAGCAGCCGCACCGCGAGATGACCGGCGATGCGGCGCGCGAGGTGCGTACGGCGGAGCATGCCGGAGCTCCGGGTCATGCCGTGAGGAGGTTCCGGGTTCGGTCGTGTGTGAACGAATCCGGGGACAACCCTTCTCCGGCATACGAGGTCGTGGGCGAAATTTCGACCGCGACTTCGACGCCGCTTTCGTCGGCGCGTTGAAGCGCGGGTGCGGCCGCCTGTTCGGCCCAGCGGCGGTGGAGGCCGAGAATGAGGGCACGCGCCGTGGCGGGGCTGTCGGCGCCGTCGCGGTTTTTGACGGGCGCGAATTCGGCCGCGCGCTCCACGTTGAGGACGGCCATGTCGGGCGCCATGGGAAACAGGTCGAACATGAACAATTCGAACTTGTGCGCATTGGGCACGGTCGGCGTCACGCGCGTGCCCGGTGCGTCTCCGTGCGCGGCGTCGACGGCGATGTGCGGGATCTTTTTGTGGGCGACGTGCCAGGGCAGCGCGGCGTCCGCATGCGCCTCCAGAAAGTCGCGGCGGAACAGGTGGACGGCGATGTTGGCTGAACCGTAGAGGAGTTCGCCGTCGGTGTCGCGGGCCGCGCACAGCTCGGGGCTCATCTCGCTGTATTCGATCACGGAAGGCCGGCCGCCTTCGTGGCCGTTGCCGCGACGGCAGAACACGCCGACGCGTTCTTCCGGAGAGACCTTGGCGACGGCCTTGCTGGCGGCCGGGAGTCCCGAGGCGAGGGCGAAGCCGAGAAACACCGGGTCGCAGACGCGCACGAGCGCGTTGTCGACACTGTACACGAAAATCCACGCGACGCCGCGACGCACCATGTCGGCGAGGGCACCCGAGTGCTTCAGGGCGGGGAAACAGCCGCCGTTTCCGTTGGGGCCCATGGCGATGCGTCCCTTGTCCGCGAGCAGGATACGTCCCTGTTCGTCGGTGAGGGGGCACTCGCCTTGCGGGAAGAACATGATGTCGCTTTCGTTCAGTCCGAAGTGGCCGTGTTCGCGGAAAAATCCGGTCGTGGCGGCGTGGTTTTCCCGGCTGGTCATGATGTACCAAGGGACGGGTTTTCCGCAGAGTTCGCCGAGCCTCTTCAGGCGTTCGGCCTGCAGCTGAAACAGCGATTTTCCGGACGGCAGGCCGATGTCGAAGACGCCCTTGGGGCCGTCATGACCGAGACGTGTGCCCTGGCCGCCGGCGACGAGGAAGGCCGCGCAGCGGCCCTGCGCCAGCGCCTTGAGACCCTCGTCACCGAAGCGGACGCGCTGCGCGTCGCCGATGTTCTGGCCGCGCAGGGGCGACAGGGAGGCCGGGATAAGGTCCGCAGGGGCGGCCGAAGTCGCGGGCGTCGTCACGAGATCGCGGTGCAGTTCCGCGACCAGCTCGAAATCGATGGTCGCGATCTCGGCCAGCAAATCATCGCGCTCCGCCTCATCCAGTTCGTTCCAGAACTGCAGCAGGTGCGTCTGGCCGTGGCGGGTGAGCAGGTCGAGGGCGGATTCGTAAGTCATGGGATGGCCCGTGGTGAGATGGTGACGGTGTGCGGTTCGTGAACCGGTATGCGGTGCACTGGTGACGGTCGACGGACGCGCCGCGCTCCCGGATTCGTTCGCCCCGGGAGCCGCAGGGCCGGCTCGGGGAGGGAAGGAGCCGGGAACTCAGCGAAGTTTGAAGAACACCAGCAGTCCGGCGATCAAGGCGAGAATGGACACCAGATGAAACCGCCAGATCAGCTTGGAATTCAACGCCTGCATGTTGGGAAAGCGATCCTTCCACTTGAACTGGTAATGGTGGTGCAGGGGGGCACGCAGGAAGATGCGCCGCCCCTGTTTGTCGGCGGAAAAATTCCTGGTGAGCTTGAATCCGCTGATCTGCAGGATGACGGAAACCATTTCCAGCACGAGGACGAGACCCACGATGGGCAGGAAGAGTTCGATCTTGAGCAGGACGAACATGACGCCCACGGCCCCGCCGAGACCGATGGCGCCGGCGTCTCCCATGTAGATCTCGGCCGGCGGGCTGTTGTACCAGAGGTAGGCCAGCAGACCGCCCACGATGGCCGCGCAGATGGGTGCGAGCTCGTCACCGCCGGGCAGGTGGGGAATCAGGAAATATTTCGCGAAGATGGCGTTACCGGAGATGTAGGCGACGATTCCGGCGAACAGCGCGGTGGTTATCAGCGGCACGCTGACCAGCGAATCCATGCCGTCGGTGAAGTTGGCGCCGTTGGCCGTGGAGGCGATCACGAGGCAGATCAGGCCGATGAACGCCCAGTTGGGCAAATGGGGAAACCACAATTCCGGCTTGATGAAAGGAACGGTCACGTGACCGGACAGTCCTGGAATGAACTTGTAGGCGAAGACGGCGACGAGCAGGGAGAACAGAAAATAAAGACACAGGCGCAGACGCGCGGAAATTCCGTCCGCCTTGGCCTGATAGTCGGCCCGCGTGATGCGTCCCAAGGCGATCAGGCGCTTGTTGCGCACCTTCATGAGATCGTCCACACCGCCGATGGCGGCATACGCGAAGAGGATCACCAGCGTGGAAACGGAATAAGCGTTCAACTGCGAGAAGGCCAGGGAGGCGGCGATCACGGCCGCCACCACCAGCATGCCGCCCAGGATGGGTGGCGGCGGGGTTTTCCCGTGGTCGAGGTCGGACGTCGCGTCAATCCGGCGCAGCCACGCGATGAAGCGGGGCATGAGCAGGAAGACGATCAGCGCGGCGAACAAGGAGGCCGCACCGGCGCGGAAGAGGCGATCCTGAAAAAGCTGGATGCCGGTCCATTGGTAGAGAAGCAGGGAGAGCATGGAAAGTCGTCCGGTGTGGGCCCGTGTATCCGGTCAGGTCACAGGGCGCGGAGAAGGGAAGGGGGAGTGGTGCGGCTGCGCCGGGTCTTGATTTCGGCATACAGGTCGCGAAGGCTGTCTTCGAGGGAAATCATGGGTTTCCACCCGGTGAGGGTCATCAGTTTTTCCGGAGATCCCGCCAGCAGCGGAATGTCGACGGCGCGTTCCAGCGCGGGATCGATCCGGATCTCGATGGGATAACCGGAAAGCTGGATGAGAAACTGGACCAGATCGCGGATCGTCCGCACCTTGCCGGAACAGATGTTGTAGGTCTCCCCGGTATTGCCCCGCTTCATCAGCAGGGTGAAGGCGCGCGCCTGGTCGCGGACATCGATATAGTCGCGCGAGATGTCGAGGTTGCCGGTGTAAATGGCGGTCTCGCCGTCATTCAGCTCGATGGAGGCGATCTGGGAAGCTGTGGAGGACAGCACGAATTTTTCCGGCTGGTGGGGTCCGGTCACGCTGAAGGGACGTGCGATCACGGTTTCCAGACCGTGGGCGTGCACGAACTGACGTGCCAGCAGTTCACAGGATGCCTGGGCCGTGGCGTAGGCCGTCATGGGCTGGAACCGGTCCGTCTCGCGATGAAGGATGTCCATCATGCCCTTGCGTCCGCCGTAGATTTCCGCGGACGAGGCGAGGACCACGCGCGCCTTGGGCGCGAGCTGGCGCAAGCTTTCCAGAACGTGATACAAGCCCGTGGTGAAGAACTGAAGCAGCGCCGAGGGCTTCATGCCCGGCATCCCGAGCGAAAACTCCTGGGAAACCAGGTGATACACTTCCGTCGGTTTCCAGGTTCCCACCAAAGTGGAGACGTCCTTGTAGTCGGACAGGTCTGAGGTCACGTACGTCACGTGTTCCAGCCGGAGGTGCTCGGGAACCGGTTCGGCGGCCAGCGCGACGATGCCTCCGTCGTGAGGAAGGAGGTTGAGCAGGTGGTAGCCGAGCGTGCTGTTGCAGCCCGTGACGAGGATGCTCACGGGCGATCTCCCTTGCCGGTCAGTGTGCCGGACGCGCCGGCCACGCTTTCGAAAGCCGCGATCACCGCATCCCGCGGAGGGTTCACGACCGTCTCCACCGCGCCGATGCGGCGTGGCAGGATGAAGACGCGGCGTTCGCTGTCGGCTTTCTTGTCGCGCCCCGTGGCGTCCCAAGCCTTGTTTGCATCAAAGCGTCCTTCGAAGCGGGATGGCATGTCCAGGCGGTCGAGCAACGCGTTGTGGCGCGTTTCTTCGGCTTCGGTCCACATGCCCGTCAGGACGGCCAGCCGGGCCGCGCAACGCATGCCGAGCGCGACGGCGAGGCCGTGCGGGAGATCCTTGTAGCCCGCAAGGTATTCGAACGCATGGCCGAAGGTGTGACCGTAATTGAGGACGTCGCGACCACCCGCCGTCTGCTCGCGCTCGTCCTTGCCCACGACGGCGGCCTTGATGGCGCACGAGGTGCGGATGATGTGACGCATGGCTTCAGGCTCGCGTGCCAGCACGGCTTCGGCGTTGTCCATGAGGTAGTCGAACAGGCCGTCGTCGCGGATCACGGCGTACTTGGCGACCTCGGCCAGGCCGGCCAGGAATTCGCTGCGCGGCAGGGTGTCCAGCGCCGACAGGCTGATGATGACGGCCCGCGGTTGATGAAAAGCCCCGATCAGGTTTTTGCCCAGAGGATGGTTCACCCCCGTTTTGCCGCCCACGCTGGAATCCACCATCGCCAGCAACGTGGTGGGCATCTGGATGAAATCGACCCCGCGCATGAAGACGGAGGCGGCGAAACCCGCCATGTCGCCCACCACGCCGCCGCCCGCTGCGAAGATCACCGTCTTGCGTGAGCAGTTCTTGCGCAACATCCAGGTCAGCAGTTTCTGGACGGACGCGAGGGTTTTCTCCTGTTCTCCGCCGCGCCAGTAGAAAGTCGGAGCGCCGCGCAGCGCATGGCGCAGGGTCTCCAGCATGGGACCTTGCGCCGACTTGATGTGCTGGTCGGACACAATGACCGCATCCCGCGACACACCGGCTTTTTCGGCGATGGAGTCGGCGTGACCCGTCAGGTCTTCGGCGATGTAAATGGGATAGCGGCGTTCGGCCAGCTCGACCCAGAGGGGGTCGAGTTCTTCGATCTGCAAACGGTGGATGATGCGCCTCGTAATGGAGTGGTGGGGGGTGTCTTCGCCGGATTCGAACTTGTGGTCGGCCAGATCATACACGGGCTGGCGTGCGGCGAGCATCTCCTTGATCCTGGCGAGCTTTGCGGTGTCGTCCAGGCCGGCCAGAAGCGGGCGGGATTCCTTTTTCCGGTTCACGCGCTCGAGGATGACCTCCGGTGCGGCATACAGGTTGACCAGGACGCCGTGCCGGCGAACGAGTTCCAGGGCTCCGGGATTCAGCAAGGTGCCTCCGCCCAGCGAAGCGACCATCGGCCCCTGGCCGCATATGGATTTCAGGGCGTCCATTTCCAGCGCGCGGAACGCGGGTTCGCCCTCCGTGGCGAAGATTTCCGCTACGGATTTGCCCGCGCGCTCCTCCACCAGCTTGTCGGTGTCGAAGAACTTCCAGCCGAGCGAGGCGGCCGTCAAGGTTCCGATCCGGCTTTTGCCGGTGGCCATGAACCCTGTGAAGAAGACGCTGCGCGTCAGGGGAATTTTCATAAGCCCTCCCCGTTCCCGGTGGATTGCTGGCGCCGGATGCCCGCGTAGAAAACCTCGACGGGGACGACGGCATCGGGTTGCCCGGCTTCCTTCATCCACAATTCGAACGCCACCTTGCCCTGGTGCACCAGCATGCCCAGGCCGTTGAGGACGGCGCATCCGCGCGCGCGCGCTTCGCGCAGCAAACGGGTTTCCGCAGGGTTATAGACGATATCGTAGACGATCTGGCCGGCCTTGAGTGCGTGGGCGGACAACGGCGTCGCCTCCACACCGGGATGCATGCCCACCGATGTCGTGTTCACGACGACATCGTGCTGGTCGGCGAGGGCCGGGTAGTCTGCAAAGCTCACCGCGGCGACCGGCACGTCGCGCGCGACGGCCTGGTTGGCCGGATCTTGCAGGGCGGCCCGGATCTCCGCCACCAAGGCCTCGGCCTTCGCGGGGTTGCGGGCCACCACGGTGACGCGCGTCACGGCGCGCATCATGGGCAAACCGGTCGCGATCGTGCGCGCCGATCCTCCGTTGCCCAGAATGGCCACGGCACGTCCGTCGAAACTCCGGTGCGCATCCTCGAAGGCGGCGATGAACCCGGCGGCATCGGTCGTGTCTCCGTACAGGGTTCCGTCATGGCGGTGTACGATGGTGTTCACCGCGCCGAGCGTTCGGGCGAGGGGAGACAGTTCGTAGCCCCGTCGTTCGAACAAGGCCATGACGGCGGTCTTGTGCGGGAGCGTCACGTTGGCCCCCAGAAAGTCCACCGCCTTGAGTCCGTCGATTGCCGCTTCAAGGTTTTCCGGCTTGACAGGAAGGGCGAGGTACACCGCGTCGCAGCCGATGGTGGACAATGCCGCGTTGTGCATCGCCGGAGACAAGGAGTGTCCCACCGGATCTCCCAGCAATCCGAGCAGACGCGTCGTGCCGCGCACGACCAGCGGAGGCGGGGAAACGGCGGAGGATTCGGGAGAGGCTGGCATGGGGTTTCGGTTCCGGTTTATCGTCGCGAATCGTGCGCAAGTCGAAGTGACAGGACGCCTTCCGCGAAAAGTAGCAATGCGGCCAACACCAGCAGCGCAAACCGCAGGTTCACGCCTTCGTAGAGCGTCCTCCAGTCGTCGTCATCCTCCAGGCGCACGACGCGGGCCCATGCGTCCGGACCGAGCGCTTCGCGGAAGGCCTCCCAGTCGGCGGCGCCCGGTGCACGCGGCGGCGGCGCCAGTCGGACCGCCAGCCATCCGGATTGCGCGTCGGCGGATCTTCCGGAGGGCGTGTTGTCCCCCCCCACCCCCCCTTCCGTCATCCGGTACAGGCCCGCATGATCGAACGGGCCGATCCACCACCCGCCCGCATCCGCGCGCACGCGCCGGAAAGGATTCCCCTCCGGGTCGGTCACGCGCGGAGCCGTCATCGGCGCGTCGGCGGTTGCGGGCCACCAGACCAGCGAATCGGTATGCGTGTGACGGGACTGGATGCCTGCGGCCCACGCGTCCGCATAAAGTCCCTGATGGATCAGGGCCGGCCATGGTCCCAGCCCGAGATCGCTCCACTCCGGGTCGGACAGGGATGTGGTCCAGAGCAGCAAACGCCCGGAACCCACGCGGCGCTCGACCAGCACCGCCGGAGTCTCCCGGGCTTCTGCAGGCGGGGCAGGGGGTGATGACGGCGGTGATCTCACAGCGCCGCCTGCGCCGGAGGAGCCTGGGGCCCCGGGAGACTCCGCATCGGCCCGCAACAGGATGTGCGTGGCCGGGTGCGCCTGAAAACCGAAGCGCGCCGTGATCGCGCCCGGACGGCCCCAATGCTCCGCGCGCAACCCGGCGGCACCCAGTCCGGCCGGAACGGCCCGTACGGCTGCGGCTTCCGGAATCACCACGGTCAGACGCCCCACATCCAGCGGGGCCAGAAGATGGCGGTTCCACAGCGCGGCATCCGTATGACGTCCGGCTTCCAGAATGACGGTTCCGCCGGCACGCAACACCGTGGCTGCCTGCGCGAGCAAGGCGGACGACATGGCGGGAGGGTCGGCGAGATAGAGCAGATGACATGCCGTCGCGGACGCGGCAGCGGTCTCCTGCGCCTCCAGCGTGCGTACGTGCAGGCGTTCCCCGCCTTCACCCAGGCTCGCCAGGGACACGAACGCGTCGCGGGATCCCACATGACAGAGCGTTGCCGGGGGCGGGATCCTGTAGGCCACCGGGTGTTCCGTGACGGCGGCCTCCGGGCGCGCCGGGCCGGCGGGGGGCAACGCGATGGTTCCGGCGACCCACCGGGCGCCGTCCGCGGTGGCGGGCAACCGGAGCGTGAGGGAGGCCTCGTCCCGGGCGGGATGCAGGCGCATGTCCTGGGCGCTTTCCGTTCCCCTCGTGCCGCTGCGCGCCGGACGCCATACGGGCGCCCGGGAAAACCCCTGCGGGCCCGCGGCGGTGACGCGCAAGGTCATCATGTCCTCCTGGCCGCGCGCCTCGGAACCTGTGCGGGGCGAGAGGGGTGTGAGGGCCGTATCGTGCGCGAAGGGTGCGAGGCGCGCGGTGGCCGCCCCGTGATCGATCAGGACAAGGCGCGCGTCCGGGTTCGCCTCAAGCCAGGAGCGCGCCGCCGGAGCGAGCGCGACGAGGTCGCGCGCGGCGAACACGGGGATGAAGGCGTGGGTCTCGCCGCCGCCGCCCGCGCCGAGGCCGCGCAGCAGACGGGCGGCCGCCTCCGGCGGCGCGCCGTAGCGCGCGACCGCCGGGAATTCCGCCTGACGGCCCGCGGGCATCGCGCGGGCCGTCACCGCCCCCCCCAACCCGCCTTCCGGATCTTCTTCCCCGGCGTCTTGCGGGCCCTCTCCGGGCGTGCCGGGAGGAACGACCGGTTCCACGATCGTCCGTCCGCCATGGGCATGGGCCAGCGAATCAAGCGCGGCCCGCAGCGCACCCAGACGGTGTCCGGTCAGGATGGAGGTCTCTCCGGACGAGGCCGGCGTCAGGGCGTAGACCCCGTTATGCCACAGCATGCCGCTGGTGCGGGGAGGCGGGAGCGCATGCGCATTGTGACGGCCGCGCCACTGGAGTCCGGCGGCGGCCAGCAGCAGACAAAGGATGAGCAGGGTGCGCAGGATGATCTGCAGCCAGTTTTTGAGGCGATGCCTTTTCATGGCCTGCTGCAGGGATGCGCGCACGGGCAGCAGGCTGGGGAAGTCGCGCGGATGCGGTTGCGCGCGTCCCATCAGCGCGAGGACGAAGGGCACGGCGGCCAGCGGTGCCAGCCACAGGGCGAATGGTGCCAGCAATGAGAACATCATGCCACCTGCGGGGAGACGGACGCCGCATGTACGCGGGATGCGCACGGAGCACGTCGGGGTGCGAACGAACGGGGTGCGGCGCCAGGGACCGTACGGCTCACGGCAGGACCTTGCGCAAGGCGGCGTCGAGGGGATCGTCCGTGCGGACCGTCACGAGACGGACATTCAGTCGCGAACACGCCGCCGCCATGCGCTGCGTGTGTTCGCGCAGGGCGGCCGCATAAGCGGTCCGTGCGGCCGCGGCATTCACGTCGAGCGTTTCCCCCGTTTCCAGGTCGCGCAGCCGCAGGGCGCCTCCCGCGAAGAATTCGTCTTCATCGCGCGTGCGGATCTGAACGACGGTTGCCGCGCGGCTCTTTCGGCGGATGCGGCGCAGGCCGGTCGCGACGGGTTCGGGATCCTGCCACAGGTCGGTGAACAGGAAGACGAAGCTTTGGCCCGTGATGCGCGCGGCCTCATGGGCGAAGACGGCATCGAGCGCGGTCTGCCCGCCGGCCTCAAGCCGCTCAAGCCGTGCGATGACTTCGGCAGTGGCGTGCGGACCGCTGCCGGCGGGTAAAAAGCCATCCAGCGCCGTCCCGCCGTGCGCGAGGGTGACAGTGTCGCGGCGACGCTCCGCCAGCAACGCCAGGGACGCCGCCAGGATCCGTGCGGTGTCGAGTTTGGAGAAAGCCTCCGGGCCGGCCCTGCGGGACGTGTCGCGATACTCCATGGAGGCGGAGGTGTCGAGCAGGAGGTGCACGGCCGTGTTGGTCTCATCCCGGTACTGACGCGTCACCAGCTGGTCGCGGCGTGCGTAGGCCTTCCAGTCGAGGTGACGCAGGTCGTCCCCGGCGACATATCCCTTGTACTGCGCGAACTCGGAAGAATACCCGTGGAACGGCGAGCGGTGCGTGCCCGCCAGGGAGCCCTCAAGCACCGCACGGGCCTGCAACGACAGGCCGAGAATGCGGGACAGATACGCCGGGGTGAGGGCCGCTCGCGTGCGCACGGGACTCGTCAGAAAAACGTGGGGCGCACGCGGAGGGTCGCACCTGCCGCGCGCGGGGGCGGACACGCTCCGGATGCGTCAGGGCGCAGGAGCATGGAAATCCGGTTGTTCGAGGCGATCGATTTCAGCCTGCGCTTCTTCCCGGGCGGCATGATCACAGGCTTCGCGCAGGCGGTCACGCAGCGCGTCCATGCCGATCCTGCCTTCGGCGGAGACGAACAGGGCATCAGGGTGTTGCTCCCGCAGCGCCTGCAGGCGTTCCGGCTCGAGCAGGTCGATCTTGTTGAAGACGGTGAAGCGCGGCGTTTCAGTGATGCCGAGCTCGTTGAGAATGCGGGCGGTGATTTCCATCTGCTCTTCGAAGTCCTCGGAGGAGGCGTCCACCACGTTGAGGATGTGGGTGGCCTGCGCCGCCGCGCTGAGCGTGCTTTTGAAGGAGGAGATCAGTCCGTGCGGAAGCTTGCGGATGAATCCCACGGTGTCGGACAGCACGGCCTTGTGCTTGCCGCCCAGCCACAGCTGGCGCGTGGTGGGGTCGAGCGTCGCGAACAGTTTGTCCACGGCTTCGACGCCGGCTTGCGTCAGGGCATTCATCAGGGTGGATTTTCCCGCGTTCGTGTAGCCGACGAGAGCGGCGTGGAAGGTGGGCCGGCGGCGATCGCGTTGCGAGGTCCGGATGGTTTCCACCTTCTCGAGTTTCTTCTTGAGATCCGCGATGCGCTTGCGGATCGCGCGCCGGTCGGTTTCCAGCTGGGTTTCACCGGGACCGCGCATGCCGATGCCCACGCCGCCCGCCTGACGGGACAAGTGGGTCCAGGCGCGCGTGAGACGCGGCATCAGGTATTCGAGCTGGGCGACTTCCACCTGGATCTTGGCCTCCGCCGTGCGGGCATGCTTCGCGAAGATGTCGAGGATGATGCCGCTGCGGTCCATGATCTTGGCCTTGATCAAGGTCTCGAGCTTCTTCGCCTGGGAGCCCGAGAGGTCTTCGTCGAACAGGACGAGGTCAGCCTGGTGTTGCTCCACCAGACCGGCGACTTCGCGGGCCTTGCCTTCGCCGATCAGCGTCGACGTGTCGAAGGTGTTGCGCCGTTGCAGCACCTGGTCGACCACGACGGCGCCGGCGGTGTCGGCCAGTCGCCCCAGTTCCGCGAGGTGCTCGCGCGCCTGCTTCGGGGTCACGTCGCGCGTCGCGACGCCGACGAGAATCGCCTTCTCCGGTTCCTGTCTGGTTTCATTTCCCATGCTTCAAAAGGTAGGAAGTCGCGACACCGGGAACGAGTGGGGCCGGATCAAGCCACCGATTCCGGGAACGTGGGCATCCGCGGCGGAATCATGCGCCACGTTCCCTGCGTGCCTTCGCGTTCGCGCTTCTTCCCGTTGCGATTATTCCCACTCAATGGTGCCGGGTGGCTTGTGCGTCACGTCGTACAACAGCGCGCCCACGCCCAGGGCCCGGAGGTCTTTCCACAACGCATCCAGCACCGGGAACGGAAGTTCGGCGAAGCGCGCGGTCATGGCCTCGCTGGAGGACACGGGACGCAGCACGAACACGGAACCGTCGCCCTTCTTCAAGGGAAGCAGCACGACCGGCATCTGCCAGACTTCGCCGTAGAGATTGGCCTTCTGCAGGGCGGCGGTGCACAGCGCGTCGACCTCGCGCAACAGGTCGAGGTGTTGCTGGTCGCAGGACAGGGGGATGGGGGCGTACACGCCGTCCACGGCGTGGGTTTCCACCACGATGCGGTTCACCGCGCGCACG
>CAYQFG010000010.1:0-35996 GCA_964416695.1 uncultured Bifidobacterium sp.
CACACGCGGATGCCCTGGGCCAGGGCGTAGTCGCGCAGTTCGTTGAATTCTTCGGGTGGCACAAAACGCGAGACAGGCAGGTGCGCCGGACCACCCGGCGACAAATACTGGCCGATCGTCAGGATGTCCACCTTCAAACCCGCGATGAGCCGGATGATGTCCTCGAGTTCATCGCGCGTCTCCCCCACACCCACCATGAGGCTGGTCTTGGTGATGAAGCCGCGCTCCTTCGCCCGCGCCAGCACCGCCGACGTGTCCGCGATGTTGCCGCGTCCGCGCACGTGTTTCTGCAGGCGCTGCACCGTCTCGAAGTTGTGGTTCAAAACGTCCGGCCCCGCGTCGAGGATGTGGTCGACGAGGTCGAGACGGCCCTGCATGTCGGGGATCAGGATTTCGACGCGCGTGCCCGGGTTTTCCAGCCGCGTCCGCAGAACGGTCTCATGCCAGATTTCGGCCCCCTGATCCCGCAGGTCGTCGCGCGCCACCGACGTGATCACCACGTATTTCAGGTTCATCAGGCGCACCGACTCCGCCACGCGTTCGGGTTCCTCGCCGTCCAGGCCGTCGGGGCGTCCCTTGGGCACGTCGCAGAACCTGCAGCCGCGCGTGCAGGTGTTCCCCAGGATCATCACCGTGGCCGTTCCTTCGGACCAGCATTCCCCGAGATTGGGGCAACTGGCGCTTTCGCACACCGTGTGCAGCTTGTGGTCGCGGACGTTGTTGCGGAGGGCCGCATATTCGGCTCCGGAGGGGATCCGGGCCTTCAGCCACAGGGGCTTGCGGAGGGCGGGAGCGGGAGACGTGGACATTGACGCCAAAGATAGCAGTTCGGGGGGGGGAGGCCCGGGGGCCCGTTTAACGGTCACCCGGGCGGTATTCCGCGGCAGATGGGTGAACGCGGGGGCAGAGAAGGGGGCAGAGAAGGGGGCTGAAAGGGAGAGAAGGATGAACAGGAGGGCCGCGCGGTGCGTCTGGTCCCGCTCATCCGGGCCTGTCCCCGCCCCGCGGCAGCGGTCAGGAGCCGGGGGCGCGTTGCTTCCAGGCCCTGTAAGTCGCCGCGCCCAGCCGCCCTGTGACGCGCCCCGTGTAGGCTCCCTGCGCCGCCAGATCCCGCTGCAACGCCTTGACGGCCTCGCCGCGTGATCCGTACACGAGGCGGCGCGTGTCCGGCGTGCGCGGGCTCCCGGTGTTGCGGCCCGGCACGCCGGCGCCCGGAGGCCCTTCCTTTCCGCCCCGCGCGCTCAGCGCGGCTTCCACCTCCACCGCCGGCAACAACAACAGGGGAAACGACTGCTGGGGGGTGGCGTACAGCAGGTCGTGAAAGGTCGCCCACGCGCCGCTGTTGGGGCGGGCATCGGCGAGTCGCGGGGAATGCGGCCATCCCGCCACGACGAGACATCCCGCGCTGCGGAACCCGGGTGTCTCCGGATCGGTGTTCCAGGCGCAGTGGAGGTTGTCGTACGGATTGCCGAAATGCAACGGGTCTTGGTCGGTATAAAGGGGGGCTCCGGGAGGCGCGGCCGGGGCGCCAGAGGCGACGGGCAGGCCGCCGAGGTGCGCGCGGCGGTAAAACCGGAAGCCGGTCTGGCGCAAGGCGGCGTGGCCCTGCGGCTTGCCCTGAAGGTGTTCGCCCTTGGTCAGGTCGGTGTAGTAACCGGGCTCGAGCTGGTTGGTGCCGCGGCCTTTCATCACGCCCTTGCGCGCCGCGGCCTTCAGCACGTGATCGCGGTGGGGCACGGTCGAACCGCGCGCGACGAACAGCCGGCGCGTGGCGCGGTTCCAGAGGCCGATCGTGCACCGCATGTGCACGTGGTCCGGCGGCGTCAGGATGAGCGTGGCGCGTTCCGTCCAGCCCGTTTCCGGGACTGGTTCCCCGGCGGCCGGTTCTGCGGGGACGGCGCCGCGCAACGCGAACAGGACGACGTCTTCCGCCGGCAGCGGAACGCTCCACAGCGCGAACACGCGGGCGAGGGCGGCGTCATCGAGGGTGAAGCGAAGCATGGGATGTGGGGTGGGAGGGGAAGGATCAGGAATCAGGAATTAAGAATTAAGAATGAGGAAGGAGGAAGGAGGAAGGAACAAGGAATGATTTGGGATGATGAGCAGAGTCGGGAATGAGAGGCGGAAGAGGGGAAGGTTTTGGGGGTGAAACCTAAAGCCCCGGTCCTTGCGGAGCCGGGGCTTTAGGGGTGAGTGGCGCAGGGCGCCCTTGGTCTCCGGACCTTACAGCGTGATGCGGCGTGAGACGACGGCGGCGCCCTGTTTCACGTGCAGGACGTGCAGTCCGCGGCTGAAGGAGCCTGTCTCGAAACGGAACGATCCCGTGGCACCGCTCTGGCGGCCCTTGAGGGCGCCGTCGAGCGAATACAACGAAACGGTCGCCGGGCCTTCCAGCCCGATCGTGACATCGAGGGTGGCACCGGAGGGACGCACGGTGATGGCGTTCGCGAGGCGGTTGAGGTCGGCGCGGGCCGCGGGGGTGACGGCGACGGCCGCCGGATCGAACGTGCGGGGGGACTGGAAGTTCCAGCCGAGCCATGCGATGTTGTAGAACAGCGGGGCACCGCCTGTGGAGCGGACCGTATTCGCCAGCGTCACGCGCAGGGTGCGGTCCTGGTTGCCGGCTCCGCCCCAGACGCCGACCGGGTTGTTCCCGGTTCCGTAGGTGCCGAAGTGCGACGCACCGATGCTGGTGTCCGGCGTGGCGATCGCCACGAACACGCGCGTGTTGTTGTTCGAGAACGTCACGCCCTGCACGACGGGTGTCTTGGTCTGGCAAAGGGTGCCATTGCAGCCGTAGTTGGCTCCCAGGGAGTAATTGTATTGCGTCAGGCTGATGGACGAGGTGGTCAGCGTGGCGGGATCCACGGGTTCGGAGAACTCGATGATCACGCCGTTGGCGTCACCGGATGCGTTCTTGCTGGACCGCAGCGCCATGATTTCGAACAGGCTGGTGTCCTTGAAGGTGGCGCGCAGAACCGGGGCCGTTTCGCCCGCCGACCAGTTGCCGTCACGGCGATAGATGCTGCCGATGTAGATCGCGCTGTCGGGCGAGGTGTGGATGCGGTTGATGGCGCGGTGGGCGCGCTGTCCCGACCCCGTGATTCCGAACTTGTTGAGGGCGCCGCCGCTGAACAGCATGGCGGACGCCTGGTAATGGCCCGCACCATCGACGTCTTCCACGTCCAGGCGCAGGACGCCGTGGCCGTTGACGTCGCCCAGCAGCCACTGTCCCTTGTAGGGGCCGCTGCTCATGTAGCCGGGCTGGCTGATCGAGCGGAAGGGCGAGAAGGGGATCCAGATCACCGGAGGCATGTAGGGCAAATCTTCGGCCCAGTTGCGCAGCGTGTTGGCCGGGGCGCTGCCGGACTGTTGCGGATTGCAGTCGGCGACGGAAGCTCCCCCGCGGTTGTCGTTGGTGCACTGGCGGTGACCGTAGGTCATCAGCGGCTGCCCGGGTTTGAACAGGCGGACGGCGTTGCCGGGGTTGAAGCTGCCCTGGTTGTCGGTGTGCAGCATGTAGCTGCCGTTGGTGCCCATGCCGTTGGGTGAACGCAGGCCGCCGGCCTCGCGGCGGTAGCCGCGGTTGTTCGTGGGGGACGGGGTGGAGGAGTAAGGCGCCACGACCGTGTCACGGGCCCAGGAGAGGATCGCGCCGGTCACCGTGTTGGTCGGAGGCGCGCCGGATGTCGCCGGGCGCCGGATCGAGCCCGAATAGGCGGCGTAGAAGCGGCCATTGTGGTACTGGGGCGTGAACATCCACTGGTGGCCGCTGGGGCCGCGGTTCCAGGAGAAGTTCGAGTCGAGGGCGGGGACGTCGATCAGGCGCGTGGCGTTCTGCGACTTGGAAATGCCCCCGGTCGGGTTCAGGCTGTTGATGCGGTAAAACGCCGTCCGGTCCATGACGTAGACGGTGTCGTTCACCACCACCACGCCCGGCGGCGGGCCGGTCAACTGGTCGAGGATCTTGGTGGCGGTGACGCCGTTGAGGTCGCCTGTGGCGCTCAGGCCGCTGATGAGCCACACGGAGTAATCTTTCGCCGTGCTCCAGGGCTGAATGTCGCCGCCGCCGAGATCACCCTGGCCGCCAAGCGCGACACTGCCGTTCGATAGAAGCACCATGCGTCCGTCGGAAAGGAAGTCGATGCCCATGTGGCCGAAATCGGTATTCGGAACGTTGGTCAGAACGACGCGCGGATTGGGCAAATCCTGCGGGAGGTCCTGGGTGGCCGCGCTGCCGGCGGCTGCCAGCAGGAAGGCTGCTGCGATGGAAAGGGGCTGTCTGATGTTCACGTTCGACTCCGGTCGCGGGGTACAGGGGATCATGGGTCGGGCAGGTCCTGAAACGAAGGCAGGACGAAGCAGCCCGAGGCCTTTTAATCTATCACCTGATGCGGGTTTTCGCGCACAAAAGGCGCACCGTACTGTCGCCTGGACCCTTTATTTACCGTATGAATACCAATTTTCGCCTGTGGAAGCATGTGTTGTGCGAACCCATGTCCGTCTTCCACTCGTCGACGATGTGAAATCTTGTTGAATCCGTAAATGCGAGGGCGACACATGAGGGGCTCATGAGACGTCGCAAGAAAAAACAGGGTGTTGCACCCCGGGGTTCAAACTTGAATGATGAGTCCCCTTGGACGCACGGGAGTCGTGATTTTTCGCTGGTTTGGAGTCGGTGAGCGCCTAAAAGCCGTCGTGGCCTGTTGGCACAAGGGTTGCATTCAGAAAGAAGCAACGCCGGATTCCCCGGCAAGCCAACTTTGGACACGATCAAGGAGAAAACACCATGACTTACACTGCCACTTACCCTGCCCGCACGAACAACTGGATCGACCAGTTTTTCAATGACTTCGACCGCACCTTCGCCGCCAGCGGTCGTGCCGCTGCGAGCTTCGTCCCTCCGGTCGACGTCGTCGAACAGAAGGAGGCCTATGAGTTGCGGGCCGAGCTTCCCGGTGTGGCCCGCGAAAACATCAACGTGGAGGTGAAGGACAACCACCTCGTTCTCAGCGGCAGGAAAGAAGCCGTGGAGCGCGGTGAGGACGGTCATTATCGCTACGTCGAATCGCGCCATGGCCAGTTCTCGCGCAGTTTCGAGCTTCCCCGCAACGTCAAGGCGGATGCGATCGAAGCCAGCTTCAAGAACGGGACCCTGACGCTGCGGATCCCTAAGGCCGCCGACGCATTGCCCAAGACCATCGAGATCCGCTAACGGTGACTCCGGCGAGCGGAGTGACCCGGGCTTCCGGGTGATCCGGTTGCGCCGGGCCCGGTCGCCCGCTCATACGCCTGAAAACCCCGGTTCGCGGAACCGGGGTTTTTTGTTGCGCCGCGCGGAAGGATTGCGGCTGGAAAGCATCGCCCTGCTGTATTATCTAGTGGCCATTCTCCCCTTCCCGATTCCGGAGTTCCCATGCCCGACGCCTTCGACTCGTTTCCTTTCCTCGTCCTCCGCCGCGCCTGCGTGCGCGCCGGGACCTTCCTGGCGCTCCTGACGGGTGCCGTTCCGCTCGCGGCGCAAACCCAGTGGGTCGCCACCTGGGCCACCGCTCCCGAGCCACTCGTGAGCTCGCAGAGCGGTTTCAACCCCCCGTCTCTCGGTCTTGCCAACAACTCGGTGCGTCAGGTGTTGCGGGTCTCTTTGGGTGGTGACACGGTGCGGATGCGCTTCACCAACGAATACACCAACGTGCCGGTGAAAATCAATGCGGTCAGCATTGCCGTGTCGGCCGGTGCCGGCATCATCGATACCGCGACGATGCGTTTCTTCAAGTTCGACGGGCGCGACTCTGTCACCATGCCGGCCAATGCGTACGTCTGGTCCGATGCCCTGCCATTTCCCCTCGAAGGCGGGGCCCAATTGCAGGTCACCATCCACTTCGGCGCGGGCGTGCCCGCTGCCGGGACCTACCCGGGGGTCACGGTGCATCGCGGCTCGCGCACCGTGCCGCGCGTCCTTGCGGGGGACCAGACTCGGGCCCGCACCTTCGCCGGATCGGTCACGACGGCACAGGGGCAGGGCAGCTGGGTGATCAGCAGCATGGAGGTGCGGGCTCCGCGCACCGCGGGGGCGGTGGCCATTCTGGGCAACTCCATCACCGATGGCTACGGCGTGGCAAACGATTCGTTCACGCGGTGGACCGATGTCCTCACCACGCGGTTGCTCGCCCATGAAAGCACCCGCCGCGTCGGTGTTCTCAACGGGGGGATCGGCGCAGGCGCGATGCTGGCGGGCGGCGTCAGCACGCCCGGCCTGCAGCGCTACAAGCGCGATCTGTTCGATCATGCGGGCGTGAAGTGGATCATCATCGCGCTCGGCGTCAACGACATCGGGAATGCCGGGTGTTCCATGACGACTTCCGACAACATGATCAACGCCTATGCCCAGATCGCCGATTCGGCGCGCGCGCGCGGCATCAAGGTGTACGGCGCCACCATCACGCCGTTCAACGGGAACGGATACTACAGTGCGAACAGCGAGGCCTGCCGCCAGCGCATCAATGCCTGGGTGCGCACGACCAACAAGTACGATGCCGTGATCGACTTTGAAAAGGTGATCCGGAATCCCGCCGATACCACGCGCATCCTGTCGACCTACAACAATGACGGGCTGCATCCCAACATCGCGGGGTATGCCCAGATGGGGAATTCCCTGGACACCGCGTTGTTCCTCGAGCCGGAAACCTCTGTCCGCGGTTCCCTGCGCCCGGCCGGCGCCGCCGACCTTTCGGTCCGGGCCGGCCTCGCGCGCGGCAGCGCCCTCCTGCGGTTCTCGTTGCCGCACCCGACGAGGGTGTCCTTTGCGGTGTATTCCGCGGAAGGCCGCCGCATCGCCGGCCACACGCCCCGCCTGTTCGACGCGGGAAGCCATGTGACGGAACTGAAAACCGGGAGCCTTCCCCCCGGAGTTTACTGGTATGAAATGCGGGGCGAGGGAATCCCGGTGGTCCGGAAACGGGTCCTGGCCGGGATGTGAGGGAGGCGTTTGGACGGCCGGAATTGGCCTTTCCATACGTGCTGCGCGTAAAACTACCAGCGTCTTGGAGTTGTCGCGTCGCGCTTCTCCGCGCCGTGCGGTGACTTTGTTAGATAGTGCGCCTCAATCCGATTTCCCTCCAGGAGACCTCACATGAAGCACTATGATATTGCGAACATTCCGGGCGACGGCGTTGGCACCGAAGTGGCCCGCGAAGCCCTCAAGGTCTTCGATGCGGCTGCGCAGAAATTCGGCTTCAAGGCCAGCTACGAGACGTACGACTGGGGTTGCGACCACTTCCTGAAGCATGGCGAGATGAACCCGGCCAACATGCTGGAGACGTTGAAAGGGGCCGACGCGATTTTTCTGGGCTGCATCGGAGACGCCTCCAAGGTTCCCGACCACGTGTCCCTCCAGCTGCTGCTGAAGATCCGCAAGGGCTTCGACCAGTACGTCAACCTCCGCCCCATTCAGCTGTACCCCGGCGTCCAGTCGCCCATTAGCACCGCCACTCCCGAGACCGTCGACTTCGTCGTGGTCCGCGAGAACACGGAAGGTGAATACTCCTCGATGGGAGGCTTCTTCAAGCAGGGAACGCCGGATGCCTTCGCCATCCAGAACGCGATCTTCACCTACAAGGGTTGTGAACGCGTGATGCGTTATGCGTTCGAGTTGGCCGAAAAGCGCAAGGCCCAGGGCTACAAGGGTCTGGTCACCAATTGCTCCAAGGCCAATGCGTTGAACTACTCGATGGTGTTCTGGGACAAGGTCTTCGCCGAAGTGGCCTCCCGGCACCCGGCCATCCAGACCGACATGGCGCTCGTCGACGCCATGACGATGTGGTTCGTGAAAAACCCCAATTTCTTCGACGTGGTGGTGGCTTCGAACCTGTTCGGCGACATCATCACCGACCTGGCATCGATGCTGCAGGGCGGCATGGGCTTCGCGGCGGGCGGCAACATCAACCCCGATCGCACGTACCCGTCGATGTTCGAACCCATCCACGGTTCGGCCCCGAAGTACGCGGGCAAAAACGTGATCAACCCCGTCGCGGCGATTGAAACCGCACGCATGATGCTTGACCACATCGGTGAGGCCGAGGCGGCGAAGGCCGTGCAGACGGCCGTGAAGGCCGTGCTGGCCGCCGGCAAGGTCAAGACCCGTGACATGGGCGGCTCGGCCACCACGTCGGAGATCGGCGACGCCATCACGGCCGAGCTGTTGGCTCTCAAGTAACGCCTCTCGGGCGTTCAGATGTCGACACAAAAAACCCCGGTTCGTACGAGCCGGGGTTTTTTCGTGGCCTCAACCCCCCCCGGCTACAGGAACACGAAGCTGCCCAGCCATTGCGGCCAGGTGCGGGAGGTCACGCCGTTGCGCGTCAGGGAATCGTAGGAGTCCTCTCCGGGCCGAATCTCGATGATCACACGACCGCCTTTGGCCAACGTGATCTTGCCGGCATGCACCCCGGCGGTGCACACCGAAGAATCGTCCGTATACACGTCCGTACCCCAGACCGTAGCGGGTGTCCCGTTTTCCGGGCAATCGTAGGCGACGCGCAGGTTGTCCTTGTCGCGGAACTGAGTGGCATGGGAATACCACGTGACGTTGGTGGCTACGGAATCAGCCGCGCCTGTGGGATCCTCCGACGCGCTTTCGTTCACGTTGCACGCCGAGAGAATGATGGCAAGGGCTCCTGCGGCCGCGAAGGTGCGGCAGGGAGCGGCCTGGATGAAACGGTTCATGGACGGACTCCGGTGATGAAAGACGCGGACTCATGTTAACCGTAATCGGACACGCTGTAAAGGAGCGCGATGACGGACGTCATGAAGCACCAGGACGAAAGGGAAGACGTCAGGGCGCGTCGCCGGCACGGGGCGCTGCGGACGGCGGCGGTGTGGGCGGGAGGCCTTTCGAGATCAGCCAGACGCCGAAGACAAGTTCGAACACTCCCCCGGGCAGCGAGAGCAGGATGCCTGAGTATGCGCCCCTGAGTGCCAGCAAGGCGCCGATCATGAGGAGGCCGTACCCGATGAATCCCCAGCCGGCCAGCAGGCGCGGCACCAGCCGGTGACGGTACAGGAGGACGCAGAGAAAAAGGCTGCCGAACCCAAGGACGAGCATGCCGGCCTGGTAGGCGAAGAAGTTGCCGCTTTGCACGGCCGCGATCGCGTGAGGCGTGCGCTGCGACAGGACATTGAGGAATCCGAGGGCTCCGAGGGCCAGCAAGACGGCTTCTCCCGCGCGTGTCAGCAGGTAAATCCAGCTTGTGGCGCGACTGACCCGGGCGAGTGAAGGAAACAGCAGGATGGCGATGGCGAGTACGATCAGTGAATTCAGCAGCATCAGCAGGACGCCGCTGATGAGGGTGTTGCCGTAGGTTTCGAGGATCATGGCGGGATCCACGCTGGCGGCAAGTCCGGAGACGAAGCCGGTGGCGAGCATCGTACCCGTCCCGTAGGTGAAAAAGGCCGCAAGAAACAGGATGCCGGCGATGATCTGGCGGGTGCGAAGCGTCATGTGGGGTTCCCCGTGCGTGAGGGTGCGTGTGTGGTGTGAGGGGCCGTGCGCAGGATTTTGTCCAGCGCTTTTCCTTTTGCGAGCTCATCGATGAGTTTGTCGAGTTCCCGGACCCTTTTCATCAGGGGGTCCGCAACCTCCTCGACCCGGATGCCGCACACCACACCCGTGATCAGGGCATGTTGGGGGTTGTAGGCGGGGGCCTTTTCCAGGAATTCTCCGCAGGGGGTTCCGGTCTTGAGGTGTTTTTGGAGCGAAGCCGGCGTGTGGCCCGTAAGCCAGCAGATGATGCGGTCGACGTCGGCCTGCGTGCGCTGCTTGCGCTCCGCCTTCGCCACGTACAGCGCATAAATCGAGGCGAAGGGGGTGGCGAAGATCCGGTGCATGTTGTCAACATACGCGAATGCCCGGCATCCGTGGGGTCGAGTTTGGGGTGGGGTCGCCCGGGGAAGGCGGAGGGTGGGACTCACTCGTCCGGCCGTTCCTTGACCCACCAGGAGGTGAAGGCCGGGAGGGCATCCACATCGATGGGTTCGCCTATCCGGGGAGTCAGCAGATTGAGGCCGTGGTTGCGGGCCAGGGAGTCCGCCGCCACGATGGGGTCGTCCCAGTCGTGGGGAGCGAACGAAAACACGCCCCAATGAATCGGGAACCAGTTCCCGCTGCGGAGTTCCTTCATCGCCACGGGCCAGTGGTGAGGCTGCATGTGCGAGCGCCAGGCGCGCGAGTATTGTCCCGTCTCCAGGAACACCACGTCGAACGGCCCGAAGCGCTCCCCGATCATGCGGAAGTGACTCCCGTATCCGGTGTCTCCGCTGAAGTATACGGTGTGCTTCTTCGTACGGATCACCCAGGATGCCCATTGCGTCAGATTGGCGCCGCGCTTGAGACGGCCGGAGGTGTGAAGGGCGGGCGTGGCGATGAACTCCACACCTTTCACGGTCACGGAATCCCACCAGTCCCTCACGATGATGCGTTCCGGCTTCACGCCCCAGTGCAGGAGGTGAGACGAAATGCCCAAGGGTACGATGAAGGTGGTGTTTCGCTTCGCGAAGTATTTGACCGTTGCGTATTCCAGATGATCGTAGTGTTCATGCGAGATGATGATGACGTCCACGTGCGGCGTTTCCTCGCGCCTGAAGGGGGGCGGCTGGAAACGCGGGCTTTCGTAGAACGACAGGGGACTGGCGCGCCCGAACACCGGATCGAGCAGGATGGTGGCGGAGTCCATCCGGAGCAACAGCGAGCTGTGGCCGAGCCAGACGACCTGAAGACCGGAATCGCGGGCTGTAAATTCCTCAAAGTCGGGCTTGATGACGGGGAGTGGAAAATCGGGCGCGGCACCGTTGTGGGAAACATCCACGCCCGCGCGGAAGCGTTCGCGGTTTGCCATCCAGAACGAGTCCAGAACCGGTTCGGGGAGGTTGATGAACACCCCTCGCGCGGCGTCGTAGTGGGGCGAGGAGAGGAAGGTTTCCCGCAACTTCGCCGACGGTTTTTTCCCCAGGCTCGCGCACCCGGAAAGTCCCGTCACCAGCATGACGCAGAGGGCGATGATGGTGACCGTGCTGAATGCGGCGACAGGATGCACGAACCTCCGGTGAATCCGGCGTCGCCGGCTCCCGCAGGCATGCGGAGCCTCAGGGGCGGCAGAGCCGTCGGATTCCGGTGTTCCGGCTTTGAGGGGAGGCGTGGAGCGTGTCATGGCAGTCTCGTGCGGTCACCGTGACGGGCACTCCGGGAAAATACGATATTCACGCGGGAGTGTTCGGAGAGTCCGGGGGGGCCGAGAGGGCCTGAAAGGACGGCCCTGCGCCTAATGCGGGGAAGCCCCGACGAATACCGTGTGCACACGCTCATGGCGGTCCGTCCTCACCCGCACGATAAACTGCCCCGTCCGGACTCCGGTGGCGAACCCGTACCGTGAGACCCCCGATCCCTGCCGGCGCGCGAGGAGGCGTCCGGAAGCCTGGTGCAGGCTGACGGTATGGGCCCCCGATGTTGCGACCTCGACGGACAGGCGAGCGCGCCCTTCCACCCCCACCCTCACCTGGATGTTCACGAAGTCTTCTTCCCGGACGGTCCGCAGCGTGCGCAGCGAAGTGGGGGTCAGGTCGAAGAAGTTGCTGTCGACGATCACCTTCCAGAAGGCTTCCGCCGTGGCGGTGCCGCCGGCATTGGTCGCATGAATGCCGTCGGTGGTGTACTCCGCATAATGCCCTTCCCAGACGGGGCGCAGGTCCACCCAGACGCAGCGGGGGGCGCGGATCGTGTCGCACAACGATTTGACCAGCGGATTGAACAGGTCCTGGTTGGCTTTGAGCGTCGCCCACTGCGCCCCCTGCGGGTCGGGATAACGCATCCACAGCACCTTTTTGGTGCCGTGTACGGCCATGGTGTCGAAGTAGGCTTTCACGGTGGCGAAGGTGTTGGCGACGACGGGACAGGTGTCCACGTTTCCGGGACAATTGCCCATCAGGTCGTTCCCGCCGCCATCGCTGATGACGTATACGGGTTTGGGATTCGCGTTGCGGTAATAACCGAGGATCTGTGAAATCAGCGCGCCGGAAACGGCCACCTGCCGGAAGCTTTCGGTGGGTCCGATGACGCCGTCGGCGCGGGCGAGACGGTTGAGCTCGTCGCGGATGTTGGAGGCGGCGAAGAACGACTCGCCGTTGATGACGACGTCGTTGGCGTTGACGGTGGTGGTGGCCGTGGTCTGGGCGCGCGCCGCGGGCGCGGCCAGAGTGGCGAGGAGCGCCAGGGATACGACCGGCGTGAGTGCGGCGATGCGTGTGAGGCTCGGAATCCGGAAGAAGGTCGGGACGTTCATGCGATGCCTCGGGTCGGAATGGTCGGATGGGTCGGATGGGTCGGGGAGCGACGTCTCCGTACTTGTCGTTCCGAAGGTAGCGAGTTTCGCGTGTCGGCGCTTGCCCTCAGGCGTACCGCCCGGGGACGCCTCGTACCCAGCCTTCCCTCCGCCCGGTTTTCATCGGGCGGAATCCGCCCAGTTTTCACCCGGCGGAATCCGCCTTACCTGACGCCCCGGAGAGGTCTCAACCCCTTGTGCTTCATGATGTTCTTGTAATCCCACTGGATGACGGCGGCCTTCTTGAGCCAGCGCTTGAGGGCTTTCACGTCGACCTCGCCCGGTGCGTTGTAGAACACGGACGCGTCCTTGAACTTTCCGCCGGGGACGTTCAGGCCCGGTTCGTCAAAGTCTTGTCCGCTCCAGAACATGAGGCGGATGCCGGGCTTTTGCTTGCTGTAACCGACGATGGGGTTGCCGTCGAGGAACCACACCGGGTGGCGATGCCAGATCCTGTTCTCAACGACGACGGATGGGTCCGCCCCCTTGAGGTGGGTGTCGATGCCGTGGGCGAGCAGCTCGCAAACCGCGGCATCCGCGGGAGCCAAACTGCGATTGTAGGCGCGGACATCCGGATGCATGGGCCAAGTATAAAATCATGAAAATCATGAAAATCATGAGAACCCGCCCATGAATCCATGAGTCCCTGAGCCGATGATCCGGGGAGGGGACGGGCAAACAGGGGGCGCGGAGCCGGGGATTAGCGCAGGGTGTAGCTGGAGCGGGCGGTCAGCAGCACGATGACGAAGGATCCCGCGGCAAGGAGCGCGGCCACCAGCAGAAACACGGGGGCTGCGGCCATGCGCGCCGGGTGGATCGCCAGTGCCGAACCCAGGCCGATGAGGTTGCCGCCCGCCACCAGCACCGCCGCCGCATAGTCGTGGAAGCGGCGGGCCTTGTTCGCGCTTTGCGACCAGCGAGGGTCGGCGTTGTAACTCGGCAGGCCACGGTGGGCCTCACCGAGTCTTTCCAGTTCTGCGAGAAACGTGCGCAGGTTGGTGAGCGCGAGTTCGGCCTTGTAATTCAGGAAGGCGAAACAGATCGATGCCGCAGGGAAGCCGAGGATCAGCCATTCAATGGGCGGGGAATCGGTCCCGGCCGAGGGCCGGAACGCGACCAGCGCGGCGAGCAGTCCCACGACGAGCGTGACATGCAGGGCGAGGGCGTGCTGGCGCTGGGCGATGCGGGCATTGACTTCGTGGTAGCCCGCCATGAAGCGGGTGTTGGCGTCGACGGTGGAGGGAGTCATGGGTCTATCCCGGAGGAGGGAAATGGGGGAGGGGAGAGGGAAGAGGAATGAAGGGGCTCAAAGGTCGGCCGGGTCATGCCTGAAGGCACGCGGAGCGAGCCGCCGCGAGGTCCAGAGCACGCCGGCCGCACAATACGCGAGGCCGGCGATCCGCACCGGGTCGTGCACGGTGAAATAATAGGTTGCGGCACCGCACAGTCCCCCGAGGAAAAACGAGATGATCAGCGTCAACGGCACGAGAAGCTTCCACGTCGGAACGTCGAACCCGCGTACACGCATCCCGATTCCCACACCCAGGTCGGTGATGATCCCGGTGAGGTGGGTGGTCCGCAGAATGATCCCCCGATACCGGCTGGCGAGGGCGTTCTGAAGTCCGCACCCAAACGCCGCGAGCGCGATCCCCGCGGTTGGCGCGTACGGGATGCCCCACGATGCGGCCAGAAACACCACTCCGATGAACACGACGGTGCGCGCGTAGGGACGCGCCAGGTTGAGGGCCGGATTGTGGACCACGAATCCGGAGATTGCGGCACCGAGAAAGAAGGCGAGCATGGCGATCACCACGCGGCCGAGGCCGGTGAGAGCGCCGGGCGTGGCGTCAACCAGATCCACACTCAGTCGAACCAGGTCTCCCGTGAGATGGCTCACCGATGTTCCGGTGTGCAAAACGACCCCGATGTTGGCGAAGGCGGCCCCGAAGGCGAGGCCGCATCCGCCGGCCAGGATGATGCGGCGCGTGCTCAGGGGGCCTCCGGGGCCGGCAGGGGTCTTAGGGCTGGAGAGAGGTTTGGGAGGGGCATGATTTCGTGTCCGTCGACCTTCGGCGGCTTGGCGCGCAGGCTTTAGTGAAGGTGAACGTAGTCGCGCGCCGTCAACCATTCCAGCACGCGCTGGACGCTTTCGTCCAGGTTTTCCTCCCCCGTTTTCAGATGGATCTCCGGACTTTCAGGCGCCTCGTACGGCGAAGAGATTCCGGTGAAGGCCCGAATCTCTCCGGCCCGTGCCTTCTTGTAGAGGCCCTTCACGTCGCGTTGTTCGCAGAGTTCCAGCGGCGCGTCCACAAACACCTCGACGAAATCGCTGCCGATCAGCCCACGCGCGAGGTCCCGCTCCGCCCGGAACGGCGAAATGAAGGAAACGAGCGTGATCAGGTTCGCGTCCCAGAACAGTTTTGCCACATGCGACACGCGACGGATGTTTTCCACGCGGTCGGCATCCGAAAACCCCAGATCCCCGTTGAGGCCGTGGCGGACGTTGTCGCCGTCGAGCAGATAGGTCAGGCGGCCCGCGGCGTTCAGCCGCTGCTCCACCGCCGCCGCGACGGTCGACTTGCCGCTTCCCGAAAGCCCGGTGAACCACAACACCACTCCCCGTTGCCCGGTCACCCGCGCGCGGTCTTCACGCGTCACCGCGGTTTTTTGCAGGACGACGTTGGGGGAGGATTTGGTCGGTTCGGTCATGGTTGGGAAAATAATTCTTGAGTAAGGGGAAAGGCCGCAAAAGGGCGCAAAGGCCACAAATCAACACAAGCAATATTGAGTCTGTTACTGCGGGCCGAGCGTTCGCCGTGCCGGGGAGGAGCCGCAAAAATCCTTTTTGGCACGGAGCACGGCGCGGGTCCCCTCAGGGGGGCGCCGGGCGAGTACCAAAAAGTTTTTGCGGCGAGTATACCGGCACCACACCTGACCTTGGCCAGTTGTGGTATCAAGACCACCCGCACAAGACATTCTCCCGGAGTCCATACATTGCTGTCTGGATCCCGGCCTGCGCCGGGATGACGGGAACGGCGACCATGTCGTCGCCATGCCCCCCATCCGCCATCGTGGAGTGGGGGGCTTGCCGGGTACTACGCTCGAAACTCCTTCGCCAGCGCCGAAGCGTCGTCCGCCGTACGCACCCAGCGGCGCGGCACCGAGGCCAAGCGCACGTCGAGCGTCTCCACGTCGTACTCGTCCAGATCGTCCAGGCGCGCGAACACCGTGATGCCCGCCGTCGCCACGTGGAACAGGGTTTCTCCCAACGCGGCCAGACCGTCCGCGCCCGCCTCCGGCTTCAGCGGGCCCACCACGGGATGCGTCGCGCGCAGCGCGTCCGCCGCGGCGTCAAGCGCCGCGTCCGATCCCGCGAGGAACACCACCGCGCCCGGCGCGACCTCGCGCGCCCACAGCGTGGTCGCGACGCGGGCCGCTTCGGCCGCCTGGCGGGCCTCATCCACCAGGCCTTCGCGGACGATGCCTCCACCCGCGATTTCGTAATCGTCGACGATCACGAACCGGCCGGTGGCCTCCAGCAGGGACGTGGGATCGAAGGCGATGGGCTTGCGCAGCGACAGGATCACGTCGGCCACATCGTGACGTTCCACCAGATCCGTGGACGCTTCACTCCCGCTTTCCGAGGCGTCGATCTTGAAGTTGATGCGCTCCAGCCGCGCCGACACCTTCGCCGAGCCCAGCTTGAGCACATACTCCTTGCCCATGCGCAGGGGCGCGCGGCCCATCCAGAACACGTTCACGTGAATGCGGTCGGAAACCTGCGGGGGTGTTTCGTCGGCCCGCGCCATCAGTTCGCCGCGGCCCACATAAAGCTGGGACGTCAGGGTGACGCCTGTCGACCATCCGGCTTCCACGGCGTCGCGCGCCGGACTGTTGAACGCTTCGACGCTCTTCACCGTACTCGACTTGCCGGACGGATAAAACACGACCTTGTCGCCCACGCGCAAGGTTCCCGACTCCACTCGTCCCGCCGTGATGCGGCGGTCATCGCCTCCGGCGGTGAACTTGTAGACGTCCTGGACGGGCATGCGCAAGGGCTGCGCGTCCTTCGACGGAGCCTTCTCGAAGGCGTCGATGGCCGCGAGCAGGTCGGGGCCCTTGTACCACGGCATTTTCTCCGGGGCCCGCACCATGTTTTCCCCGGGAAAGGCTGCGAGCGGCACGAAGAAGCGAGGCGTCGCGCCGATGCGCGCGAGGAACGCCACGTACTCGTCGCGGATGTTCTCGAAGGCCTCGCGCGAGTAGTCGACGAGGTCCATCTTGTTCACCGCGACGACGATCTGTTTGATGCCCAGCATCGACAGCAGATAACCGTGGCGCTTGCTGTTTTCCTGGATGCCTTCCTTGGCGTCGATCACCAGCACGGCCGCTTCCGCGCGCGCGGCACCCGTCACCATGTTCTTGAGGAACTCGATGTGGCCCGGCGCGTCGATGATCACGTAGTCGCGCTTGTCGGACTTGAAGAACGTGCGGGCGGTGTCGATGGTGATGCCCTGCGCCTGCTCGTCCTTCAGCGCGTCCAGCAGGAACGCGAACTCGAAGGGACGCGCGTTGCGCGCGCAGTACTCACGGATGCCCTCGAGCTTGCCCTCGGGCAGGGAATTGGTGTCGGCCAGAAGGCGGCCGATCACGGTGCTCTTGCCGTGGTCCACGTGGCCCACGATCACAATGTCCATGCGGGCGCGGGGGGTATCCGATCCCTGCAAGGCCGCAGCATGCTGCGGCCATACATCCGCGCCCGAAAATCCGATATCCTGAGTCATCACATGTACCCGTCCCGGCGGAGCGTTTCGAGCCCGCCGTCTTCCTTGTCCTGCGCGCGCCCGGAGCGCTCCGCGATGTTGGCGAACTTGCCGGTCTTCAGTTCCTCGACGATCTCGGCGACGTTGCGTGCCTCCGAGTCCACCATGCCCGTGCAGGGCGCGCAGCCCAGCGAGCGGTAGCGCTTGCCGTCACCCTTGTTGAAGTACAGGTCGATGATGGGAATGTTCTCGCGCTGGATGTATTCCCAGATGTTCAGCTCGGTCCAGTCCAGCAGCGGGTGCACGCGCACGTGCGTGCCCGGCGCGAAGTCGGTCTTGAACTGGTTCCACAACTCGGGGGGCTGGTCGCCCACGTCCCACTCGCTGTTCTTGTCGCGCGGCGAGAAGTAGCGCTCCTTGGAACGCGAACCTTCCTCGTCCGCCCGCGCGCCCACGATCACACCGGTGTAGGGCTCCTGGTTCGTGTCGGGCTCGTAAGTTCCCGTGGCGTGGTTCATGCGGAAGCGCGGCCACGCGCCCGACAGCGTGTTGCGCAGCGCATCGGTCTTCAGGGCCTTGCAGCACTGCAGGCGCGTCAGCTTGCCGTTGGGGAAGGTCTCGCCGCTTTCCAGCACGGCCTTGTTCTGGCCGTACACCATGTTCAGGTTCCACTCGAGCGCCACGCGGTCGCGGTACTCGATCATCGCGGGAATCTTGTAGCTGGTGTCGATATGCACGAGCGTGATCGGCACGTGGCCGAAGAACGCCTTGCGGGCCAGCCACAGCAGCACGGTGCTGTCCTTGCCGATCGACCACAGCATGGCGAGGTTTTTGAAGTTCGCGTACGCTTCCCGGAGGATGTACACGCTCTGGTTTTCGAGCTGATCAAGGTGATTTTGATGATGTGGCACGTGGTGCTCCTATCTTCCCTATAGATTTAGTAAGAATACTGCTCGCCGTGCAAGACCCCTTAATAATGCTGAAATCGCAGAATTCCCAAAAATCCCGGAGGTTGTCACCCCCACCGCCCCTGTAATTCATACTCCAACTGTAGGGTATTGGGGCATCTTCCCCGCCAAAAAAACACTGAAACCCACCCTGTCCGTGACGTTGCCAGGAACGCGTCCTGGAGGTTTTCCGCAGGGGGCTGGCCGCCCGCGTTGCCCGGTTCGGAAAAAAAAGGTTCCTTGCAGGCATGAGACGAAACAGCATCACGCAGACGCCCGCACGGCGCGCCTCTTCCCTGAACGTGTTGCGCGTGGGGGCGCTCGGCCTGATTTCATGGGGGCTGACCGCGTGCTCAGGCCCCGTGAGGCTCGGTTCACCCGCGTGTGAAACCATGCAGGCCCAGGTGAGGGAAAAACAGAACCTGGATGCGGAGGTGAAGGCGGTCGCCCGGGCGGTGCGCGATCATCGCGCTGCGGGAGATACGACGGCGGCGCTCGCTGCGGAACGGCGCCTGGAAAGCCTGCGTGAAGATCAGCGCCTGCTCAAGGACGCGCTCGACAACACCAGCCGCGACTGCTCACCGGTGCTCAAGGATCAGGAACCCGTGCTCGACCCCGCGCTGCGCGAACGACAAAGGCTGGAGGGACGGTAAGGACAATAGAACAATGCAGCAATAGAACAATGAAACAAAGGGCGGGTTGCGGCGGGATGCCTTCTGCGAAATCCACCGTTCTACCGATTCTGCTTCTTCCGGGTCGTGAAAGAGCCGCCGCTCCTTTGCTCTGGATTATTGTTGCATTGTTCTATTGTTCTATTGAACCTTAGAAAGCCTGAGTGTTACCCGTGACGTCCCGTTCCTCCCTTTCCGATCTCCACCGCTCGCACCCTCGTGTCTACGAGTCGTTCACGTACGCCTATCCCGTTTTGTCGCGCCGCTCGGGCGGTGTCTCGTTCGGTGTGAACGTCAACCTCGACAAGCTGTGCAATTTCGATTGCCCGTACTGCCAGGTGGACCGCACGGTGCCGGGCAAGCCGCAGAAGCTCGATCTCGCGGTGATCCGCGAAGAGGTCGAGACCTTGTTGGCGTCGGTGGACGAGCACGGCGTGTGTCGCTTGCCGTTGTTCGACGCGTTGCCCGACGAGCAGAAAATGCTGCGCGACATTGCGCTGTCGGGTGATGGTGAGCCGACGATGGTTCCGGAGTTTTCGGCCATCGCGGAGATGTTGGCGGAGGTTCAGGCCGCGCGGCCCGAGCTGGACTTCAAGCTGGTGCTGATCACCAACGCCACCTTGCTCGACCGCGCGGCGGTACAGGCGGGCATCGGGGTGTTGTTGAAGGCGCGGGGTGAAGTGTGGGCCAAACTGGACGCGGGCACGGAAGCATGGTATCAGAAGGTCAACGTCAGTCGCGTGAACCTCGACCGCATCGAGGCGAACCTCATCGCCTTGGGCCAAAGACATCCGTTCAAGATCCAGTCGTTCTTCTGCGGGATCCGCGCGGCCGACGGTGCGTTGACGGGATGGGACGAGGCGGAGATCACCGCGTGGCTGACCCGCCTCGCGCGCGTGCGCGATTCGGGCGCGAATATCCTCGAGGTGCAACTCTACACGTTGGCGCGCCGCCCCGCGGAAGCCTTTGTGCAGCCCGTCAGCGCGGCGTTCCTGGCGGACATCCGCGCGCGCGTCGAAGGACTTGGCATTCCCGCGCGCGTGTACGGCGTGGAAGGCTAGGGTTGTCCCCGTGTTGTTCTTCGATGAAACCTGGTTTTACTGTCCCGTTCCGGAGAGGGCCGTTTTCTGCGCGCTTCCGGCCGACGAAGCGCATCACGCGCGCGTGTTGCGCCTGAAGCCCGGTGCGACGATCGTGGTGACGACGGGCGAGGGCTCGGTGTATCGCGCGACCTTGCGCGACGACAAAGGCTCGCTCGAAATCGGCGTGCGGCTGCGGCATGATCCCGAGCCGCCTGGTCTGGGCGTGGGCTTGCCGCTACTCAAGGGACGTGATACGGAGCAGCCCGGTGAAGCGATCTGCGAATTCGCCGTGCGCGACCTGTTCTTGTTGAAGCTCGATCACTGCGAGGTGTTCAAGGGTCAGGATCACGCCAAGCTTGTGGAGCGCCTGCGCGCCAAGAGTCTGACGGCATTGAAGCAGGCGAAGAAGTCCTGGCTGACGCGCGTGCATGCGCCGCAAACATTGCGTGAATGGCGCGCGGCATACCCGGACGTTCCCGTTGTGGTAGCGCATCCGGGTGAGACGACGGTGCCGCGTCCGCGTCCGGAGGTCTTGCATCTGCTCACCGGGCCCGAGGGCGGGTTCTCCGATGCGGAGCTTGGGGTGTTGTTCGATGAGTACAAGGCGTATCGTTTCGCACTTGGCGACACGCGCCTGCGTGCGATTCACGCGCCGGTGGCGGGCCTTGGTGCGTTGAGCGCAACGGGCTAGCACATCTTGGCGAGGAATTGTTGGGGATGCTTTAGTTTGGATTGTACTTTTTTATTACGGGTGTGACATCGAAGTGTGTTTCCTTGTGTACGGTTCTTTCCGGTCGGTGTGATGGAGCCCCGAAGTGGGCAGGCCGAGGGGGCATCCATAAACACGCTCGTGGAGGGTTTGGACGTGAAAAGGTTGTTCCAGTTTCTGATCGCCCTGGCGTGTGGGGGTGTCGGTGCCGCTGAAAAAGTGTGCATGCCGTTCTTCGAGCTCATCAATGTGCATTCGGATTACCAGTACTCCACCGCCCGCTTGTTCAAGAGTTATGTCGATGAAGTGGGCAAATATGAGCTCGTCATTCCCCAGAGAAGTGAACCCTTAGATCAGCCTCCGCTCTCCGAAGTGCGATCAAAGGCTTTGCAGGAAGGGTGTGCATACTATCTGATCGGAGACATGAACCGCATCAGCGAGAGCGTGATCATCAGTGTTGCGCTGTACGGGACCGAAGATGGAAAGCGGATCTGGAGCGACAAACTCAAGGCGGCGAATCCAGGCGACCTGGATCCGATCTTTCAGCGTTTGGCGCGCGCGTTGGGTACTCGCAACAAGGCGGCCCATGACGAGGACATTTATTCGGTTACGAGTTTTGATCAACGTAATCCGCGGAAAGTGAACGTGACCAATTCTTTTGGTCTCGCCATCGGAGGCGCGGTCTTTACGCCTGGCTTGCTTGTCGGCGATCCGTGGAATGATCCTTTCGCCGCAGGGTTCGGTATCGTCTGGGCTTATGACGCGCGAACAGTTCTGTTCGAAGTCGATGCGCAAGGCTATGCGCTCGGCCGCAACAGCGCACTGGGAATGATAGGCATGTCGGCGTTCAAGCCGATCGGAATGAACAAGGTGGCGCCTTTCTTCGGTGGAGGCTTGGGATTGGGCTTCGCTGAAACCCGATACGCAGGGGAGAAGTCCCAAGGGAGCGGCCTCATGGCCCACGTCGGCGCGGGCGTGATTCTCAACCGCACATCCACCGTTCAGTTAAGGCTGCAGACGCGCTATGTCATCGGCCTTTACTCTATGGAGGAGCCGCGAGGCGGTATGCCTCGGGCCGTACTGATGCGTATGGAACTCGGGTTCGGGAAATAGGCATGAGGGGCTTGCTTTTGCTGAGCGTCCTGCTCTTCGTCGCGTGCGGAAGCACGCGAATCCGCAGCCAGGATCCGCATGCCGAAATCTTTATGAACCATCAATCCCTGGGCGTGGGGGAAGTAAGCATCGGGCGTGTGGGGCCTCCCAAGCGCGCCCAACTGGAAGCGCGTCGCGAGGGTAAAACGGTAGGGGAAACCGAGTTGCGCCGGAGCTTTACCGGGATGACGGTATTGTGGGGACTTTTCAGTTACTATACGGGATTTTATTGGGGCTGGTATTACCCGAAAGTGGTGACGATTCCGCTCAAGAGCACTTCGGAGAATGGCGCCCCGGAATTCAAAAGTCCTTGGGTGAATCCCGAATCCAGTATCTGGATGCAGCCGTTGCGGTAACGCGCAGGTCGCGCGGATACCTCACTCCCCCCAACACCCCTCCGGACTTTCATCCGCCGCGCGGAGGGTTTCGAACGTGTGCGTCGTCTGCGAGGGGACGAAGAACATCTCCGCGCCGCCGGGGAGCGTCCACGTCATGACGTAATCGGGCAATACGGCCCCCTCGAACCGGGCGGCCACTTCGGCATCCACGGGTTCGACCCAGGCCGTCCCCATCCCCCCCAGTCTCATGCGCACCTTGACGGGCTTGCCTTTCAACAGGACGCGCCTGACGGTGGCTTCCTGGACGGTGTCGCAATAGGTGCACAGCAGTCGTGGACTTTCGGTGTGCGCCTCGATCGTCAGGGTTCCGGCCTCTTCGTTGCAGGGGATGTAGATCACCCAGCCCTGACCTTCGACAGGCGTGATGCGCGTCCACTCCAGCGGGAGCTGCGTCAGGACGGCGCGGTCTTCAGCCGGAAGCGGGGGCGAGACCACATGGTGTGAGCGGTAGTACAGGCCATAGGCCAGCAATCCGAGACAGAGAAGAAGCGCGCTGCCGTAAAGCAGGGGAACGATTTTCTTGCCGGAGATCCCGTTTTTTGTGCTGTGGTCGTTCGTCATGTGCGGAAATATATCGCCCACATCGGGAATACGGGGGTTTTAGGCGCCGCCTTGAAGCGAAAAAAGACGCCAATGCGGCCAACCCGCCCGTTTTGGGAGGAAACGGCAGGTTATATTTGAATAATCATATAATGATCAAAAACCCCGCGCTTCCCGTTTTTTCGTCCGGCGATCCCGGAAGCGCTCACCTCTGACAGACCACAAGGAACGAACGTGTCCCTCACCCAATCACCCGCCTGGAAGAATCTCGAAGCCCACCGCGACGCCGTCGCGAACCTGCACATGCGCACCCTGTTCGCGCAGGATCCCGCGCGCGCGGCGCGTTACACGCGCGAGGCCGCCGGCCTCCGCCTCGACTTCTCCAAAAACCGCATCACCGATGAGACCCTCTCCCTGTTGCTGGACCTCGCGAAGCAGGAGAAGGTCGAGGCGGCGCGCGCGGCGATGTTCGCCGGCGAGAAGATCAACTTCACGGAAAAGCGCGCGGTATTGCACACCGCGCTGCGCCACCAGGGAAGCGAGCCGGTGCTCGTCGACGGCGAAGACGTGATGCCCGGCGTGCGCGCCGTGCTCGCCCGGATGAAGGCCTTCACGGAGAAGGTACGCTCGGGCGCATGGAAGGGGCACACCGGCAAGGCCATCCGCCACGTGGTGAACATCGGCATCGGCGGCTCGGACCTCGGCCCGGTGATGGTGACCGAAGCCCTCAAGCCCTACGCGCGCGACGCCGCGGGCGAGGAGCGCATCGCGGTCCATTTCGTGTCGAACGTCGACGGGACGCACATCAGCGAGATCCTGCGTCGCGTGAATCTCCAGGAGACCCTGTTCCTCGTGGCCTCCAAGACGTTCACCACGCAAGAGACGATGACCAATGCGCGCACGGCCCGCGCGGCGTTGCTGGAGGTGATGAAAGGCGACGAGTCGTCCGTGGCGAAGCATTTCGCCGCGCTCTCCACCAACATCCCCGCGGTGGAAGCCTTCGGCATCTCCGCCGACAACGCGTTCGCGTTCTGGGACTGGGTCGGCGGCCGCTACTCGTTGTGGAGCGCCATCGGGTTGCCCATCGCGCTGCACGTCGGCTTCGACAACTT
The DNA here is from genome assembly GCA_964416695.1 of uncultured Bifidobacterium sp. Classification (GTDB taxonomy): domain Bacteria; phylum Fibrobacterota; class Fibrobacteria; order UBA11236; family UBA11236; genus UBA11236. Next base: position 23,746 of record CAYQFG010000010.1, read on the forward strand.
CGAGAAGTTGCTCAAGGGCGCGGACGCGATGGACCGCCATTTCCGCGAAGCGCCGCTCGCAGACAACCTGCCCGTGCTGCTCGCCGTGCTCGGCGTGTGGTACGCCGATTTCTTCGGCGCCGAATCGCACGGCGTGATGCCGTACGACCAGTACCTGCACCGCCTGCCCGCCTACCTGCAGCAGGCCGACATGGAGTCGAACGGCAAATTCGTGCGCCGTGACGGCACGCGTGTGGACTACAAGACCGGTCCGGTGATCTGGGGTGAACCGGGCACCAACGGCCAGCACTCGTTCTACCAGCTGATCCACCAGGGCACGCGCCTCATCCCCTGCGACTTCATCGCGCCCATGCGTTCGCACAACAAGACCGGTGATCATCACCGCATCCTGATGGCCAACTTCTTCGCGCAAACCGAAGCGCTGATGACCGGCAAGACGCGCGAGGAGGCCGTGGCCGAACTGAAGGCGGCGGGCATGAGCGAGACCGACATCGAGGCGCTGGCGCCGCACAAGGTGTTCGAGGGCAACCGCCCGACCAACACCATCGTGATGCCGGAACTGACGCCGGAGGCGCTCGGTGCGCTGGTGGCGCTGTACGAACACAAGATCTTCGTGCAAGGCGTGATCTGGGGCGTGAACAGCTACGACCAGTGGGGCGTGGAGCTGGGGAAGCAGCTGGCGAAGGCCATCGAAGGTGAACTGGCCGCGGGTGACGCGAAGAAGCCCGTTGACCTGAAGCACGACGCGTCGACCAACGCGCTGATGGAGTACTACTGGCAGAACGCCTGAGTCGCGCAAGTCCCGAGGGGGTTGACCCCATAAAAAGAGGAAAGGCCTGAGGCCTTTCCTCTTTTTATGGGGGGTGGGAGGTGGCCGATAGGGGGCAGCGCGGGGCAGCGCGGAGCAGCGGGGGCAGGTCAGACACCTTCACTATGGGCTTGCGTGAATCCTGGCAAGGGGCTACAGCATGCCGGGAAGCGTGCGTGTATCGGTACGCAGGATACGCCCTTCCGGAGTCATCCAGGAGATTCTGGCGATGAGGATGCCGGCCCGGGTTAGGGGTTTTGAGTCCCAGTCCAGATCCACTGTGGCATTCGTCAGCAGGGCGCTGCCGATGTGCTTCCCGTGCGCATCGAAAAACATGATTCGTGCCCGACTCGCGGTGCGGGGAGCCCTCAGATTGAACGTCATCCCGTCAAGACGCAGGTAGAAAGACTTTTCCGGTGGTGCGATTGTGATTCCGGTGCTGGGCAGAACACTGATGTGCAACCTGATGCTTGAGTAAGCTCCGGAGTTATTGAAGGCCTTGATGTCAAAGCTTAAAACCGAATCGGTCTTGCTGGTGGGCACTTTGCCGGAGATGATGCCTGTGTAGGGATGGATTTCGAGCCCATTGAAGAGGTCGTGCGGCGGGCTATCGGGATGAATGCGCGGATAGTAGGTGGGGTGTTTAAGGTAACGCTCAAGGTCCCGGTTATGCAGATAGCCGTCCACGAAACCCGTGAGGCTCGGCTGGAGCGTAGTCGGCACCAACGCTTCCAGAATAAGGGTGTCACCGTCCCGGTATGAGACGCCTTGATGCGAGTAAGAGAAATCAGTGGGGGGAGCGACGACGCTCAACTGGATGGTGTCATGTGCCACGCCGTGCGCATTCGACACTTCAACGAGATAGCGCGCAGTTTCCGCGAGCTGGGTCGGTGTTCCCTCAAGAATACCCGTCTTCGAATCGAGCCGGAGCCCGGCAGGCAGGGCGGGGGTGACAGAATACCGCATGGGAAGCGCACCGGACACCGAAGGGGAAACGGGATACAGCTCCTTGACGCCCACAGAGTATTGCGTGAGTCGTTTTTCGTAAGCCAGTCCGTTCGGGGCCCCCGTCCCTGGGGCCGTTTTGAGCACCAGACCGTTTGATCCTGCGGCCCAACCAACACCGGGGGAGAGGAAGTACAATCTGGTGATGGTTCGTGAGGTTCCGGTGGGCAAGCGTGTCCAGGTCGTCCCGCCATCGGTGGTTTTCTTCATGAGACCATCTTCACCGGCGATATACCCGGTGTCGCTGTCAAAAAAGAATGTCGTCCAGAGGTCGGCATCTGTGCCGGTGGGTATCAGGCTCCAGTGAGCGCCACGATCTGTGGAACGCAGCAGCGTGCCACCGGCACCCACGGCCCAGCCGACACCATGAGTCGTGAAGCGAAGCTGGTAAAGTGGGGCAGGCGTGGGTGAAGGCAGCGATGTCCAGGTGAGGCCACCGTCGACAGTACGCATCATTTCCCCTTTTTGTCCCGCAGCCACCGCGATCAGGGAGTCAGCGTAATCCACGGTCCGGAAGTTTGGGGACAAGGGTTGCGCTGACCATTGTCGGCCATTCGTGGTGCGGCCCATGGAACGGCTTCCGGCTGCCAGCCCTTTCCCCGAAGGCAGAAACGCGAAGTCCCACGTATAGCTCCCCGTTGAGATGCTATTGCCTGCGGGGGCCAGGCCGGGAGACCATGTTTGGCCACCGTTGGTGGTAAAGTAGATGGTGGATTCGCCCAGTATCCCTCCGGCCCATCCAGTGTCGGCATTCCGGAAGTGGAGCGCCATGAAGCTCAGGTTGGGGGTAACACCATCCGGAGTCTGCTTCGTCCACGTTATCCCTCCATCCGTGGTCTTTCGGATGTTAGCTTCGCCGGCGATCCATCCGGTCTGTTCATCGATGAACGAGATGTCGTAAATGGTGCGCGTCGAATCACTCGCGGGAGTTCCCAGAGTGATCCAGGTCTGGGAGTGGACCGTGCTCGTGATCAGCGTCAGTAAAAGCAGGGCTGTGTACTTCATGAGTTGGCGTTTCCAAAGTGCGTGCGCAAGCCAGGCTTTTCTTCGCTTGTGGTCTGCAATGGCAGTGGTCAGGTGTCAGATGTCAAAAAACAATATTTTGAGCGAAGGTGAAAGCCGTAACATACAGACTTTCTGGTTCTGACGCCCGCTCTCCGGGGCATGTGCTCACTTCCAGACAGTGAGCGTCGTAAGTGCCGATGCGGTGCCGACCCGGACCTGAATGTGATGGATGCCGCGGGACAGGGTCAGACCACTCATGATGATTTCGCCATGGTGAGCCGCAAAAAAACGCTGGGCCACCTTTTTTCCGGACGCCTCAAAAATTGAGACCAGTGCGGACGTGGATCCGTGATGAGAAGGAATAGCGATGCGTACGGTGCGCGCATTGACCATTGTTGCGGAGAAGCCGGTCCGCGACGCCAGGGAGCCGGGGGCGATGCCGACCGTTTTCGGATTCGCATTGAAGAACGTGAACACATCAGGCAACACGAGCGGAATCATGCCTTCATGATCGGCGGCGACCTCCTTGTAGGTCACGTTGAAACCGTTCGCCTCCATGTACGCGTGCACGGCACGGCTTGCGACGGTGCTGGCCGTATTGTCGCCCTCGGTTATGAACACGGGTTTCGCGCGGAGGGTATCCCACGGATATCCCTGTTCGTGGACGAACGGGCCGGACAGGGGCGCGAGCGCCGCCCAGTAACCGGGATACTTCACGCCCAGATACCACGTGCCGCCTGCGCCCATGGAGTGTCCGGCCAAAAACATGCGGTTGCGGTCGATGGGGTATTCGTTGAGCACGATCTCGAGGACGTTGAGGACGTCGGTCTCGCTGAGCTGGTTGGTGCGTTCGGCGTTCGTGGTGACGGCGGCGATCTGCTGGTTGGCGGACGCCTGTTGCCCGAACACGGCGGGCAGGCGCAGGTGGAAGCCGTACGCGCCCTGATGCCCGAGAGGGGACACCAGCGCGTAACCATGTTCGATCGCCAGGTTCACCAGCTGTTTGTTGTTCGCGTCGAGGTTGGTGTTCTCGTTGGCGCCGCCGCTGTGGAGGAACACCATCAGCGGCAACTTCGACGTCCCGTCCCAGGTCGGCGGGATGACGATCCGGTAATTGACGGACGCGTTGGCCTCGGCGAACCAGTACTTGCGTTTCTGGTCGCCTTTCGCCCGCCATGTGGAGGTATCGGGATTGGCCACCGTGCGGGCGAGCGCCTGCGCTCTGGCCACCACGCTGTCGGGATCAAGCAGGGTTCCCCATGCGACCACCCGGGCCGCACCTTCCTGGGACAGGGCGGGTACGGTCGACGTCGCCATGGCCAGAGCGGCGGCGATGAGAAAGCGCATCATGACGTGCTCCTTGAAGTTCGCGGGCGAAGGAGCCCTTGTCCTCATCGCGGATGTGCGCGGCGCGGCGTCAACCCGCGGAATCCGTCCTGAAATCAATCTACACCACGCCGAACGATATCGCCGTTGAAATTCGTGGACCGTGTTGCAGGAGCCGTCCCATTTCCCGCTATTGCCCGCCATGTTCTGCCACTTCCCGCCATTCCCCGACGGAGACCACAGGCGGGGGAGGAGCGGGAACCGGAGCGGACCCGCACGGAGGAGAACGGAGTAGTACGGACCGGAATGGAGGAAAAAAAAGGGGGAGAAAAAATGGAGCTAAGGAGACTCGAACTCCTGACCCCCTGCTTGCAAAGCAGGTGCTCTACCAATTGAGCTATAGCCCCGAAAAACCGTGGCTCCGGCCACCTGTACCGGCCATCTGTACTGGCCACCTGAATCGGCCACTGGCACCGGCCCTCGAATCGTTCCTCGAATCATTTCTCGAACCGGCCGGGTCCCGCAGTGACGAGGGACCTGCCACAACAAGGAGCCGGAACGCGTCCGCGACTTCCTGGACTTTCGGATGGTGGGCCTGGGAAGACTTGAACTTCCGACCCCCGCCTTATCAGAGCGATGCTCTAACCAACTGAGCTACAGACCCGAGAGTTCCGCGGTGTGAAACCTGAACTGTCGTTCCATCCGAAAATCCTGAAATTCGCGCCGAAAAAAACACGAAAACGGAGGCGTGAATTTAAAACCCGTATGAGGGGTTGTCAATGGAGCGGGTGGAAATTGTTGGGAAGGGGGAGGAGGTGCGCCGGTTTCGGGGGAAGCGGGATGGACCCGCGAAACCGGCGCACGGCGGAGGTCAGGCCCCTCCGGAGGACGCCCGGGGCGGGGGCGGCGGAAGCCTCCGGGCATCCCAGCCCGCCGCCTCCAGCGCCGCGTCCAGCGCGTCGGGATCCCACGCCCGCGCGCGCGGAAACTGGTGGCGGAAGAACGTCATTTGCTTCTTCGCGTATTGCCGCGTGCGCGCCACCACCGTGTCCTGCACGCTGCGGGGATCCTTGCCGCGCGCCATCGCTTCGGCGATTTCACGATAGCCGATGGCGTTGAACGCCGGCGTGCGGCGCGGATCATACGCCTCGCGCAACCGCGTCACCTCTTCGATCCATCCTTGCCCGAACATCGCGTCCGTGCGCGCGGCGATGCGGCGGTGCAACGTACGGCGTTCGGGCTCCAGCCAGAGGAAGGGCACGCCCTCGAACAACGGATTGAGGGGTTGTTCGGGTTTGGGCGCGGCGTACGAGGTTCCGGTGTGGAGCCAGTTTTCCAGTCGCTTGGTCACCCGGTAGGTATCGTGCGGGTCGACGCGGTGCATTCCTGCCGGATCAAGTGTGGCCAGGCGGGCGTGTACGGCTTCGAGGCCCTCCGCGGCGATCTGCTGGGCGGCGGCTTCGCGGATGGCGCGCGGGGTGTCCTCCCGCTCCCCGGCACCGGGATACATCCATTCCCGGAGGTACAGGCCGGTGCCGCCCACCACCAGAAACTCCGTTTCCGGGGAGGCCGCCACGATCGCCTGCGCGTCTGCGGCAAACCGCAGTGGGGAATAGGATTCCTGGGGGTTGAGAAACCCCAGCATGTGATGAGGGACATCCCCCTGCTCCTCAGGGGTGGGGGCTCCCGTTCCGATGGCGAAATCGCGGTAAAGCTGGCGGGAATCGGCGGACAGGACGGCGAAGCCCCGGGCGGAAGCCCAGCGGAGGGCAAGGGCGGTTTTTCCGGACGCGGTCGGGCCGGCCAGGATGGCATGAACGGGCATGGGGCAACGGTAGCATTTGGGGGCCGCCCCGTCGGAGCAGCGGCGGCCGTTATCGCATTCCGCCGCGCGTCGGGACCGGGTTGCGGAGAGAGGCGTTCCGGGCGTCGGACGGTGCCGGTACACGAAGGGCCGCTGTGGCCGATGCGGGAACACAGGTTGGGCGGGTGTTAGCAACTCCGCGCCGGCTCCGGCGGGCCGGAGGTCCGGATTCGCGCCTGTTGTTACCTTCGCGGGAGTGAAACCGGTGCGCCGCATTCTCGTCATCCTGTTCGTCGTCGCGATCCTGGGGGGTGCCGGACACCTTGCGGTCAGGCTGTTTTCATCCGGGACGGACGATGCCGTTCCGGACTTTCCACGTGTCACGCTGGACTCTGCCCAGGACGTCGCATGGCGAAAGGCCAATGGGTGGTTGTTTCGCGACGGGAACGACACGGCGTTGATGCAGTACCGCGAGCGTTTTGTGTTGCCCTACGCGGTCGGCAACGGGTTGGGCCCGCGCGCGGTGCGAAAGCGCGGCGCGTTTACCGAGCTGACCTTTCCGCGCGGCAAACCCGTGCACGCGTTGGCCTACGAGCTGGAGCAGTTCGCGCCGCGCGCGGGCTACGTCGTGGTCGACGGACGCGAGGTGGGCAATGCGGAGAATCGCGTGGAGTACCTCCTTCAGGATGCGGCCGGGCAACAGAGGGCGGTGCGCCTGTTGATCGGAGACTCCGTGGCGCCGGGGTCCTTCCGCATGGCGCTGGTCATCACGGAGCTGGGGCAGGCCAGCGAGGCGGAGCGCCGCGCCTGGGCCGAATTCCCCGTGGCGGTCACCCTGGTGTATCCGGATACGCTGAAGGCGGCCGGGGGACGGGGGACGCATGCGGAGGCCGCGCGCGAAATCCTGGTGGAACTCCCGATGGAGCCGACGAATTATCCGGTGGTCCGCCCCGGGCCGCGCGCGCTGTTCATCGACGACAGCCGGGAGGAAACCGAAAAGATCCTCGCGCGTCGTCTGCAGCTCCATGAGGGCGCGGTGGGGTTCGCCACCCGTCTGGGAGACCGCGCCATTGAAAATCCGCGCCTGATGGAACATGTGCTGGCCTTCGTGGCGCGTCGCGGCCTGTTGTTTCTCGACCTGACGGGCTCGCCGCGCACGCTGACGCAGCAGAAGGCCCTGGAGACGGGCGCGACGGCGGTGGTGGCCGCCGAACTGGGAGTCGGATCCGAAAAGGCGCTGGCCGAGGAATTGACCCGCCGCACCCGGGCCGCGCAACGTTCGGGCGAAGGCATCTGGGTGTTGCGTCATACGCCCGGGCTCGCCGCGGCCATGGCCCGCGCGGTGCAGGCGCAGGAGGAATCGGGAACCGCACCGCGCTGGGTCACCTTGCGCCAGATGCGCATCGACGAGTGAGCGGCGAGTGAGGGATCGCGTCGTGCCGCCCGGACCGTGATCAGGGGTTCAGGCCCCCCTTCCCGTCCCCCGATCCCCGGTTCCTTCCCATCTTGAGGCACCCTGCGGCGTCTCTGCTATCTTTCCCGTCATGCTTAAACTCGGCGTCAACATTGATCACGTCGCGACTTTGCGTCAGGCGCGCGGCGAACACGAACCCGATCCCCTGGTGGCCGCGGCCGTGTGCGAGCAGGCGGGTGCCGATGGCATCACGGTGCACCTGCGTGAAGACCGTCGCCACATTCAGGATGCCGATGTCCATGCGTTGCGCGGGTCGGTGAAAACGCGCCTGAATCTCGAAATGGCCGTCGCCCGCGAGATCGTGGCGATCGCCGTCGCGGTGCAACCGGACATGGCCACGTTGGTGCCCGAGCGGCGCGAGGAGTTGACCACCGAAGGCGGTCTCGATGCCGTGACGCACTTCGATACGGTGGCGCGCACGGTGGCCGATCTGGCCGCTGCGGGCATCCCGTCTTCGTTGTTCATTGAGCCCGAGCCCGCCCAGGTGGAGGCCGCCGCGCGGGCGGGCGCGCAATTCGTCGAGTTCCACACCGGGCTGTACGCGCGCCGGTTCGACACGCCTGCAGGTGATGCCGAGCTCGCCCGCCTCGTCACGGCCACGCGCCAGGCCCAGGCGGTGGGCCTGAAGGTGAACATGGGGCACGGCCTGAACGTCGCCAACGTCGGCCCCATCGCGGCCATTCCCGGGGTGGTGGAGCTCAACATCGGGCATTCCATCATCAGCCGCGCCGTGTTCGTCGGGCTCGCGGCGGCTGTGGCCGAAATGAAGCACGCGATGGCCGCCGTCCCGCGCTGAACCCTGCAATCCCGCGCGCCGGCCCGGCCGGCCCGGATGGCTTGCCCGGATGGCCTTGCCCGGTGAGTCCGCGGGCCGGCACACCCCGCGATGTCCCGTCCGCCGCCCACAAAAAACTCCGCGTCATCAACTCCCGCGTCCCCTCTCCGTGCGGCGATTCCCGTTGCCCGGAGTTTTTTGTGGGCCCTGCCTCACCCGACTCAAATATCATGGGCATCCGGACCTGGGTTTCCGGACTCCCGGAAACGAAAAACCCCGCACGATGCCGCACGGGGTTTCGGGTTTTCGTCGCGTCGCCCGGTTTTCGGGATGCATCCGCGGCATGCGCCGCGGATGCATCCGGCTGAGGCGCTCGAGGCGTGTTACGGGGTGATGCGGGCCTGCAGAACCCCCGCGGCCAGCCCCTGCGGCAGACGCATGGTTTCAGACGTCGCCGTGCTGGCGCGCGTATGGCTCCACACCTGACGGCCCGTGAGGTCGTACAGCGTCACCGTGCGGTAGCCGACGGGCAGGGTGATCATGCCATTCGCGATCGCGGGCGCCAGCGCCTTGCGCACGACGCCGCGGGCGAGCGAAGACGGCGTGCCGACGGTGGCGACGAAGGGTGTGTAGCAGGCGTCGTCGATGGTGCCGGTGTAGGCGATGCGGTACAGCGCGGCCGCGCCGAAGTTCGAGTAATTGTTCTGCGAGTTGCGGAGCAGGTACATCGCGCCATCGTGCGGGCCGAAACGCATGTCGATGTACGAGCCGTTGGGCAAGGCGCCCAGGGTCGACGCCGGGAAGCGCGGGGTCGCGTCCGCGCCGGCGGGAACGGTGCCGTCGGGATTCAGGGTGATCACCCGGAAGGAGCTTTTGTTGGAGTTCGCCCAGTCGAAGAAAAACACCTTGCCCTCGTACTGCGGAGGGAACTTGATGGACGACTGGAGGGTCGGGCTGTAACGGTACATCGGGCCGCCGATGGCGGTCTCCTGGCTGGTCACCCCGAGGCGCTGGCCGTCATCGTTCTGGTTGTTGTTGGAGTACCACAGCGCCGCCGGCGACGCCGGAGGCAGGTTCCGGATGCCGGTGTTGTTGGGCGAGACGTTCTGGATGGCCGCGCAGTTGTACGACGTATCGGTCGTCCATGACGTGTTGGGCCAGGTGAACTTGCGCCAGGGGTCGTTCGGGCCGACGCAGTAGGGATGGCCGAAGTTTCCGGGGGCGTAGGCGAGGTTCCATTCCTCGCGTCCTTCCGGCCCGCGGCTCGCGTTGGGCGCACCCGCGTCGAGGCCGACTTCACCCGTGAAAATCCAGCCCGACTTCGCGTCGTAGCGGGGGTGATAGGGGTTGCGGTGGCCCATCGACCAGATTTCCTTGCGGACCTTGTCGAGGTCGTCCACGGCGGGATCCCAGTTGGGGTTGAACGCCGGCTTGTCGATGAATTCCCAGAGGTTGCCGGCGGGGATTTCGTACGTGCTGCCGATGCCGGGTGTCGGGGTCTGGTTGTCGGGGAAGGGGAGGGGGCGGATGCGCAGCAGCTTGCCGCGCAGGTCGTTGGTGTTGCCCGACGATTTCTGTGCGTCGCAACCGCGGTCGTTCCACAGCAGGGGACCGTAGTTGTTGCTGCTGCACTCACCCGCGTGCGGGCTGGTGTCGTCGCCGGTTCCGATGACGAGGATGCCGTCGTTGCCCATGTCGAGCCCGCCGGCCGCGTGGTAGGCGCGCGCATCGATCATGCGGTGGAAGCGCAGGATCTCCTTCGGGTTGGTGAGCTGGCTGCCCTCGGCTTTGGTGGAATCGTACGTGTAGCGCGTCAGCAGGTGGGGTTTTCCCGTATCCGCGTTGGCGGGGCTGGTCGAGTACTGCGCCGCCGCGTGGAACACGTACAGCCAGCCGTTGGAATGGAAGTTGCGGTCGAGCACCACGCCGAGCAGGCCGTCCTCATTGTCGCAGTGCGTTGGCACCACGCCGGCCAGAACCGTGGGGGTCGACGCACCGCCCGCTCCGGGACGGTACACCCGCAGCTGGCCGGAACACATCTTGGCGATGAAGACCTTGCCGTTGGGGGCGACGGCGATCTGGACCACGCCGTAGTTGCCGGCTTCCCCGCCGTTGGCGGAGGAGCCTTCATACAGGTCGCCCGTGGCGTTGTTCGCCAGCGTGTCGATGCGGAAGTCGTTGGCCGTCGGCATGGGGCAGCTCTGCGCGTGCGCGGCCTGCGGCAACAGGCCGGTGGCGAGAAGCGCGCCGAATGCGGCGACCCGCAGGGGACGGGACGTGGAACGGGAAAGCGGGGCGGTATACGGAAAACGGAACATCGGAATCCTCCGGAGGGTGTGCGGCGAACGTCAGCCGTACGCACCCCCACGCCCTTAATTTATCCCGCTTGTCCGCATTTTACCCACTAAAAATGAAAAAATACTACCAACGAATCTCCGCCGGCCGGTATGCTCAGGCACCGGGAGTGTAGGCCAGCGCCTGCCGGACTTCGTCCTCCGTCAGGTACGGGTAGGTTTCGCGGATGTTCACGTCCGTCCAGCCGGTGGCGAGCTGGGCCTGCAACAGGTCCACGGGAAGATGGGTGCCCTTGATGTGCGGCTTGCCCTGGCACACGGCCGGGTCGGTGGCGATATGGGAAAATTCCATGGGAGGGTCCGGGTTTGTCCTTCGATCCGTTCAGAAGGACGCAAAATCTAGTTTCAGGGACGCATGAACCGTTTTTTCGCCTCCGGTGGGGAATTCGCCGGCATCGAGCGCATGTTCGCCACCTCCCGCTTCGTGTCCGATGGCCGGGGGCTGGGCGACGACGCCTTTCTCTGGCAACCGGCAGCGGGGGAGACCTGGGTGGCCTCCACCGACTCCAGCGTCGAGGGCGTGCATTTCCGCCTCGACTGGGCCACGCGCACCGAGGCCTTGCACAAGGCCTTGCTCGCCAACCTCTCCGACATCAACGCCATGGGCGGCCGCACCCGCCATGCGCTGTTCGCCCTCGGAACCTCGCCCGCCTTTTCGGAAGCGGACTTCACCACCATCGGTCAGGCCCTGCGTGAGTGGGAAAGCCGGTACGCCTTTCAGGTGATGGGGGGGGATACCACGCGCTCGCGCGGCGCGGAGTTTTTCACCTTCACGGTGCTCGGCGTGGTGGCGGGAGGCGCGGCGCTGCTGCGCAGCGCCGCGCGGCCAGGTCATAAGGTGTACGTGAGCGGCACCCTCGGCGGGTCCGCCGCGGGGCTCGACCTGTTGCGGGCCCCGGCACCCGGGACCTCCGGTGCGCGCGGCGCCGCTTTCGACGCGCTCCGCCGCGCGCACCTGTCGCCCGCGCCTCCGCTGGAACTGGGGCCCGCCCTGGCGGACCTCCAGCACCGTCGCCGCGCGCGCGACCCCGCGTACGGCATCGCCGCCATCGACCTCAGTGACGGATTGTCCTCCGAGTTGTGGCACCTCGCGCGGCAGTCGGGATGCGCGCTCACCATCGATTACGACGCTTTGCCCGTGCATCCCGGGGTGGCCCTTCTGGCGGACCTGCCGCGCGCGCAGGCCCGCTCGTACCTGCTGCACGGCGGTGAAGAATATCAGCTCCTGTTCACCGGAACCTTCACCGCCGCGGAGCTGGCGGGCCTGCGTGCCCTCGCCTCCATTACGGAAATCGGGGTCGTCGGCGAGGGCGAGGGGGTTTTCCTCACCGAGGGCGGCGAGACGCGGGCCTTGCCCGCGGGGGGATTCACCCACGCATAGCGGGGGGAAGGCCGATCCGGGGGGGCTACCGTGGCAACCTCCGGAGGCGCGCAAACCCCCGGAGGTTTTCCCGCAACCGGCCGGCCTCGCGAGGCCTTCACCGACCTCACCCCCATCACCAGGTCAGCGTGAAGCGGGGTGGCCGCAGTGTCGCAGCGGTGCCCCGGCATCCCGGTGGCCTTCATCGTCCCGCGAGGGGTCGTGGTTCGGCGTATTTTCCGGTTTGACCGTCCGTTCCTCTTCCAGCGCCTCCTTCCAAGGAATTACCTTCCCCCCTCATGATCCTGATCGCCATCATCCTCGGCCTGGTCGAGGGACT
>CAYQFG010000011.1:0-35689 GCA_964416695.1 uncultured Bifidobacterium sp.
CGGCGTCCGGACTGGCGATCACCGTGCCGCTGAGCTTGTGCGCGGCGATTTCCTTCGCCAGGTTGGGGCCGCTGAGCGCGCCGATGCGCGTGCACGGCGTTTCCTCGGCGAGGATCTCGGTCATGAGCTTGAATGTGCCGTTTTCGATGCCCTTGGTGGTGCTGACGATCATCTGGTCCGCACCGCCGCCCCGCGCGAGCGCCGGCGCGAGCGCGCGTACGGTCTCCCGGAACCACGGGCTGGGCACGCAGATCAGGACCAGCGCGGCGTCGCGGACGGCTTCGCCGGGGTCGGTCACGCCGGTGATGTTGTCGCTGAGCGTGATGCCGGGCAGATACTTGCGGTTTTCGCGCGTGGCGTTGAAGGCTTCGGCCGCCTGTGCGGTGCGGAACTGCAGTGCGACGGGATGACCATTGTGCCCGAGGATGTCGGCCAGGGCGCTGCCGAAGCTGCCGCCGCCGATGACGGCCACACGGTGCGCGCGCGCGCGGGAGGAAACGGGAGTGTTCATGGGGACAGATCCTCCCACAGGGCGGCGACGTCCGCCACCGCCAGTTCGTCAAGGCGGCTGACGATGCGATGCGCCCCCTTGAGAGTCGCTTCGGGATGAGTCCCGGCGACGCCCACTACCTTCATGCCGCCCGCGAGGCCCGCCTGGATGCCCACCGGGGCGTCCTCGAACACCACGCACCGCCCCGGTGCCGCCCCCACCTTCTCCGCCGCCTTCAGGAACACGTCGGGCTCGGGTTTTCCGCGTGACACGTCTTCAGCGGTCACGATGCCGCGGAAGAAGTCCGTGAAGCCGAACAGGGTGAGGCACATGTCGATGTTTTCGCGATGGGTGGAGGATCCGATGGCGCACGGGATGCCCGCGTCGCGCAGGCGTTCGAGCCAGGTGCGGACGCCAGGCAGGGGTTCGATGCCCTCGCTGCGGATGATCTCGCGGTACAGTTCCTCCTTGCGCAGGGACAGGGAGCGGATGGAGGGGGCGTCATGCGCCCAGCCGAGGATTTCGGGAAGGATCGCTTCGTTTTTCATGCCGAAGCTGCGTTTGAAATAGCCTTCGGGGAGCGCCCTTCCGGTTTCGGCGGCGAGCCGTTCCCAGCTGCGCTCATGCGGACGCGAGGAATCGAGAATGACGCCGTCCCAGTCGAACAAGGCGGCGAACGCAGCGGAGAATGGGGGTGAAGCGGGCGATGCGGAAACGGGAGAAGCGGACATGCAGGAAAAGGTACTCGCTGGAGCGCGCGGGGACATCCCGGCGGGCGGGGACGCATCGCCCGGGAATGAAGGGTGGCGTGAGGGATGAGGGCCTCAAGCGATGGGGGAGGAGAGGGAAGGGGAGAGTTGTGGCGGGAGAGATCCGAACTTGTCACAAGCGGCCGCGGAGTGTTCGCAGACGTTCGGGCCGCTACGGAATCCGTTCTCTCAATTCGTACTTTCGGCTTATGCGCATCGCCCGTCTTTCCCGTCTTTCCCGTCACGTCCGGTCACTGTCCGGTCTTGTGCTGCTCGCCGCGTGCGCGATGGGCTTCATGCTGCACGCTTCGGACGCGCAGGCCGCCGCGCGGAATCCTCACGCGACGGGTGAAGGAAAAGCGCCTTCAGCCCGCGCGCTCAGGCATTACCAGGATGACTGGGCGGACGCGCTCAAGGCCGAACGCAAGGGGGATGTCCGGCGCGCGGCGAAGATTCTGACGAAGCTGGAGGATGGGGACGCGCTCTCCGCGTTGTATCGCGACGCGGTGATGGCGCGTGTGCGGATGCGCGCCGGCGACAGCGCGCGCGCGGAGGCCGCGCTCGCGGCGGCCTTGCGGTCGCCGGCGGCCACGGATGCCCTGTGGCAACGTCATCTGCACCGCCGGCGTCTGCAGGTATCGTCGGCGCTGGAACCGGCGGCGCGCAAGGAGTATCTGCTCGCCGCCCTCCGCGCGCCACTGGACAACAACGACAAGGCGGAGGCCTTGTTCCGGCTGCTGGCGCTCGATACCATCACCGTGACCGCCGCAGAGCGCGCGGGCTTTGCCCGGCAGCTGGTGGCCGTGGCCTTGCCGGGCGCGCGGTTGGAACGGGAGTATCGCCGCTGGGCCCGGGCGGACAGCGGGACGGCTCGCGACACGCTGCGGGAGCCAGCGCCCGAGCGGGCGCGACTGCTGCTCGACGCCGCGGAGAAGCTGGCCCTGTGGGACGAGGCGATCGCCCGCGCCACGGCGCTGGCCGCATACGATACCAACGAAAGCAACATCAAGCCGCTTTACCTGAAAATCGCGCAATTCCATTACAACAAAGGGAGTTACGAGAAGGCTGCGGAGCATTACCTCGCGTATCGCGCGCGCTTCGGCGAAACACCCGAGGTGTTGATCCAGCTCGCGCGCTCCTACCGTTCCCTGTCACAGGACAAGCCCTCGCAGGCGTGGTATACGAGGCTGGTGGAACGCTTTCCCCGGGATGCGCGCGCGGCCGAAGTCCTGTGGATGAGGGCTTTCGAGGATGAGATGGCCGGGAATCACGAGCGTGCCGCCAGCGCCTATGCGCGGATCGCGCGGGAGTTTCCCCGCCATGCGCGTGCGGGCGAAGCGATGTTCCGGCGCGGGTTGGTGGAATACCGGCGTGGGACTTTCGAAGACGCGCGCCAGGCGTTTTCCGCTTTGCGCCTCGCGCGCGTCAGCGGCCGCCTGACGGGTGCGGCCCATTACTGGGAAGGCAAATCCCTGTGGGCGGCCGGACGTCGGGAGGAGGCCCTCGCCACGTGGACCGTGATGGCGCGCGATTTCCCTTTCGGTCATTACGGGCATCTCGCGCGCGAGGAGCTGGTGACCCGCGCTGCGCTTCCCGATTCGCTGGAATGGCCCCGTTTGCTGAACAGGGGCACGGGAGACTCCGTGCGCGCCTGGTTTTACGCCCGGCCGTCGGCTGTCGCGACGAAGCCGGGTCAGACGGGCGCGGCCCTCCCGGCGCGCACGGAGGGGGAGGCCGCACGCCCTCCGTCCCCGCCGGAAGCGGGGGAAAGCGCATGGCTGCCGGTCGAGCGGCTGCTTTCCCTCGGACTGGACACGCTGGCGGTCCTGACCTTGCAGGCGCGGGCGAACAGCGCGCCGGACGATTTGTGGCTGGTGTACGATGCCGCCGTCCGCTTTCGTCAGGCCGGCTTCGGATATGAAGCGTATCGCTTCGGGATGCGCTTGTCGGACCGGCTTCCCCTGGCGGAATGGCCGGCCGCACCCGTGGACGTGCTGCGCCTGTTTTATCCTCCGTCGTATGCGGAACTGGTGGCGCCGGAGGCGCACCGCGCCGGCGTGCCGTCGTCGCTCGTGCTGGCGCTAATCAAACAAGAGAGCGGATTCGATCCCCGCGCCGTCTCCCGCGCCGGCGCCCGCGGCCTGATGCAGCTCATGCCGGCCACCGGCACCGAGCAGGCGCGGCGGGAGGGGCTGCAGGGTTTTCATCCGGACTCACTGTTCGCACCTGGGGTGAACATCCGTCTGGGGGTGTCGTATTTGCGCGACGTCCTCCGCCGCCACGACGGGAACGTCGCCTACGCGCTGGCGCACTATAACGCGGGCCCCACGGCCCTGGCGCGCTGGATCCCGCGCCTGAAGAACCGGCCCCCGGAAGAAGCCGTGGAAGACATCGGGTACGCGGAAACCCGCGACTACGTCAAGCGCGTCGGAGCCAACTACAAGACCTACCAGGTTTTGTGGGGAGAGGGTCCGTGAAGCGGGGCGGTCGCGCTTCGGCCACGCTTCGGTCACGCTTCCACGCCCGCGCAAGACCCAGGCGGAAAAACGGGAGCAAGGTCAGGATGACGCATCAAGCCGACACCGCGCGGGGGAGCCGGAAGTCCGGGGAGTCGCGGGATACGGGCCACGGGCATTGAAGATTGAGCGTTCAGTATCGAATATTCACGGACCCTCGCGCGGTGACCGCCAGGGATGAGGAACAAGGCGAAGACATGCACGGATACCGAACGGGACGCGGTGACGCCATCAAGGGGAAGACGCTGTCCGCGCTTCTCCTGTTCGTGGGATGCGCCGTGTTCCCGGCCTCCTGGTACCCGGTCGTGGCCGCGACGCCTGCGCCGGCGGAACCGGAGCCCTCGTCTTCTTCCTGTTTTGCGTTGGCCCGTTTGAAGTACGGCGGTGGAGGAGACTGGTACACCGGCCCGAGCATGCTGCCCAACCTGGCGCAGCGCCTGCGCCGGGATCTGGGCATGAACGTCTGCAAGGATGAGAAGGTGGTGGAGGTGTTGTCTCCCGGGTTGTTCGAAACGCCCGTGTTGTTCATGACCGGGCACGGGCGCGTGTCCTTCTCGGAAGAAGAGCGCCGCGCCCTCCGGACCTTTCTCGCGCGGGGTGGGCTGCTCTTCGCCGACGACAACTACGGGCTGGCGGAATCCTTCCGCGCGGAAATGGACACGTTGTTTCCGCGGCATCCCCTGCGACCGCTGCCATCGTCGCACCCGGTCTTTCGCAGTCACCACGTGATGCCGCGGGGCCTCCCCAAGGTTCACCAGCACGACGGCGCGCCCGCGACGGCTTACGGCATCGAACGCGACGGGCGCCTCGTCGTGCTGTTCACCCACGAGGCCGATCTGGGCAACGGATGGGAAGACCCGGCCGTCCATGAGGTTCCATCCGCCGTGCGCGAACAGGCGTTGCGGATGGGCGTCAACGTCTTCGCCTGGTTTCTGGAGGGCGCACGGGCCCGTTAAGCCCGGCCGCGCCGCACAAACCGGATGAGCCTCAGCGACATCGATCCCGCCGCCCGTCCGCAGGCCGGAGCGCGCGCACCGGGCGATCCGCTCCGGTGGCCGACGCTCGCGCGCCTCGGCGCGGTCCCGCGGAGCCTGTGGCGGGCCCGCCTGTGGGCGGCGGCGCGCCGGGCCGGCGCGGTGGCGTTCAGCCTTCAGCTGGCGTTGCTCGCGATTTTCGCCTTCGTCTCGGCCGCGCGCCCCTACGATGCCCTCTGGCTCCGGCTTGCGGCCGCCAGCTGGCTGTTGTGGCTTTGGCCGCTCGCACTGTCCCTCGTCGCGCTCATCCGCGTGGTCCGGGCGGGCCACGCTGCCCGCATCCGTAAGGGTAAAGGGGTGGGGAAAGGGGCGGGCGCTGCGGAGGTCACCGCCGTCGCGGGAGAACTTGACCTCCTCAATCCCGCGGCCCCGGACGTGTTCCGCACCGCCTTGAGGCCGGAAGCGCATGCTCCCGCCACGCGTGACGCGCTGGAAGTCCTGTATGCACAATGGGAACCGCGCCTGCGCGTTCCTCCGCCGCCACGCGTGTTCGGACCGGACCGTGCCGGCCGGGCACGCCGCCTCCTGGCGGGCGCGACGCTCGCGCTGGTCATGGCGATTCTGGCCGCACCCTTCTGGTTGTCTCGTTCCGTCAACCTGCTCACGGGAGGTCCCGGAGACTTGGTGACGCGCATGGTGTTTCCGGGCCGCGTTCTCGCCGCCATCCCGTCACCCCGCCTGACGCCGCAGGATCTCCCGGCCTTCATCGCGCAGGGAGACAGCCTGGTTGTGACGGTCGCCGTGGAGCACGTGCCGTCCCACAGCCCCGTGTATGCGCGCATCCGTGTTGCGGGTGCGGGCGCGGAGGAGGAAGTCCGTTACGTGCTGTCCCCCGCGCCTTCCGTTGCCGGGCCCGCGGCGGCTTCCGGACGTCACAGCGCTCATGATTCCGCCCACGCTCCTCACCCGGACATCGCCCCCGTCGAACGCCAGGAGACGCGACGCGACAGCCGCAACCGTGGCGTCACCTGGCGCACCCTCCGTTTCGGCCCCGTCACGCGCGACGTTTCCGTTCGTTTCACGGTGCGGCAAACCGCAACACCACCCCATGTCGTCACGGTGGTGGCGCCCCCCCGTCTTGAATCCCTGTCGGCCGTGGTCACGCCGCCCGCCTACACCCGCCTGCCGCGCGAAACCTACGATCTCTTTCCCGACGATTTCGCCGTACTGCCCGGCACGCACATCGCATGGCGGGGCACGGTCGATCGTCCGCTGGAAGCCTGGGTCGCGCACTGGACGCCCCAGGAGTCGGGCGCATCCGCAGGGACAGGCGTACCAGGCGACGCCGGACAGGTGCGACAGGTGCGACAGGTGCATGAGGAGGGGGGAGCCGCGGAGCCTTCACCGCAGTTCCTCGCGGGGGGAAGGGGTCAACGGGTAGGGGCCGAACACCGGGTGAGCGCCGCAGGGGCGTTGCATCTCTCGTTGTCGGATCACGCGGCGCGTGGCGGCGCGCGCGGGGACGCAGGCCCGTGGCGCATTGCGCTGCGCCCCGATCGGCCACCGGAGATCGCCTTGCTGACGCCCGCAGGCGACGGCGAATGGCCGCGCAGCCTCAAGGTGCCCATCGTTTTCCGCGCCACCGATGATTTCGGCGTCACGACGGTGCGGCTTCACTATACCGTCCGTGACGCCCAGGGGGCCGTCAAGGCGTCCGGGGCGCGCGATGTGTCCACATGGCGAGACGGGCGGGACGGGCGGGGCGCCGGGGTCTGGGATATCGCTGAACCCGCCGAGGCGGCGGCGCCCGCGCTTCCCGTCGCGGGAGAATCCGTGGAACTCTTTCTGGAAGCCCTCGACAACAATGCGGTCGCGGGTCCGTCGCGTGCGCGCTCCGCGACGGTGCGCCTGCATCTTCCGTCCCTCGAGGAAGCCCGCGAGGTGTTGGGCGAACGTGAACGCGCGGCCGCCACGGGCCTGACGAGCGCGCTGGAGCGGGAGAAAAGACGCGAGCGTGAGGCCGCGCGCCCCGACCGGGCCGCCGCCGCCGAGGGGATGCCCCTCGCGGCCGAGTGGGATGTCCGCCGCGTCCTGAGCGACGCTCCGCGGCATCATGCGCAGGCGATGCGTCGCCAGATCGCGGCGGAACTCGGGATGGCCCGTACCCTCGCCCGCGACGCGGACGCCGGGGGTGATCCGCAGGAGGCCGGAGGGCGTCCGCGCGCGCCTCACCCCCAACCTTCCCCTCACCGGCAGGATGCCGAGAAAAGCGTCTCCGCGCTGGAAGCCTTGCACAGGAAGGTCGAAGAGCTGGAACGGCGGATTCCCGAACCGTCGGCCGCCCAGGCGTCGCTGGAAGAACAACAGGCCTTGCTGGGCGCGTTGCGCGAAGATCAACGTCAACTGGAACGGGCCCTTGCGGACACGCGTCCGCCGGCGCCCGGACAGTCGCGGTCCGAAGAGCCGTCCCGTGGCGAGGCGGCGGAGCCGTCGGCACACGCATCCGCCCAAAAGCCGGCGGAACAGGCGGCACGGGAGCGGGCCATGCGGGAAAACCGCCTTCGCCTTGAGGCGGAGTTGAAAGCCAACCGGCAGGACCAGGAACAGCTGCAGGGCTGGTTGCATGACAGGCAGCGTGCGCAGGCGGCGGAGCAGGCACGCCGCGAGGCGGCGGCGCGGCAGGCCGGACAGGCGCGCGACGATCTGGAAAGCGCGCTGAAGCAGATGGAACAGGCGATGCGCGCGGGCATCGAGGATGGAACGCTGACGCCCGATCTGCTGGAGAAAATGGATCGCGTGCGCGAACTGCTGGAAGAAGTGCTGGAGGAGCAGGAGATGGAGGCGTGGCGGCAGTCGGCTTTTGGGGACGCACCGGCTCCGGAGGAGTTGCGTCGCGCCATGGAGGACATGAAACGGCCGGGCGGGATGCGTCAGGAACTGGAGCAGGCCATCCGCATGCTGGAGGCCGTGCGGGACCAGCGCGCGCTGCAGAGCCTTGCGGCGGACATGCGGACGCTTGAAGAAGGGCAGCGGGAAGTGGCTCGTGAACTCGCGGATGCGGCCGAGCGTGCCGAAGCCGGAATGCGACCCGATGACGAACGCGCGGAGGCGGAGGTATTTGCGGACCGGCAGGACGAACTGGCGCGCCGGATGGAGCGAAGCCTGCAGTCCATGGACCGGCTGGCTGAAAAACCGTCGATGAAGGCGCTCCGGAAAGAATCGTTACGCGCCTCCGCGCGTGAGGCGCTGCAGCAGATGGAGCGGACCCGCGACCAGTTGAAAAGGGATCGTCCTGATCGCCGGCGTGGACAGGAAAGCGCGAATCTCGCGGCGGAAAAAACCGCCGCAGCCGCGGCCGACATGGAGAAGGCGCTTGCGCAGATGAGCCGCGGCGACGACAAGGCCGAGATGCGCGCGGTGCTGGAGGAAACGCTGGAGTTCACGCGGTGGCTCGAGGCCGTGAACGGGTCAGTCGGATCCTTGCATGAAGCCGGTTCCGGAACGCCGGGCCCTTCGTGGAACGTGGCAAGGTCCCGCGAGGATGCCCAGTCGGTCGCCCGCGTGGCGCACTGGCTCTCCGGTCGCATGCAGGCACTGGCGGAGGCGCGCGCCTTTGAAAGCGACGTGCTCCGGCGCTCCGCCGCGGCCATGGTCGTGCATGCCGACGCCCTCGCCACCGACGGTTCTTCCGTCGCGCTGGCGGAGGTCCGGCGGCATGCGCGCAGCGGGGCCCGCGAACTGCTCAAGTGGTTGAGCCAGCCGGAAGGCAGCGGCGGATCCGACGAAGGCGACGGCCAGGGCGACAACGACTTCGGCGGCGGTGACCAGGGAGACGGCGAAGAAGGCTCGCAGGGCATGGCCAGCCGCATGCGCGGCGCCTCGGGTCAGCAGATGGCCGCCAACCGGATGACTCAGGAACTGTTGCGGTCCTTGATGGAGGAACGACGTTTGGAGCAGGGTGGGGGGGAAGGCGCCCCGGATCCTCGCGGCGGCAGTCCGCGCCACCAGGCGTCGACGGGGCGCGGACAACGCGATGGACAGAATGGTGAGCCGGGCGGATCCGCATACGACCCTGCAGGCGGCGCGAATGGTCAGGGATCCGGCAATCCGGGGAATCCGGGGCGCGGCGCGGGAGATCCTCCCGGCGGGGCGGGAGACCCTGCGGGTATGGGCGGCGCATCCGGGGCGATGGGGGGAAGCGGGCGTGGAGAAGGCTCCGGGCGGGAAGGCCACGCCCGCGGCGCGGCGGCCCACGCGCAACAACAGGTGGCCGACGCGCTCGAAAGCATGGCGGAGCGTGCGGATGACGCCGGGGGCGCGGCGCGGACGTTGCGACGGCTGGCCGAGGAGGCCCGTGAGCTCGAACGGGCGCTGCGCGACGGCCGCCTCGCTCCGGAAGACATCCGCAAGCGTCAGGAACAGTTCCGGACACGGCTGTTGCAATCCGCCGAAGCGATGGAAGAGCGGGGGCAACGCCAGGAGCGTCGCGGCGAGATCTGGAGGGGCGGCATGGAGCCTGTCGCCGGGGCGGTGCCGCTTCCGGCGGATAGCCTCTCGGCCGAACTGAAGCGGCGACGCGAACAGGCCCGCCGCCTCCCGCTCACTCCCGAACAAAAACGTCGTGTGGAATGGTATTATGAGCGGTTGTTGGGAGAGTGAGCGGCTTGCCCCACCTCCGGAAAGCCCGAACCTTGAAAGCCTGAATCTTGAAGGCCCCACCCCCTGAACCTGTTCGCCGCCCGGAGAGCGCCCGTCGCGGAGGAGCCAGATCATCATGTCCTCGTCGTCCCTGTTGAACCGCATCGATGAGCGCGTCACCGGACTCGGGGCCGCGGTGTTGTCCTTCGGTGCGGCGGCGGCCGGCTTCGTGCGCTTCGCCGTGTCCTTGCTGGCGGGGCTTCCCGGCGCGTTGCGACACCCGCGGGCGGTGCGCGAACAAATCATGTGGATCGGGGTGACGTCCTTGCCGCTGGTGGCCTTCATTTCCGTTTTCACCGGCGCGGTGGCGGCGTGGCAGGCGGCACACAACTTCGCCGACTACATCCCGCTGCGTTATGTGGGCACCGCCGTCGGAAAATCCGTGATGCTCGAACTGGGGCCGGTCTTGACCGCCCTGGTCGTCGCCGGACGCGCGGGGGCTGCGATGACGGCCGAGTTGGGAACCATGGCGGTGACCGAGCAGCTCGACGCCATGAAGGCCCTGGGGCTGAACGTGCGCCGGCTGCTGTACGTCCCGCGCGTCCTGGCGTCCATCGTGGTGCTGCCGCTCCTGACGATCCTGTCCTCCTGCATCGCCCTGCTCGGGGCGCTGGCCGTGGTCACGCTGTTTCGGGGCATGTCCTCCGAAACCTTTTTTTTCGGGGTCCGGCTGTTTTATGAAGACCGCGATCTCATTGCAGGACTGATGAAAGCCGCCGTGTTCGGAGGGTGGATCGGACTTTTCGGGTGCTGGTTCGGGGCCGGCAGCAGCCGGGGAGCGGAGGGCGTGGGCCGCGCCACCATGTCCGCCGTCGTGGCGGCCGACATCGCCATTCTCGGCAGCGGTTTCCTTCTGTCTAAATTACTGCTTGCATGATTCAGCGCAGCCTCTTCCGCATTGACCAGCGCGGCGATTTCGTCCAGGCGCTCCGCGACGCCTTCAACCAGAACGATGCCGTCGAGCGCAACCGGGCGGTCAAGACCGTCCTGGAGCGCCAGCGAGACAAGATCCGGCGACTGAACCGCGAAGGGACGTCCGGCGCCGACACGGTCCGCTTCATCAGCGAGATGGTGGACACACTGCTGCGCGTCCTGTGGGAACATCTCGAGAATGCGATCCCCGAGGACGCGCGCTGCGTGGCGGTGGTCGCGGTCGGCGGCTACGGCCGCATGGAACTGTGTCCCCAAAGCGACATCGACCTGTTGGTCCTGACGTCTCCCGATCCCGACGGCTATGAAAAGGAACAGGCGGAGACGATCATCCGCAGCCTGTGGGATTTCGGATTCAACGTGGGGTCCTCCGTGCGCTCCCTGGCGCAATGCCGGGAAGCCTCCGCAAAGGATCCCGAAACGTGGACGTCATTCCTGAACGAACGTTTCATCGCCGGTGACTACGCCCTGTACCGCAGCTTCGCGAACCTCATGCGCAAAAAGCTGTTTCCCTGGCGGATCGCGGCATTGGTGCGCTCCAAAATCACGGAACACGAAGCCCGGCGCGCCCGCATGGGGTCGCTGGTGCAGATGCTGGAGCCGAACATCAAGGAAGGCAGCGGCGGACTCCGCGACGTTCACTCCATGATGTGGATCGCCAAGGTCCGTCATGACTGCGCCGATTTCGAGGATCTGGTGCGCGAAGGCCTGATCACGCCCCAGGAACAGGAAGACATCCGGGCGGCTTACGACTTCCTCCTGCAGGTCCGTTGCTGCATCCACTTCATCACGGGTAAAAAGGACGACCGCCTGAGTTTTCACCTGCAACCGGAAGTCGCCGCTGAGCTCGGGTTTATCGAAGAGGGGAGCTTCAAGGCCGTGGAGATTTTCCTCAAGGCCTTTTACCACCACACCAAAACCGTAAACCGGGTCACCGAGGCGGTGATTTCCCGGTGGGTGCCCCCCGTGAACGGCGACCGCCGCGGTTCCGCCGAAGTCCGTCAGCACCGGTATTTCGCGGCCGTGTCCGGTGCCCTGGAACTGCGTGCGAAAACGGGGAACCCTTTTCGGGGAAACCTGGACCTGATTCTCGACTACTTCGACCTGGCGAATGCTGACGGATTGCGGTTCGGGCACCAGGCCATCCTGCGCCTCCGGCAGGCCATCGCCCTGCTGGCCACCCAGGAAAAACTGGATGTGTCCGCCCCCTTGCGGCGCTTTCTGGCATTGTGCCAGCGGCGGGAGCGGGTCGGCCGCATGCTGCGTTCCATGAACGACGTGGGCCTGATCGGATTGTTGATTCCCGACTTCCACTACATTTACTGTCACAGCCACCACGACATTTACCACATCTACACCACCGACGAGCATACCATCACGGTGGTGCGGCAACTGGCGTATCTCGAATGCACGACCGAACGCGAACTCGCCTCGCTGCGCGGCGCCCTCGCGCGCATCACCGACCGCGAATCCCTGGTGCTGGCGTGCATCTATCACGACCTCGGCAAGGGTCTGGGGCCGGGCCATTCGGTCACGGGAGCCCGCCTGTCCTTCGCCTTCATGGAGTCCTCAGGGTTCTCTCCCTCTCGGGCCAAGCTGGTGTCGAACCTCGTCCTCCATCACCTTTTGATGAACGATGTCATCCAGCGGCGGGATCTGGATGACCCCAAGACGATCCGCGACTTTCTCATGAAGGTCGATTCGCCGGCGTTCCTGCACAACCTCTACGTTCTCACCTATTGCGATACATCGTCCGTGCATCCGGACGCCTGGTCGGCCTGGAAGGCCGCACTGCTCCAGAAGCTGTACGAATCCGCACTTGAGATGATGTTGCGTCCGTATCAGGATGCACAGGGCGCGCACCGCGAACGCCTGCCGGGAGAAGACGCGTTGCATGCGGCCCTGGCGCGCGTGCTTCCGCCCGAAGATGTGGCCGGACACATCGATGCCTTGGGCGAAAACTATCTGGCCGCGCATACTGCCGAGGAAGTGGCCCTGCATGCGGGCCTGTTGCGTGAAGCCTCGGCGGGCGGGGCAGACGTCCACGTGCGCGCCCGTCAGACCCACTGGGAAATCACTGTGGCCGCCACTGACGAGAAAGCCCTGCTTTACCGGATCGCCGGCGTTCTGGCCCATCTGGACCTCTCCATCCTGTCAGCCCGGATTTACACGCTGGGAGGGGGACGGGCGGTGGATCGTTTCTGGGTGGGCATCCCCGCGGCTGAGGGGGTGACGCCCGCCTCGCTCCGCACGTCGCTGCTGCGGGAACTGGCCTCGGGCTTCCGGCTCGACCGCCAGGGACTTCGCGCGTTGCGCGATCGTTTCCGGCTGCGTCAACGTACCGTCCTCGACACCACGACTCAACCCAACGTATTGATATCGAACGAACTATCGGATTCGTTCACCGTCATCGATGTGACGTGTCGCGACCAGATCGGCATCCTGTTCCAGGTCGCGCTTGTGTTCAGCGAGTTGGGACTGAACGTACACGGCGCCGTGCTTACGACTGAGGCCGACAAGGTTCTGGATTCGTTTTACGTGACGGAAGAGGACGGGCAGAAGGTTGTCGACGTCACGCGTTGTGCCGTGATCATCGAGACCCTTGAGCGGGAACTCGCATCGACGTGATCACGTCGATGCGATGACCTCGTGAAAAAAAATCAGGAATCGATTGACTAATCTTGTCAAGGGCCTTATCATTAATCTATAGGCAACGGTTGAGGAGATTTTTTTTGGATTCTTTCAAACCGATTTTAGCGCCCGCCACCAATCGTGACTCTTCTCACGATGAGGTTTATCGTCGCGTTATAGCCAATAAAAACGGGCACTTGGTGCGTTCGTCCTTCGCCGGTGACGATTCAGTCGCCGGTTTTTTTTTGCTCGGATTTTAACTCGTCCTTAATCTGAACCCATCCGGAGGGAGGTGATCAAGATATGGCCACCAAGAAAAAAGTCGCGAAGAAGGCTGCTCCCAAAAAGGCAGTGAAGAAGGCAGCTAAGAAGACGGTGAAGAAGGCGGCGGTGAAGAAGACCGCTGCGAAGAAGACCGTCAAGAAGGCTGCGAAGAAGACTGCCAAGAAGGCTGCCCCCAAAAAGGCAGTGAAGAAGGCAGCCAAGAAAGTCGCGAAGAAAAAGGTCGCGAAGAAAGCTGCGAAGAAGTAATTCTTCGCTGATTTCAAATCCATTGAAATCAAAAGCTTAGGGGAAGTCGGGCGGATGTCCGGCTTCCCTTTTTGTTTGCTTTTCTTTTATGCTCGCGGGATTTTTGTTTCCCGATCATTCCGGCCGGAAGCGGCGCGGCCTCCTTGCCGCACCCCGGCGGCCGCTCGAGGGCCGGTCGATTTATGAGGTGAGGATCGGCATGGTTCCGCGGAGCCGCGAGTTCGGGCATTCGCCGCGGCCCGCAGTCGCGGCGGCGTCCCGCTCCCCCGCGTACGCCACCTAACAGATTGATATTGCGGGAGATCTGTTTGCGGACGAAGGGGGGCGGCTGCCCCCCTCCAATCACATCCGTTCGATCACGGGAACGCCGATCAGTTCCAGCGACTGGCCCAAGACCGACTTCGCGGCGCGCACCAGCAGCAGACGTTCGGGCTGCTCGTCGGCTCCCAGCACCCGGTTTGTGTGCAGGAAGCGATGCGTGGCGTCCGCCAGTGACAGCGTGAATTGCGCCAGCGCGCAGGGGTCGAGTGAAAACGCCGCCGCCGCGATCCTGTCCGGGAACTGAGCCAGCAAATCCGCCACCGCGAAGGCATCCGCATCGTCGAAGACTTCCCAGCGGGCACCCTCCAACTCCTTGACATCAAAGCCGTTGAGCGGGATTCCCGCCTTGCGGAGAATGCTGCAGAGACGGACGTAAGCGTTTTGCACGTAGGGCCCGGAATCCCCTTCGAAGCTGAGCGCCTGTTCCCATTCGAACCGGATGTCGTTCAGACGACGGTTCTTCAGTTCGCTGAACACCAGCGCCCCGACGGCGATGCGTAAAGCCAGATCCTTGTCCTTGGCGGCATCCGGGTTTTTTTCGGCCATGATCCCGGCGATTTTGTCCCGGGCCGCCTCAAGGACATCCTTCAACAGGCTGGCGTGCCCGCTGCGGGTCTTCCCCTTTTCCCAGTTGCCTTCGTCGCTTTTGTGCAACACCAGGCCGAAGGGGATGTGTTCACACCGGTCATGCCACATGCAACCGAGCAGCTCAAGCACCTTGAACAACTGCTGGAAATGCAGGCTTTGTCCGTTGTCGACCACGTAATAGCTGCGATGAAAGGCGTATTCGTCGTAGCGGTACAGGGCGGCCGCCAGATCCCGCGTGATGTACAATGTGGAGCCGTCGCTTTTGCGGATCAGTGCCGGCGGCATCCCGTGGGCTTCCAGATCGACGACCTCCGCGCCCTGGCTGACGGTGAGGACGCCGCGGGAGGCGAGCAGGTCGAGGACGGGTTGCAGGCGATCTGCGAAAAAGGCCTCGCCAACCCAGGAATCGAAGTCCACGTTCAGGATGGCATACAGGCGCCGCAGTTCCACCAGGGTGACTTCACGGAAGGCGCTCCACAGCAGGCGGTAGGAAGCGTCGCCGGCTTCCAGTTTGGCGAAGGCTTCGCGTGCGGCGTTTTCCAGTTCCGGTTCCGCTTCCGCGGCGCGGGAAAAGGCCTTGTACAAGCCGTTGAGGCGTTCCAGGGTGAGGGTTTCGAGGTCAGCTTCGCCCAGTCCCTCACGGAGAAACATCACGATGAGCTTGCCGTAGGAGGTGCCCCAGTCACCGAGGTGGTTCACCCGGGTCACGGGGTGACCGCGCTTCAGGAACACGCGGCTGAGGCTGTTTCCGATCATGGTGCCGCGCAAATGATGGAAGGCCAGTTCCTTGCCCATGTTGGGGGACGAGAAATCGATGACGACCGGTTTGCCGGCGCCTTCGGTTCCGTTCCCGTAGGACACGCCCTGCGTGAGCACTTCCGTGACCACGCGGCGCGTGAACAAGGCCTTGTCGGCGAAGAAGTTGAGATAACCCGACAGCGCCTCGACGCGGGTGAATCCCGGAGGAGGCGTGAGGGTCCGTGCGAGCTCCTCCGCGATGGCCGCGGGTGGTTTGCGCAGGGTTTTGGCCAGCGGAAAACAGGGGAAGGAAAAATCCCCGTGGTCCGCGTGCTGTGGCAAGGTCAGGGCCGCTTCGATCGCGGCTTCATCCAGTCCCGTCGCCGGGGCGATCACCCGGGCGATTTCACGTTTAAAGGTCGCCATCTTCGTCCATATCCGTTTCGTGATCATCCACCGGAAGCGCATAATCCGCCGCGTTCAACGTGGTGGAGGGAGCGTCCGCCCACAAGCGTTCAAGCGAGTAAAAACCGCGCGTCTGTTTTTCGAACAGGTGCACGATCAGGTCGCCGTAGTCGACCACGGCCCATCGCACCCCGGGCATGTATTCCGAACGCAGGGACTTGATCCCTTCGCGGCTGAGTGAACGTTGCAGGGTATTCAGGATGGCGCGCATCTGGGGCTCGTTGGTGCACGTGGCGATCAGGTAGTAGTCGGCCACCGTGCTGAGCTCGCGCAAATCCATGAGCACCACGTCTTCCGCCTTTTTGGCGAAGAGGATGGCGGCGGCCTTGTGCGCCGCGTCCAGGGCGGAACCGGGTTCATGTCCCGGCCCCGCATCACCGGCCTTGGCGGCTTTCGTGACCGGCGGGGTCACTTCCGGAGCCGGCCGGTTCGCATAGGATTCGGCCACGATCTCGGCGATGCGGGCAGCCTTCGCGCCGGAGACGCGCAAGCCCTTCAGCGATACGGGAGAGCCGGGAGCCGGGGCGCTGGCCGTTTTTTTTGCCGGCTTCGTGGCGGGCTTGGTGGCCACCTTTTTGTTCCCGGCGCTTTGAAGCTTCGGAGCTTGCTTTGGGGCCTGCTTCCCGGAGGCCTTCACAGCCCCCTTCACAGCCCCCTTCGCCGCCCCCTTGGCGGCAGTGGCCTTCACACCTTTTACCGCCGTCGCCGGCGCGGCCCGGGTTGCGGCCTTTACGGGGGACTTTGCGGCGGCCTTGGCGACCGACTTGGTGGCAGCCTTGGTGACGGTTTTGCGCGCGGCCGCGGATGAGGATGCGGATGCGGGTGTTTTCGCGGCGGTGGTCTTCGTCGCGGCCGCAGCGGCCTTCACCGTGGTTTTGGTCGCCGACCTGGCAGGCGCCTTCACGGCCGCCCGCGCAACACCCTTCGCCGCCACCGTGGCCGCGCCGTTCCCGCCACCCTTCACACTCTTCACGTCCTTCACGCTTGTTGCTCCGCCCTTTCCACCGCTCTTTCCACCGCTCTTTGCAGGCGTCGTGGCGGTTTTCGTGACGGCGGCCTTCCCCTTCCGGGTGACGGCAGTGGCGGACTTCGCAGCCGGCGGGGCGGCCTTCGCCGCGGACTTCGCGGATTTCTTTACGGTTGGTTTTGCGGTCTTTGTGGCCATGTTCTCATGAGCTCCTTGTAATCTTTTCCGATGATGACGGTCGCTTCCACCAATGAAGCGGGATGCCGCAGATGCACGATGCGTCGGGTCCCCAGGGCGCGGGCCAGGTCACGGGCGATGGTGTCCGATTCCGTGCGGGCCAGGACCAAGGTGTGTTCGTAGCTCCAGCTGCGCGCGTTTCCCGACTCGATCACGTCGAACCCTTGCTCGATCAGATGAGTGCGGAACACGTCGGCCAGACCCGCGCGCCCGTTTCCGTTCAGCACCTGGATCTGTCCGGAGTTGGCCTTGAAGACGACCGGTTCGGGAGACTTCCCGCAGGCCGAGAGCAATGTCAGCGAGGTCGCGCCCATGACGAGCAGGCGTGTCGCGACACGGGGCAACGGATGAGGCCGGGTGCGACCGGCAGGCGTCGGGCGTTTCAATTACGGAGTCCGGTTCCCCGGGAAACTGCGGAAAGGCGACCACCCGTACGGGGAGCCGCCCCAGGCTTTCCAGGCATCCGGTCCATTGACCAGTTCGAAGTTGAGCGAGAGACGGTCATGCGGCCGGTACTCGAAACCCATGCGCGGCAGGATCACGGAGCCCAGACCGCCGGCTTGGTCCATGCCGGGAAGCGACGAATGGATCGGGGTGTGAAACCCCACATCCACGAAGGCCGTCATCAACGGGGTGACCTGATAGTTCAGCGTGTTGAGGTAGAGACCCGATGAGGCCGAACCCGCCGCGCCCGAGACCGCCGTCAGGGAATAACTTTGCTGCATGGAGAAGCGGCCGGGCTGTTCCAGCGTCACCGAGGCATTGCCCGGGCGCGGGCCTGCGCCGGGCGTCAACCGCAGCGACGACGGGGCGGAGCGGTCGTCGTGCCGCGTCATCACGCGCGGGTCGAAGTCATCGCGGCTGGTCAGCACACTCCGCGGCGCGGCGGACGCGAGCGCCACGAAGACGCAGGCCGCTCCGAGGGCCGGAACGACGAACGAGCGAGGATGAAACAATGAGAATCGCATACAATGCCCGGGGGTCTTCCCTTCCACCCCTATAATACTACCTGAAAACGCGGCCCGCGCCTACTCCTTGGGCCGGTTTTCGGGGGTCACCTTCACGACCTTCGGGCTGAAGGTCCGACGGGCGTCGTCTTCCAGCCACGTGAAGGCCATGATGATGACCAGATCACCGATCTGAACCAGCCGCGATGCGGCCCCGTTCACGCAAATTTCCCCGGAACCCGGATTTTGGCCGCGAATGCAATAGGTCTCGAAGCGTTCGCCGTTGTTCAGGTCCACGACCTGAACCTTTTCGTACTCCTCGATGTCCGACAGGGCCATCAGTTCCGGATCGATCGTGATCGAGCCTTCATAGCTCAGATTCGCGTCGGTGACCGTGGCGCGGTGGATTTTGGATTTCAGGATCTCGCGGAGCATGGAATCGGAGGCCTTTGGCTGAGGTCGGGTGCGCGGCCGGGGGACCCGGAGGAGTGAGGCCGGAGTGATCCGGAGTGATCCGGAATGATTCTCGACGCACAAAAGAATGGTGCCGGGAGCGAGAATCGAACTCGCACAGGGTCGCCCCTACCGGATTTTGAGTCCGGCGCGTCTACCAATTTCACCATCCCGGCGGGGGAAGCGGGGCGAAAATATAGTTGATCAAGGTCCCTGCCAGAAGGCCTGCATGGCGCATTCAGACGGCATTCCCCGGGCATTCCACCTCCTCCGGACACCACCATCGGGACAAGATACCCGGACAGACACCCCGGATGATCCTGGTGACATTCAGAAGAGACGCTCCGGAAGTCCCGGCCGGCGCGGGACCTGTCCGGTGCCGGGAAAGCCGGGGCCGGGTCGTGCAAGGGAGGAGTCCGGTCCTCGATCCTCAAGTCCTCAGTCCCCGGTCGGTCGATCGTCCTGCGGAACCACCCGGAACGAATAGCCCAGGCGATCGAGCAGACGTTTGCCTTCCTGCTGGGCGGTGGCCGCATCCGGGTAGTCTCCCATGACCACGCGGTGGAGCGTGCGGTCGCCCACGCGCAGCAACGTCACCCGCGCGGGCAGGTTCTTGTGGGCGAGGTCGGCGCGCAGGCGTTCCGCATTGTCCTTCTGGGCAAACGCGCCCAGCTGCAACATGTGGGTTCCCTTGGCCACGGGAAGGGCGGAGGGAGGAACAGGGGGGGCGGAGCGCGGGGACGACGGTGCCGAGGCCTGCCGCGGGGCGGGCTGTGGCAACGCGCGGGCTTCGGGGGACAGGGGATAGGTCCAGCGCAGCGAGTCCGTCCACCCGGCCGCGCGCGGGCTTGCAGGTTCGGCCTGCAGCGACAGCAGCAGCAAGCCCGGCGTTTCTTCCGGGGGCATGCGGCCCCGGGCCCCCTGCAGGGCGCGGATCGCCGCCGCGGAGTCTCCGACGCCGCTGCGGGCGAGATACACGCGGGCCTGTGCCGCGCGTCCCAGCGGCCAGTAGTAGGCCTTCGGCCCGCGGGCCTCGAGGCGCTGGAGGTAGGCCAGCGCGGTGTCGAGATAGGCGACGCGTGCCGGCTGGTGCTTCACGAGCTGGAGGCAGGCATGGGCCATCCAGTAGGCGGATTCCTGCGACCACATGCCGTCGGGAAAACGGGCGAGGTAGGCGCGGAACTGCGGGATGGCCAGATGATACCGGCCCGCGGCGTAATGATATTGCCCCAGGCGGAACACGGCTTCGCCGCGCATTTGTTCGGGGGCGCTTTCCGTGGCGGCGCCGGTGTAGCCGCGGGCCGACGCGTCGCCGTCGGCTTCCAGCTTGCCGGTGAACATGGATCTCCATACGGCCGGCATGTCGCCGGCGTGACGCGCCACGAGGGCCTGCGCCTCGTCGAGACGGCCCTGCGCCGCGAGGCGTCCCGCCTCGCGGCGCAGGGAATCGGCCAGCAGCGCCGCAGAGGTCGAGTCCGGAGCCTGGGCGCGAGCGCTCGTCGGGTGTCCGACGAGCAGGGCTGCGGCGAGCGTCAGCGCCCAGACCACGGGGATCCCGGCCGCGGTCAGCGGGGACAGGGCACGGCGCGGTCGTCGCCCGGACCGGAGTCGCCCGGAGGGAACCCGCACCCCCGCGGCCATGCGCGCCAGCGCACTCCCGGAGGTTGCCTGCCTGATGCCCCCGGATCGCGTGCTGCGTCCGTCCGCCGCATCCCGTGTCATGGTCGCATCCACATTCATCCCGGGAACTGGTCTTCGGAATGATCGGGCGGAAGGTCGGCCGGCGGCGCGTTCAGCAAGGCCTGCAGGCGGGCGATCTCCTGATCCTTGCGGCGGATTTCCAACCGGAGCATCATCCCGCGCCAGGCGTCGACGAGCGCGAACAGGGCGACGCCGGCGAGGAACGCCAGCAGGATCCAGAAGCCGAGCACCAGTGAAAAGCTCCAGCGCAGGAAGGAGAGTTCCATCGGCATTCCCAGGCTTTGCTGGTTCTGGAACAGGACGATGGCCATCACCATCACGAGCGCGATGAAGAGGATGCGGCGTACGAGTTTCATGGAGCCTCCGATGAAATGCACAATGCTCAATGCCCAATGAACAATACAACAGTGCTACAATACAACAATAAATCCCCGCAGCTTGAAACGGACGGGGCATTATTGTTGGCTTGTTTCAGCATCGTATTGCGAAACGTCAGATCCTGTTCATGGATTTTGAGCATTGAGCATTGAGTATTGCTCATTTCCGAGTACTCATTCCTTAGTGCGCAACCACTTCGCCGCGCAGGATGAGGCCGCGGCGCTCGAGGATCCGCGCCCGGACGAAGTCGCCTTTCTTCAGGGTGCGGTCCGGAACGGCGGGGACGATCACCTTCTTGAATCCGTCGGTCTTGCCCATCCATTCCGCGTCGTTGCGGCTCGACGGCGATTCGATCAGGATTTCCTCGGTCCGGCCCACAAGCGCGTCCAGGCGTTCCTCCGTGTGGCGCATCTGCAGTTCGATCACGCGTTCGAGACGTTCCTGCTTTTCTTCGGGAGTCAGGGTTTCGGTTTCCTCGAACGCGGGCGTGCCTTCGCGCGGCGAGTAGGAGAACATGAAAGCGTGATCGAAGCGGACGGCTTCCATCATCGACAACGTGTCCGCGAAGTCCTCTTCGGTTTCGCCCACGAATCCCGTGATGATGTCGGTGGTGATGGCGACGTCGGGGATGGCCGCGCGCAGTTCCGCGACGATCTCGAGGTAACGTTCGCGCGTGTACTGCCGACGCATCTTCTTCAGCAGGGACGTCGACCCCGATTGCAGGGGCATGTGGACGTGCTTGCAGACCTTGTCGCACTCCGCAATGGCGCGGATGGTTTCGCTGTCGAAGTGGCGCGGGTGGGGCGAGGTGAAGCGGATGCGGCGCAGGCCCTCCACCTCCTGGAGGCGGCGGAGCAATCCGGCGAAGGTGACCACACCCGTGCCGTCGGGTGCGCGGGCGCTGGTGTCGCGGTAGGAGTTCACGGTCTGGCCCAACAGGCAGACCTCCTGAACGCCTTGCGACACGATGTGTTCGACTTCGGCGATGACTTCGGCGGCGGAGCGGCTGCGTTCGACGCCGCGCACGTTGGGCACGATGCAGTACGTGCAGCGCTTGTTGCAGCCGCGCATGATGGTGACGTGCGCGGACACGGAACCGTCGAGACGCGCGATCATGCCTTCGTAATTCTCGAAGTCGTTCTGTTCGGTCCACACCACGGGACCGGACTTTTCCGCGGAGGCGTCGTCTCCGAAGATCATGCCTTCGAGCGCGCCGTAACCGTCGGGGCCGACCACGTAGTCGACGTGCTCCAGCGCCACGGGAATCTTCTCGCCGTGGTTCTGGGCCATGCACCCGATCACGGCGATGCGCACGCCGGGGCGATGCCGCTTGTGATGCCGCAGGGCGGCGACACGCGCATAGGCCTTGTCCTCCGCGCCACCGCGAATGCTGCAGGTGTTCACCACGAACAGATCCGCTTCATCGGGATTGTCCGTGATGTCCATGCCGCGCTTTTCCAGCATCGATCCCACGAGATTGGAATCGTATTCGTTCATCTGGCAGCCGTAGGTGGCCAGCAGGTATTTCGGGGTGGCCGCTTTCGTTGATGGCGTTGATGAATCCGTTGATGAAAGCGGTGTGGAGTTTCGGGAGGAAGCCGGGGGCGGGAATGCCGCTCCCGTTTCCGGTGCGGGCGTGGTTCCGGCGGGAGCGGCGGCGGGGGCTTCGGGGGCCGCAGGGGAGAGGTGTGTGGGGGTTGTGTTCATCAGCGCGCCTCCGGCGCGGTCACGCGGGCGTGGAGTTCAGCCAGGGTGTCGACCAACGCGGTGGGATGACGGGCCGCAAGGGCCGCCGCATCGCCCAGCCCGCCGCGGAACGCGATCATGGCCGTTCCTGCAGCCCGGGCGGCTTCGAGATCCTGCAGGCTGTCACCCACCAGGACGGCGTTTTCCGGGGCCGTGTTCATGGCTTTCAAAATAGCAGTCAGACCGGCGGGATCGGGTTTCTTGCCCAAAGGGCCGTCCCCAGGCACGATCTGCCCGAAATGGCGCAGGATGTCGAGGTGGGCGAGGATCTTGAGCGTGGGTTTTTCCGGCTTGTTGGTCAAGAGCGCCATGGGAGTGCCGTGCGCGGCCAGAGTCCCAAGGAGGTCGCGGGCGCCGGGGTAGAGGACGGTGCGGTCGAGGCAGTGATCCCCGTAGTATTCGAGGAACCAGCGCATGGTGCCGGCGAAATCGTCATCGATGAGGGCCGTGGCGGCACCGGCCGCCGCCAGCGAGCGACGGATCAGGTCTTCGGCGCCGTCCCCGATGAAGGAGACGATGGTCGCCTCCGGCAGGGGCGCGAGGCCGCGCCAGGTCAGGGTGGCGTTGACGGCCGTGACGAGGTCGAGACGGCTGTCGATCAGGGTTCCGTCAAGGTCGAAGATCCAGAGGTCGTATGCGTGTTGCGGTGTGGATGTCATGAGAACCTTGAAGACCGGAGGTGAGTCGGGGTAGCCGGTGGAAAGCCGGGTGAAGGACGCAGAAACGTCAGCGGCAGGGAGGCCGGAGGGAGCGGGACGTGCCGCGATGTCCCGGCTTGGGCGTCTGTCCTCCGGATCCGCTGCCTCCTGTCCGTGTCTGCCGTCCGGACAGGAGGCAGCGGACCGGTTCCGATCAGTTTTCCTCGTGCGCGGTGCGGACGAGGATGACCGCGGTTCCGTCCCAGTACACCGTGTCGAGCACAGAGACCAGGGAGTCATACTGCGGCAGGGCCGCAGGCTCAAGAAAGTCTTTCGGAGACATTCCACCCCGCTTGGTGATCGCGGCCTTGGGGACCCTCGCCTCGTTCATGAAGCCCCGTTCGGGGGTGAAGGAAAGTTGCCGGCTTTTGAGTTCCGGAAGGCCGTCGAGACGGGCGTTCAACCAGCCGTCCTCGATGGGCGTGATTTTCTGGAAGATCCAGGCCAG
Organism: uncultured Bifidobacterium sp.; assembly: GCA_964416695.1. Lineage (GTDB taxonomy): Bacteria > Fibrobacterota > Fibrobacteria > UBA11236 > UBA11236 > UBA11236. The sequence continues at coordinate 23,207 of CAYQFG010000011.1, forward strand.
GCGGCCGTTCAGCGCGCCCAAGGGGCGGGCGCTCTCGACGGACAGAAGCGTCCCTTCCGTGGAATCCCTGACATTGGCCGGAGTCACGGCGAAGTGGAAGCGGATATTCTCACGCTTCAACACCGGACTGTTCAGGACGAGGGCGTTGAGTGCTTCAGGAGGAACGGCCAGCGAGTCCGGACCCTCACCCTGGCGGAAGGCTGCGAGGGATGCCAGGACGTCGTCCGCGAGGAGGCGCGACTCCGGAGTCGGCTCTGCCGCGGCCACGGCTGACTCCGGGGCGACCAACGTGCGGAACTGCCGGTATTGCAGGGTGATGACGATGGCAGCCACGACCAAAAGACAGGCCGGAGCCAATACGAGAAAGAACAGGAATGAGCGCCGCGAAAAGACGGGAGGGGGAAGTTCACGCATCGGGGCGGGCGGCACTCAAGGGGGACGGAAAGCGGAAAGGAAGCAGCACGGGGAGAGGGACGAGGAGGTTACTCCTCGTACTCGTCTTCCTCAGCGTCATCATACTCTTCGGAATCGTCGTACTCGTCCGCAGCGCTGTCATTGACCTTGTCAACCGGCGATTCCCAGTTGATCTGGTTTTCGAACGAAGGATCCAGCAGACCACGGAAGGTCACGTCGGCCCAGACGAAAATCATGAACAGCGCGAGAAACGCGAAGTTGCCCGTGAACACCAACGTGTTCAGGTTGGACTTCTCGTATTTCAGACCCATGAGGAATCCGGCAGTGATCGCAATCATGATCACCGAGAGGCCCATGATGATCAGGCCCTTGAGCACGTGCAGGTCGATCCACTCGATCGGCAGGCCCTCGAGCGGGAGCACCGACACGACGATCATGCCGGCGGCCAGCACCAGCAGGGCGATGTAAACGCGCAGCAGAACCTTGAAGCTGTAGCTGTGTCCGGGGAGTTGCTTTTCCATGACTTAGCCCACCAGATAAAGAAGGGGGAAGAGGACGAGCCAGACCAGGTCGACGAGCGCCCAGTAAAGGCCACTGAGTTCGATCGGGGTGGTGTAAGCCCGCGTGAACTTCACCTTGCGGGAGACCAGAAGGCACCAGACCATCAGGCCCATGCCGATCAGGACGTGAACCACGTGAAGACCGGTCGCGGCGAAATAAAAACCGAAGAACAGATGCGCGTGGGGAGTGGTAAACCCTTCGGCGGACCAGAAGGGGCCAGGGAGCGTGCCGTGATGGAACTTGGCGCTGTATTCAAAAGCCTTCACAACGAGGAAGCTCGCAGCGAACAGGAGGCTCAGCCACAAGTAGCGGCGAACCTTGGACTGATCACTGCGCTGGCCGTGGAGGGCGGCCAGGGCCATCGTGAAGCCGCTCGTCAGAAGGAAGAACGTGTTCAGCGCTCCCATGCCGAGATCCAGATGGGCGCGGCCCTCGGCAAAAGCTTCAGGGAAGCGGTACAGCAGGATGAACCCGCCGACCAGCAACGCCCCGAACATCATGATTTCGGAAGCAAGGAACAACCACATGCCCATCTTGTGCGACTCGAACTCCTGTTCGAGGTCGTCAAAGTGGTGAGGGACTTCGTGTTCTTTGGGGACTGTAAGCTCGGCCATCAGGCTTTCTCCACGGGATATTCGTACGGGCCTTCGGTTACGACCGGGGTCTCGGTGAAGTTGTACAGGACGGGCGGGGTCGCCGCGTGCGTCCATTCGAGGGTCCGGGCTCCCCAGGGGTTCTGCGGTGCCACGGCACCGTTCTTGAGCGAAATCAGCAGGTTGAACAGCGCGAGGAAGAGGCCGACAGCCAGCATGACGACGCCGACCGTCGATACCTGGTGATGAATCTGGTATTCCGCCAGGTAGTTGTAGTAGCGGCGCGGGCTGCCCTGGGAACCCATCACCAGCTGGGCGAAGAATGTCGTGTTGAAGCCCAGGAAGACGAGGATCGACGCGAACCGGGCCCAGCCTTCATTGAACATGCGGCCCGTCATCTTCGGCCACCAGTAGTAGATGCCCCCGATGAAGGCGATCATGGTGCTGCCCATGGCCACATAGTGGAAATGGGAGATCACGAAGTAGGTGTCGTGAAGGTGGATGTCGAGGGACAGGATGCCCAGGATGATGCCGGTCAGACCGCCGATGGTGAAGTTGAACAGGAACTGAAGCGCATACAACATCGGTGTGCTGAGCTTGATGGAACCCTGATAGAGGGTTGTCGTCCAGTTGAACACCTTGATCGCGGAGGGTACGGCCGTGAAGAAGGTGAGGAACGAGAAGATCGTGACCGCCACGTCGGATTGTCCGGAAACGAACATGTGATGGCCCCACACGAGGAACCCGATGATGGTGATCGCCACCGACGAGAAGGCAATGAACTTGTAGCCGAAGATGTCCTTCCGCGAGAAGGTCGTGATCAGCTCCGAAACCACACCGAAGGCCGGAACGACGATGATGTAGACGGCGGGGTGGGAGTAGAACCAGAAGAAGTGCTGCATCAGCAGGGGGTCACCGCCCAGCGAGGGGTCGAAGATGCCGATGCGGAAGAAGTTTTCGACGAGGAGGAGGAGCAGGGTGATGCCGAGCACCGGGGTCGCGAAGACCTGCATGATGCCGGTCGCGTACAGGGCCCACACGAACAGGGGGAGGCGGAACCAGGTCATGCCCGGAGCGCGCATCTTGTGGGTGGTGACGATGAAGTTCACACCGGTCAGAATGGACGAAAACCCGAGAATGAAGGCCGCGACCAGCATCCACAGCACGGCGGGATTCTGTGACAGGGAGTAGGGCGCGTAGAACGTCCAGCCGGAATCCGCCTGGCCCTGCGTGAGGGAGAACAGGGCGAGAATCGCACCGATCCAGTACAGGTAGAGGCTGGTGATGTTCAGCTTCGGGAAGGCCAGGTCCTTGGCACCCAGGTGGATCGGAAGCATGAAGTTCCCCAGGGCACCCGGAATGCCGGGAACGACCACGAGGAACACCATGATGACGCCATGCATGGTGAAGAAGTGGTTGTAGGTGTCGGGGGACATGAAGCCCTCGAGCGGCGACCACAACTCCAGGCGGAACAGGAACGCATAGGTTCCGCCCGCAATGAAGAAGAAGATGATCGATGCGAGGTACATGAGGCCGATACGCTTGTGATCGACCGTGACCAGCCAGTTGAGGAACCCCTTACTGGCTTTGAGGTAATTGATGTTTTCGTGATGTGCGCTCATGATCTGGTCCGTTCCGCTGTCTGGCTTATTTCAGGGTCTGGATGTAGGCTGTGAGGGCGTCGATTTCCCGATCGTTCAGGATGCCCTTGTAGGACGGCATGATGGGGGCGTACCCGGTGACCACCTGGGCGGCGGGATCGAGGATGGACCGCTTGATGTATTCCGCATCCGCAACGGCACTGCTGCCGTCGGTGAAGGTGCGGGTCATGCCGGCGATCCCCTTCCAGGTGGGCCCGAGACTCGGGGTTCCATCCACAGAGTGGCAGGCGTTGCAGCCGCGCTTGGTGAAAACGGAAGCCCCGAACTCGTCGAGAGGCATGTCGCCGCCGGAAGCGGACGCCGCTTCGGACAGCCATTCGGCGTACTCTTCCGTCTCAAGCACCTTGACGGCCGAGAGCATGTAGGAGTGGCTGGTGCCGCAGTACTGCGTGCAGAGAATGGGGAAGACGCCGGGCTTGGTCGCCTCGAACCACAGCGCCTGGTAACGGCCCGGGACGACGTCCACCTTCGTCCGGAAGGCCGGAATGAAAAGCCCGTGAATCACGTCCGTGCTGGTAACCCGGAGGCGGATGGGCTGATTGACGGGGACAACCAGCGTGTCGTTGCTGAAGCCCTGCGGGTAGTTGAATGACCAACTCCACTTCATGCCGATGACATCGACGGAGGTTGCGTTGGAGGGTGCCACGCGCATGTGCCACCAGCCCCGCATGCCGATGAAGAAAAGGCCCATGACGATGATCAGGGGGATCACGGTCCAGGACGTTTCCAGCAGGGTATTGTGAATCATCTGACCCGTCGCCAGCTGGTCCCCGCGTTTGCGGCGGTACTTCACCAGAAAGATGCCGACGAGGGTAAAGATGAGGACGAAGAAGAATACAGAGATCCAGAAGTAAAGATTGAAGGCCCAGTCCACCATGCCGGCGAAGGTGGAGGCTTGTTCGGGCAACCAGAAAGTCTTGGTGGTTTCCATAGTGTTATCCGTTTTCCCAGTCGAAAGTTTCGAAGGAGTTCAGGCTTCCTTTCCCATCGGGGGTGCGACGGTCAGGGATTCAGGATCCCTTTCCACCACGGGGACATATGCGCGCTAAAAGATCGTGACCGTGCCGCTACGGCTTCGCCGGTTCCCTGAAGTTCGGGTGAGCAATGTAGATAAACTGCAACAAAACGAGGCAGGCTTCCACCTGGGAAAAGAGGCCGAAATCCTGTGAGGTAGGATAAGCATAATCTCTTTCTGATCCTCGTGCTTGCCACCGGACGGGTGCCGGACGCCCATCCGTTCGTTGTTCAACCGGCGTTGCGGCGCCTGACTTCCTTCCGCCACAACGGAATCAGAAGCAACAGCAGCAGGATCAGGACGATCAGGCCGCCGGTCTTCATGAAGTTGCGCGCGAACAAAACATATCCCTGCGCGTGTTCGTCGTAGCGGAAGCACATCAAGGCAAATTTTTCACCGATGGACAGACTTTTCCCTTCGGAGGCGTCCAGAAGGGCCAGACGCATGTCGCGCGGAGAAAACTCGATGCCGTACAGGTAACGGGACACAGTGCCCGAAGGACTGAGGAAAATCAGGCCTGCGGCGTGCGCGAAGTCGTTCTGCCCCGGAACATAGTTGTAATGGAAGCCGACGGAGCGCGCAAATGTGCGCACCGTTTTGTAGTCAGCCGTGATGAAGTGCCAGTTTTCGGCGGTTCCGGGCTTGTCGAGTGCGGGAACCAGCCGCTCCTTGACCGGCATGGCTTCTTCGGGGCCCTCACGCCAGTCCATGCCGACCGTCAGAAGGACGTAATCTTCACCGGGACGCTGGTCGAGGGTGTTCAGGGCCTTGACCATGCCGTCCTGCACCAGCCCGCACAGCATGGGACAGTGGAAATAGGCGAAGTTGACGATGACGGGTTTGCCCGCAGAAAAATACGTCCCCAGTACAACGCGCTGGCCCGCTTCGTCGACGAAGACCAGCGAGGTGTCCACCTGTTCGCCCAGTTTCTCCTCGATACCCGCGCCGATGGTTGCCTGGTGCATGCCGCCCGTCGTGTCGGGGGATGACATGTCGGGCATGACGGCGAGGGTGGCGGCAAGCAGGGCGGATGTAATCAAGAGGGGAACCTCATCAACGGTTCGCGTTTTGGCGAACGATCGCGGTCATGGATGCTTCGATGTCACCGAGCTCTTCGGCATCCTCCTCCTGGTGGTCCAGGAAGAATGTCCGCGACGTTTCGGCTCCGAGTTGTTCCTTCGTCTTCATTTCCTTGCTCGCAGCCGCGGGCACCCAGAGGATGACGATGAGAACGAAGAAGACCAGCAACGTCAGGCTGAAGGGAACCGCCCAGACGGCATAGGGGTTTTTGAATTCATCGGGTTCGTGCCCGGCGTTCGCATGTTCGAGTGCGCTCATTTTACAATCCCGTTGTCGTAGGTGAGGCTTTCATTCAGGCGCGGGTCGCCGGTCGGAATCAGGCTCGCCTGACGCATGTTGTGAACCAGGAAGAATAAATAAAAGCCGCCGATCGCCAGCAAGGAGCCCACGTCCGAAAGTCCGAAATGGGGGCCGTGGTGGTGGAAATACGGCTGAACGAGCCAGTAAATGTCCACATAACACATCACCAGCAACAGCGCGGCGGCTGAGGCCAGAAGCGCCGGACGACGCTTGATGTTGTGCGACATCAGAAACAGGAAGGGCAGGGCGAAATGCAGCCAGGGCAAGGAAAGGCTCACGGCCTTCCAGCCGTCGGCGGCGCGATGATGGAAAAACAGGGTTTCTTCGGGGATGTTGGCGTACCAGATCAGCATGAACTGGCTGAAGGCAATATAGGCCCAGAAGATGTTGTGACCGAAGAGCAGCTTGCCCATGTCGTGGTAGTGCTCCAGGTTGATGGAACTTCTGACATGACCTGTGCGCTGGAGCCATACCGCCGCGAGGATCAGGGCACAGTAGAACGCAACCACCGCGCCGGCGAAATAATACACGCCGAACATGGTCGAAAACCAGTGAGCGTCGATGGACATGATCCAGTCGAAAGCATAGAAGGTCAGGGTCAGGCCGAACAGGATGAGACCGATCGTCGACATCTTGGCCATGCGGGTGCTGAGGGCCGGATCACGCGATTCGTCCTGCATGCGGGACGTGCGCAGGAACCACCAGCCAAGCAGGGACCAGACCACGAGGTACACAAAGGTGCGGCCATAGAAAAAGGGTTCGTTCAGGTAGGCGGCCTTGGACTGAACCAGGGCATCCGTCGCGCGCACATCGTCATGCGACCAGTGAAAGAGTTCGTAGACCCCCGTCAGCAAAGGCAGGAACAGGATGGCCAGAACGAACAGGTTCCCCGACAGGTTTTCAGCCGTGCGGCGGACAGTCACGCTCCAGCCCACGCGGGCAAGATGCTGAACCATCACAAAGAACAGGGCGCCCAGCGAAATCGCCAGGAAGAAGCTGAACGACGTCAGATATGAGACGTAAAAGTGTTCGCTGTTCTGGAAGTAAGCGACGGCGCACAGGATCACGCCGACAATGCCGGCTCCGAGGAACCAGGACGTGCTTTTGCCCAGCTTGTCGTTGAGCTGGAGTGTATCGCGGGAATCAACCATGTCCATGCACCTCAGTTGCTCTGTGTTGCGTCACCGGCATCATCCGCGAGACGGGTATGCTGCAGGGCGCGGATGTAGGCCACGATGGCCCAGCGATCCGCTTCGGGAATTTGGGTACCATAAGCGGGCATGTTCCGGATGCCGCGGGTAATTACCTGAAAGATCTGTCCGTCGGGCATTTGCACGATGCGATCGTCATGCAGGCTGGGAGGAGGCAGGAAACCGCGTTTGACGATTGCACCATTGCCCACGCCGGAAGCCGAATGGCAGGGAGTGCAATAGATGTTGTAGCGGATCTGGCCGCGTTCCATCAGTTCGGTGGTGACCGGTACGGGAATGCGGGTGACGGGGTTCAGGGAGTCACCGCCGCGGTGGTAGGCGTCATCCTCGTTGAGGAAGCCGCGTGCGACCGTGCCTGCGGGAGGAGTCCGCATGTTGCGCCCGTCTTCGAAGAAGTCGTTTCCTTCGAAGGCGTTGTAGCGCGGCTGGAATTCCATGCCATGCATGATCCAGAGGGGCGGTTGCCGCGAGGTTTGGCCCCGGCAGCCGGTGAGGAGGATGGCTGCGCCGAGCAAGGCAAATCCCATCAGGGTGGCGGGTTTCACGTCAGTCCTCCAAAACTTCGATGTTGGTGCCGCCGATCGATGCGAGCAATTCGCGGGTTGATTCGAGGGCGAACTTGGGGTCACGGGCTTCAATCGAAATGAAGAAACCGTCGTCGGTGGCTTTCTTGAAATTCTCGCTCCGGAAAAGCGCATGGTAGAAACGCGGCAGGCCGTTCAGGACCAGCATTCCGAGGATCGCGCCGAAGGCCGCGAACAGCACACCCGGCTCGAACGTCACCGGAACATAGGCCGGATAGGCAACCATCGGTTTTCCGCCGATCAGCAGGGGATAGGCGAACTTGTGCACCCAGAGCTGGACGCCGAAGCCGCCGAAGGCGCCGGCCATGGCACAGAAGAACGCGATCCAGCCAAGTTTGGAATCACCCAGACCCATGGCCCGGTCGATGCCGTGGATGGGGAACGGCGAGTGGACGTCCCACCGGGTATACCCGGCGTCACGAACCTTCTCGGCGGCGTGGTAAACGTCGGCGGGGCTCTTGAACTCCGCCAGAAGTCCGAAGGTTCTGGCGGGTGCGGTATTACTGAGAGAGACGCTGGACATTTTAATGCGCCCCCTTGTCATGGGGATGATGGTGCGGGTTGGCCTCCGGCATCACGCTCTTGACTTCAGCGATCGCCAGCTGGGGCAGGAACTTGAGGAACAACAGGAAGAACGAGAAGAACATGCCGAACGTTCCGATGTAGGTCCACCAGTCCACCCACGTGGGGCGGTAGTAGCCCCACGAGCCCGGAATGAAGTCCGCGTGCAGGGTGATCACGATCACGAAGCGTTCGAACCACATGCCGATGTTGATGAAGATGGTCAGGATGAAGGTGATCAACAGGTTGCGCCGGATCTTCTTGAACCAGAAGAACTGCGGAGACACGACGTTGCAGATGATCATGGCCCAGTAGGCCCACCAGAACTCACCCAGTGCGCGGTTCCAGAACGCGTAACGCTCGTACATGTTGCCGCTGTACCACGCGATGAAGATTTCCATGGCATAGGCGTAACCGACAAGCGTACCGGTGAGAAGCATGAACTTGTTCATGTTCTCGATGTGGTGCAGGCGAACGACCTTCTTGAAACCGAAAATCTCGCGCGCCACGATCAGCAAGGTTGAAACGAGGGCGAAGCCCGAGAACACGGCACCTGCAACGAAGTACGGCGGGAAGATGGTCGTGTGCCACCCGGGAATCTTCGAGGTCGCGAAGTCGAAGGACACGATTGAGTGGACGGAGAGCACCAGCGGGGTCGAGATGGCGGCCAGGATCAGGTAGGCACGCTCATAGTTCTGCCAATGACGCGCCGCACCGCGCCATCCGAGCGAGAACACGGACAGCACGAACTTGCGGACCTTCGTGGTGGCACGGTCGCGCATGGTCGCGAGATCGGGAATCAGGCCCATGTACCAGAACAGCAGGGACACCGTGAAGTAGGTGCTGATGGCGAACACGTCCCAGAAAAGAGGGCTGCGGGTATTGGGCCAGGCGTCCATCTGGTTGGGAAGCGGGAAGATGTAGTAGACGACCCAGACGCGGCCGACGTGGAACGCGGGAAAGACGCCCGCGCACATCACCGCGAAAATCGTCATCGCTTCGGAGAAACGGTTGATGGCCGTCCGCCACTTCTGACGGAACAGGAAGAGGATGGCGGAAATCAGGGTCCCGGCGTGACCGATGCCGATCCACCAGATGAAGTTCACGATGGCGAGGCCCCATGCCACCGGCATGTTCACGCCCCACACGCCCGTGCCTTCCCAGAACAGGTAGCCGAACAGCGCCGCCATGAGCGCCATGAACGAGGCGCTGAGCATGAGCAGCAGGATCCAGGTCGAGTTGAGCTTGGTCTCGGTCGGGCCCGCAATGATTTCTGTCACCTCGTGGAAGTCCGAAGACTCCACGAGTACGGGGCGTTTGGTCGGATCGTCGTCGCGATGCGGAATCATGGTGCTCATGCCTTTTCTTGTCCGGATTGCCCGACGAGAGCGGGATTGGGGTTGCGGACCCGCGCCAGGTAGCTGGTACGGGGCTTCAGATTGAGCTCCTTCAGCAAACCGTAGTTGCGCGGGTGGGCCTTGAGTTTGGCGACGCGGCTTTCAGGGTCGTTGATGTCCCCGAAAACGATGGACTGGCTGGGGCAGGATTGCCCGCAGGCGGGTGTGATGGTCCCGTCGGCGATGGTCTCGCTCCCGGCGTTTTTCGCCTCGATGCGTGCCTTCTGGATACGCTGCACGCAGTAGGTGCACTTCTCCATGACGCCGCGGAAACGAACGGTGACGTCCGGGTTCATCCGCATCTTTTCGGTTTCGGCGTACTTGTTGTTGTAGTTGAAGAAGTTGAACCGGCGAACCTTGAAGGGGCAGTTGTTGGAACAATAACGCGTGCCGATGCAACGGTTGTACACCATGTCGTTCAGGCCGTCGTGCGAATGCACGGTGGCACCGACCGGACAAACCTCTTCACAGGGGGCGTTTTCGCACTGCTGGCAGGTCATGGGCTGGAACTCCAGCTGGGGATCCTCGACATTGCCGGTGAAGTACCGGTCGAGGCGCAGCCAGTGCATTTCACGGCCACGCAGCACCTGTTCCTTGCCGACGGTCGGAATGTTGTTTTCCGCCTGGCAAGCGATCATGCAGGCGTTGCACCCCGTGCAGCTGTTGAGGTCGATGACCATGCCCCACTGCATGCCCTGGCTGAAGTCGTAAGTACCCCGCTTCGATTCGTCCCACAGGCTCTTTTCGGGTGGATGCTTGTTCCACACGTCCTCGGAGGCGAAGTCTTCGGGGTTCTTGAGGTACTCCTCCAGATCGCCGGTACGCACGATGGGCCGTCCCATGAGGGACCAGTGATCCTGCGTGCAGGCGAGGGCATAGAGGCGGTTGAGCTTTTCGATCTTCACGTCCTGCGCGAGATAAGGCGAGGCGGAGGACGTCAGGAGGTATGCGTTGAAGCCGGCTTCTTCGCCGACCGTGCCGACCTGCATGCGGCCAAAGCCGAAATGCAGCAGGGCGCTTTCATCGGCCATCCCGGGCAGGATCCAGGCGGCGGCTTCGAGCACCTTGTCGCCCACGGTGACACGCACCATCGGGCGCTTGCGGTAATCGGCCAACGTCGTGCCGGTTTTTTCGGCATTCAGCAGGTTTCCCGTGATGCCCAGCTTTTCACCGAGGACGGGCCCCACGAGAAGCGCGTTGTCCCAGGTGAGCTTGGTGATCGGGTCGGGAAGTTCCTGCAGCCAGGCGTTGTTGGCGAAGCGGCCATCCAGAAGGCGTGAGTCGCCCCGGAACATCAGTTCGATTCCCTGGCCGGCGGCCGGGATCTGGCGGACCAGTGCGGCCACCGGGGCTGTCCCGGCGTAGGCGACATCCGCCGCGCCACCCTGGCTGACGATGCCGTCGTGCAGCCAGCGGCGCCACGCGGATTCAAAACCAAGGCCCGAACGCGAGGCCCAGTAACCGCGCACGATGTCGTAGCTCGTCGTCCGGGCGTAACCGGAGAGACGGGCGAGAACTTCCGCGGCGTCAAGGGTCTCGTACAGGGGGGCGATCAGCGGCTGGCCGATCGAGGCCGTGCCGTCAAGGGCCACGCCGTCACTCCAGGTTTCCAGGAAGTGGCTGAGAGGCAGTTGCCACGTCGTGATCGCGGAGGTTTCGTTGGCCTCGGTGGTCAGGGTGACGCTGAAGGCCGCCTTGGAAATCCGGGCTCCCAATTCAAGGTCAGCCGGGGCGGTGTGGGCGGGGTTGGCGTCGAGGACCACAAGGGCGGACACGCGGCCCGCTTCGAGGTCCGCGGCCAGATCCCGCAGGCCGGCCATGCCGTTTTCCGGCGCGCCGGCAGGATTTTCGGCGTTCAGGGCGTGGAGGGTGGAAAGCTTCCACTCCACGGTTTTGCCCACGTTGCCGAGCGCCTGGTTGAGCGCTTGCGCGATGGCGTGAACGGCGGCGGGCTGGTACTGGCCCGCCGCGATCACGGACTCTCCGCGGAAAGCCATCAGGTCGGCGGCCAGCGCCTGGATCCAGGCGGAGGAAATGCCTTCCGCGTTGCGCGGGATGGTATTGAGGTTGACGCCCAGGTTGGGCACGTTCAGGCCCTGGGCCTGCAGTTCGCGCGCGAGCGACAGCAGGGCGTGCGGCACCGCGCTGGGCTTGACGCGCAGGCGGTGATCGGCGGCACCGCCGGTGACGGAGAAGCCCGACTCGATCACGTACAGGCGGTTCATCGAGGCGGTGCCCTTGTCCGGGTCCCGACCGGCGGCGAAATCCCGCGCGTGCGCCAGGTGACCGGGTTCGGTCTCCAGGAAATCGCTGTCGATGGAAACGATGCGCCGGGCGCGGTCGAAGCGGTAAAGCGGTTCCGCCGCCCGGCCCGTCAGGGCATACAGGCCCGCGAGGGCGTTGTCACGGGGGAGGGCTTCATGCGTGATCCAGCGCGCCTTGGGGAAGGCCTTCATCGCGTGCTCGCGCACGGCGCGGAAGGACGGAGAAGCCGTGGCTCCGGACAGGAAACGCAAACCTTCACCGCCGTTTGCACGCAGCTCATCGAACACCGTGCCGGCTTCGTTCCAGAAGTGGGCCCAGGAGGTTTCGTCTCCGTTCTTCGAGGGGGCCTTGAGGCGTTCGGGATTGTACAGGTCCAGGATCGCAGCCTGATGCTGTTTCGAGGAACCGCCGCGGCTGGCAGGGTGAGCCGGGTTGCCTTCGATCTTGGTGGGACGGCCTTCGTGCGATTCGACGATCAGACCCACCGCTTCACCGGCGAGCACGTGCGTCGTGGCGTAAAATTGGGGCACGCCGGGCACGAGGTTTTCCGGCATTTCGTTGTACGGAAGGATGTGCTGTTCAGGGCGACGCAAACCCTTGCAACCGGCGAGCCCGGTCACCCCGGCAAACGCCATGCCCGCACCCATCACCTGCAGGAAGCGGCGGCGGGAAATGTCCGCGCCCATGGTGTCGGCACCGGCAGGGAATTCGTGTTCCGCAAAATCCTTGAATTCGGCGGAGCCCGAAAGTTCCTCGAGACTTTTCCAGGAAGCCTTGTTGGTCTGTTTGGGATCGAGATTTATCGGTGACATGCGGAGCAATCCGTTCTGGGCTGAACGTT
>CAYQFG010000012.1:0-19394 GCA_964416695.1 uncultured Bifidobacterium sp.
GGAGCGATCGGTGAGTTCATTTCGGACGCGGGTTCGATTCCCGCCGCCTCCACCAGGTTTTCGGGCTTTGCACGATGTGAAGCCGTCCAGCACGAAAGGCAGGGTCTCCCGGGATCCTGCCTTTTTGTTTTCCTTCTTGGGGGCGTCGCGGACCTTGCGGCGACCTTCGCCCTTCCATGGCGCTTCAGGCATTTCCCCTGCTTCCCCTGCACCGCTTTCATTGTGCCTTCATTGTGCCTTCATTGTGCTCCCCGCGCGCGTCCCTCGTCTTGCGGCGCGAGGGTCCGGCCCGCAGGGGGCGCCCGGAGCGTGACGTTCACGGGGGAGCCGTGAGCGTGAACGCGATGGCGGCGATGCGCTCAACGTGCGCATAGCCGGGTTTGAGCAGTTCATCCGAAAAGACGTCGGGATCCAGCTCTTCGTATGACCAGCGATACCCCGGTGCGATGCTGCGTGTGATGCCGTCATGCAGGACATCCTCTCCCTCCACGATCGCGACGCCGGTGTACAGCAACAGGGTTCCGCCCGGTGCGAGGCGCTGCAGGGCCGTCGTGATGATCCGCTGCGCGAGGCCTTCGCCGCGCGTGCCTCCGCCGTGGCGATAAGCGCGTTGCTCGGTGTCGAGCATGTATGGTGGATTGGCGATGATGAGGTCGAAGGATCCCTCGAGCGAGACGAGCAGGTCGCTCCGTTGGGGGGAGATGCGGGCGGCGTGGCCCGGGGAGGCCAGTTCGGCGTTGACGCGCGTCAAGTGCAAGGCCTTGGGGTTGATGTCCGCGGCGATGACGCGGGCGTCCGGACAGGCATCCGCGACCAGCAGGGCGCCGGCTCCCGAACCGCAGCCGATATCCACGGCCGTGCGGAGGCGCGCCGCGTCGGGAGTGCACGCGAAGTATCGCCGGATCATGTGGGCGAAGCGGTACGTGTCGGGCCCGAAAAACACCGCGTCGTGGTCAAGCGTGGGAAAAGCGGAGTGGGCGCACAAGTGATGGCTTCTGTCGCGGCCCAGTGTGGCCCAGCGGATGGTCGAGCGCCACAGGTCGCCGGCGGGCGTGAGGATTCCCGCATCGGACATCAGGGCGAATTCGTGCGGCGAGACCGCCTCGCGCGGGAAAGGCCGGTTCCAGCCGAAGATGTCGCGCAGGGTGCGGGCGGGAGAATCCCCCGCGCGGGCGTTGTTGTATCCGTGCGTCAGGGGCGTGACGGCGACGTGGTGATAGCCGGCCTGCTTCAGGTAACGGCCGAGCCTGACCAGTCCTGCGTGATCGAAGGGAGGCGGGGTGGGTCCTGCAATCATGTCGTACCGGTCACCGTTGGTCCAGAAGCTCCGTGAACTGCCGCGTGGCATACAAACCCACCGGGGTCGCATGCAGCGCCGGGCTCATGAAGCGGATGAGTCGGGAAAGGCGCTGCGGTCTGTCAAGGGCCAGGAGCTCGCGGCGCAACGCATTGACATCGTGATTTACGACATCATGGGATGAGGTGGAGGTGTGGGGGGGGAGGGAGAGTTCTCCCCCTGAGGACGGTTCCCGGGGGGCGCGGTAGGGGGAGAAGGTACGGCGGGTGGAACGGGGTGATGCCGGGTGTTGGGCCGCCGTGTTCCCGAGGATCCAGTCACGCCACAGCTGTTTCTCATAGCCGGTGAAGACCCCGGCCATGGGGGCGTGCGGTCCGTCGATCAACCTCCAGAAGCGGCTTTCCTGCGGATCGCGGTTGCGGACGACCCAATGCCTTTCCTCCAGGGTTTTCAGGAAGGCTTCCATCTGCCCGGCGGTGGACAGCCATTCATTCACCGTGCGCGCGCCGATGCAGACGTAATCGGAATGGAGAAACTGACCGAAAATCCGCTTTTGCTCAAGGACGCGGACGAGTTCCCGTTCGATGTCGAAGGATTCCACGACCTGGGTGGTGCCCTGGCCAAGGTCGCTGAGCCGGTAACCGTTCAGGATGCGTTGCCAGTAGCGGGCCTGAACGGCGGGATCTGTGGAAACCGGGGCGCAGGCCTGGGCGGCGTGCACGGCCCGGCGTGCATGCCCCGAGGCGGCGTTGTCGACGGTGACATGCAGGGTGAAGTAATAGGGATCAATGCCCAGTTCACCCAGTTCAAAGGCGGTGATCAACAAATGAAGGGGCAACTGTTCGTAGCCCAGGTTATAGCCGATGACTTCGGGAAGGAATGCAGGAGTGTTGCATGCCAGCGCCAGCTGGATCGCCCCCCGGACATAGTCCTCATCGGCGGGTTGCGACAGCATGTCGCAGCCGTTGGCCGCGAGAAGCTGCTGGTAAAGCACGACGTGGTTCTGTTCCGGCAGGCCCTCACCCAGTTCTTCGAGATAGGTGCGCACCAGCCCCTGCATGCGGGAATCGCTCCAGCAGGAGAGGATGCCGTAAAGCCAGGCGCCATCGACCAGTTTGGTGGGAGCCGTCTTTTGCAAGAAAAACAGCGCGTGCGCCTTGCTGGAAAAGTAGCGGCGGGGAGCGCCCTGCCGGCGCTGTGCGAGGTAGTCCCCATAGCGCGCTCCGGTTTCGTGCGTCCGGCGTTCCATCCACGATTCCAGGTCGCGGGGATCTGCCGGAACATCATGCGCGTGGGCGGATGCGCACGCCAGCTGTTCCCGAAGGAACTGCTGGGACGCCCTTTGCACGGCAGGATGGTGGGGCGATTCCAGCAGGAGCCCGTACAGGTCGCAAACCGTCAACTCCGGTGCGAGGTCGGGCGCATCGTGGAGTAAACCCTTGTCTGGCGGCGTGGTCGCTTCTTTGAGGAGTTCGGACTGTCTCATGGGCACCCTTTCTGTATGGTGTGAGATCGGTGTGCAAGTCTGCGGTTCAGGAAACGACGGGCTGGGATTCAGGATCCCATCAGGCACCCTCCTCCGTGATTTTGAACGTCTGCAGGATGGTTTGCTTTGCATGATTTCAGAGGTGACCTTGGGGGCATGCAGGCTCCTTCGCAGCACGGATATCATCAACCTACAAGGCCAGTCATGATCGGCCTGCCTTGCCCGGGCGGGTGGGCGCCACCCCATCCCGATGTTATTACAGCGTGTGATACCAAGCGTTACGTTGTATCCGTTCACCTTGAACGATTCTTGAGAACGCGGGACGACATTTCCGGAGGAACGGATGAAATCCTCCTGCGGGCGGGCACAGGTGTAACCGGTCGTTCTATCCGCGATGTCGTCCACGGGAGCCGGGATATGCCACCGTGAACCTGCCAGGAAGCGGATTCCGGAAAGCCCTCTGAAACATCCGTGAAAGGTCCACGGCACGAAGTGCGAGGCAGCGTGGGAACATGATTACACCCGGAGGTGACGCAGGCGGCCTTCAGCCGGAAGGGGTGTGCGTGTCGTGACCGGCGCCCTCCGTGTGACGGGAAGAGGCGTCATGCTCCAGCCACAGCCAGGCGACGGGGAAATCCTGAAGCAACGCCGAAACCGGGAGCACGGCCGCATCGCCGGCGAGCTGCGGGTGGAAACGGGTACCGGTGAAGAGTTGGTGCAGCGAAGCGTTGGCCCACGCGCGGGGAAGGTGCAACAAGGCGTCCTGCGCGGACGATTCCCGGGAGAACCGGACGGGCACGAAGACCACCAGGGTTTGCGACCCGAGCTGGCGCATGAAGGCGAGAGCGCCCTCAGGGGCCACACCGTCCTGGACGACCGGGTGAGAGTGTTGATGCGGGATACAGGGGAGGGCGGTGTAGGACCCTTCCAGAAACAGGCGGGCATGTTTCATCCGCCAACGCAGACAGCAGGCCGTGAGGTAGCGCTTGATGTCTCCATCGGGCCATCGCTTCAACAAGGCCGTGACCTCAAGGCGCCGGTCATGCGCGGACAGGGGAGAGGAGGCCGTCTGTGCGGACTCTTCCGGAAGGCATTCCAGCAGGGGCGCCAGCTTTTGGAAACGGCTTTCAGCCCTTTCGAAATCCACCGGGCGCCGGTTGTCGGGGTCCACAAGGGAAAGGTCCCAGTCTTCGGTGCCCTGATAGAGATCGGGAATTCCGGGTGCGGCGAACTTGCAGGCGACACGGGAGAGGGAGGCGCGCATGCCCGTTTCGGCGCATTGCCGCAGCAACGGAAAGAGATGGGTTTTCACGAAGGGAAACCCGGCCCCTCGCAGCAAGAATTCCAGGCGGTCCGACAAGGCGTTTTCATAGGCCTCATCCGGTTGCAACCAGCTGGTCCGCAGTTTGGCTTCGCGTACGGACTTCAACAGCGCTTCCCGGATGCGCTGAAACAGCCTGTCATTCAGGGGGACGGGACGTAAGCTGTCCGGATCCATGGGCCAGCAGCCGATCAGGGTCTGGTACAGCAAATAATCCTCATGATTCCATCCCGGAGTTCCGGTGTTTCGCAGCGCGGTGATGGCCTGATCCCATGCCTCAGGAAACTCCGTCAGGATCGAGATGCGGGCGCGCATGTCTTCTCCGCGCTTGGTGTCATGCGTGGACGTCGCGGTCATCGCGCGCGGGAAACGCGTAAGGCGGGCCTGCATCCTCTGGTGAAAATCCCGTACGGACAGAGGATCACGTCCGGGTGAGAGGCCGACCTCGTTCAGGGACAGAAGGGCTATGCTCCGGTAGAAGGCGGTGTCCTCCACTCCTTTGGCCTGCACGGCACCCATGACCTGCTGAAGCCGCTGGCTGAAGGCGAGGCAACCGGATCGGGGCAGGGGCGACGGATCGAAAGCAGGCTCAAAGGCCCGAAATACCCTGCCGAGAAAATCGAATATTTCCGGGGCGAGTCCGGGGCTCCGTTGCCGCGCCTCCTGAAGGGCCTGGCGAAAAAGCATGTCGTCATGAGGGGACAGAAATCCTTCACGGCCGTACGTGCGATATACCGTCAGGCTGGCGATGGTTTCCCGCAAGGCCAGTCGCAAGTCGTCCCGTGTGAAGTCCCGGAAATGGCGGTGGAATTCAGAGAGGCGGTCCAGCAAATCGGTGAGGGCATTGAGTTCGCTTCCGAACAGCAGATCCAGAACGAGCCGCTTGCAGGAATGGATCAGTTCCGCGGGCGTCGATGGAGGCGTCCCTGCGGATGCCGATGTGGACGCTGATGTGGATGCTGATGCGGATGGTACGGGGGGGGAAGGGGTGGACGCGCCGAAGGTGCGGCGCAAGGCGGACAAACCGTCCGGCGCGATGAACAGCAGTTCAAGCTCACCCATGAAGTCGTACCCTGTCGTACCGTCGGTGCTCCAGTCTTCGGGAAGCGCTTCATCCCCTTCCAGGATCTTTTCCACGAGGATATAGGTGCCGTTTTGCCTTGAGTTTTCTTCCAGAAGGGTCCGGAGTGCGGACAGATAGGCGTGGGGATCCTTCAGTCCGTCCACATGGTCGACCCGAACGCCCTGGAGGATGCCACGCGCAGCGAGCGTGCCGACCAAGGCATGGGTTTTCGAGAAAACCTCGGGACGTTCCACCCGCACCCCCAGAAGACTGCTGACATCAAAGAAGCGCCGATAGTTGGCTTCATGTCGTGCGGTTTTCCAGTTGGCCAGGCGATAGGCCTGATGTTCCAGCAAGATGTGCAGCCGGTCGTAACTGCCGGGGTTGCCGGGAGTGCCGTTCAGGAGCGCCACGATCTCCTCGGGATCCCGGCTCTCCAGTTCGGGGAAAGCCTCCGGGAATGATTCCGGATGCAGAGGGAAGGTCGTTTCATGATGGCGAAGGACGATCTCGCCCCCCCTGACCTCCAGTTTCAATTCACCCTGTTCCAGCACACGTCCGTAGGCCTCGCCGAGAACGGGCAGGAGAATCTTTCCCTGGAGGCCTTCCTTGCGGGGGTGCCAGTCGATGTCAAAGAAGTCGGCATACGACGAGGCCGGGCCGTATTTCAGCACGTCGCGCCACCACGGATTATGGTCGGGATCGGCCGCCATATGGTTGGGGACGATATCCAGAATGCAGTCGAGGTCGGCCTTCTCCAGGGCATCCGCGAGTTCCTGCAGCCCTGTCCATCCCCCCAGGTCGGGATTGAGAATCCCGGGGTCGCAAACGTCATACCCGTGCCCGCTGCCGGGAACGGCGGTGGCAACAGGACTGAGGTAGACGGCACCTGCCCCCAACCTTTTCAGATAGGGAACCACGCGCGCGGCATGGGCAAAGGTGAATGCGGCAGTCAGCTGAAGCCGGTATGTCGACGTGTGCCTGATCATGGGTGGCCTCAGCCGCGATCCATCCTGAGCACGACCAGAGAGCGGTCGACCAGTTCACGGGTGTCGTGAGGATGCGGCTCATCGACGGGAGGATCCTCGACCGCAGTATCCAGCACGCACGTCCACTTGAACCCTTCCCGGGGCGGTGGCAGCACGAAGGTGACCGGCGTGTCGCCCGCATTGAAAAGGAGCAGGAACGAGTCGCCGACGATCCGGTCGCCGTGGATGTCCACGTCCTCGATGGCTTCCCCGTTGAGCGCCATGCCGAAACAGGGACGGTCTCCGTTCCAGGCCTCATCGGTCATTTCACCGCCTTCGGGAGAAAGCCAGAGAATGTCCTTGACTTCCTGACCGCGGATGGCGCGTCCCTGAAAGAATCCCCGTCTGCCGAAAACCGGATTGTTCTTCCATAAGGCCGTGACGGCGCGGGTGAATGCGTACAAGGACTGTTCCGACTCTCCGGGTTTCCACGACATCCAGGAAAGTTCGTTGTCCTGGCAGTAGGCGTTGTTGTTGCCTTTCTGGGTACGGCCCAGTTCGTCACCCATGGAAATCATGGGAACACCCTGGGAGAGCATCAAGGTTGCCATGAAATTGCGGCGTTGCCGCGCACGCAGCTTCAGGACCTGGCCGGGCGCGTCTGCTCCTTCGTGGCCGCAGTTCCAGCTGTTGTTGTGGTCGTCGCCATCCGTGTTGTCATCCCCGTTGGCTTCATTGTGCTTGTCGTTATAGCTGACGAGGTCATTGAGGGTGAAACCGTCGTGCGTGGTGATGATGTTGATGCTGGCGTACGGATGACGTCCGCTGGCTTCATAAAGGTCGCTGCTCCCGGTGATGCGGGTCGCGAACTCGGAAACCGATCCCCCGTTGTCCTTCCAGAATCTCCGGATGCAGTCGCGATAGCGGCCGTTCCATTCGGCCCACCCTTTGGGAAAGTTGCCGACCTGGTAGCCGCCTTCGCCGATATCCCAGGGTTCAGCGATCAATTTGGCCCGGGAGAGGACCGGATCCTGCAGCACGATATCGAAGAAGGCGCCGAGCTTTCCGGCCAGATGCAACTGGCGGGCGAGGGCAGGCGCAAGATCGAAGCGGAACCCATCGACATGCATTTCCTGGATCCAGTATCTCAGGCTGTCCATGATGCACTGGAGGACACGTGGATGCTCCGTGTTCAGGGAGTTGCCGCACCCGGTATGATCCGTGTAATGACGGGGAGACTCCGGTTCCAGACGGTAATACGCCTGGTTGTCGATCCCCCGGAAGCTTAACGTCGGCCCCAGATGATTGCCTTCGGCCGTATGGTTGTAAACCACATCGAGGATGACTTCGATGCCGTTGCGATGCAGGGTTTTGACCATCGATTTGAATTCGCGCAACGTCTCGACGGGTGTGGGGGAGGAGGCGTAACCAGGATGCGGCGCGAAGAATCCGATGGAGTTGTATCCCCAGTAATTGCTGAGGCCTTTTTCCACGAGATGGCGATCATGAACCAGATAGTGGATCGGCATCAGTTCCACGGCGGTGACGCCGAGTTCCTTCAGGTGGCGGATCGCCGGCTCCGAAGCGAGCCCGGCATAGGTGCCCCGGATCGCCTCGGGAATGTCCGGATGTTGTTGCGTGAAACCCTTGACGTGCAGTTCATAAATGAGGGAGTTGTTCCAGGCATGAAAGAGCGGCGCATCGTTTCCCCATTCGAACGAGTTGTCCACGACGCAGGCGAGAGGCGCATCCGCCGCGCTGTCGCGCTCGTCGAAGGAAAGATCCTCCGCGGGGTCTCCCACACGATAACCGAACAGTGTGTCCGACCATGTCATGTCGCGTCCGATGGCCCGTGCATAGGGGTCCAGCAGCAGTTTGTTCGGATTATGGCGGAAACCGTTTTCCGGTTCGTACGGTCCATGCACACGGTATCCGTAAAGTTGTCCCGGCCCGAGGCCTTCGACATATCCGTGCCAGACACCGTGCGTGCTTTCCGCGATTTCAATGACCCTCGAAGGCGCCGCGGCCTGAGGGTCATCGAAGAGACAGAGTTCCACCCGGGTGGCGTGTTCTGCCATGAATGCGAAATTGACGCCCTGACCGTCCCAGGTGGCACCGAGGGGTTGGGGTCTTCCGGGGGGAATGCGCATGGGGACCTCCTGCGTATGGTGTCATTTTGATATACGCCCTTCTGACGCGACGGGAAAGCGCCAGGAAAAAATCCTGTCGGGGTATGCCGATGCAAGGTAATGCGACGAAATCGTGAAGATCTGTAACGGTTCATGCTGACGGAGGATCGCAGCAGTGGCTTCCCGCCACCCCGCTTTGTTTTTTCCAAAGGGGTGCGTCGTTCACAGGAGTTCGGGGGACAGCCGCCCCACCCGCGTGCATGACGCTGCAAGGAGGCGACACTCATGGAGAACGAAGTGAAGACTGACGGGAAGTCTGACGGGAAGACCCATCATTTCCGCGTATGGGCTCCCGAAAAAGACAGGATGATCCTGCACATCATGGAACCCCATGAGGCGCGGTTCGAAATGCAGCGAGTGCAGCCTCTGGATGCGCCGCAGGATTCCGGCCACGGGAGCGGGACGGTTCCCCCCGTAGAAGATGTCTCCGGTTCCCCTTACTTCTCGCTGGACGTGCACGATGTCCGGCCGGGAACACGTTATGCCTATACGCTGGAGGACGGCAACGACTATCCCGATCCCGCGTCCCATTTTCAACCCGAGGGTGTGCATGGTCCCTCCGAAGTCGTGGATCACGCGGCCTTCACATGGAAGCATCCGGCCGGACCCCGTCGTCCCTTCGGGGAGTGGGTGATCTATGAACTGCACGTCGGGACCTTCACGTCCGAAGGAACCTTCGCGGGCGTGATTTCCCGACTTGATGATCTCGCCGGACTGGGAATCAATGCCATCGAACTCATGCCGGTCAATCAGTTTCCCGGAACCCGGAACTGGGGCTACGATGGCGTGTTCCCCTATGCCGT
Organism: uncultured Bifidobacterium sp.; assembly: GCA_964416695.1. Classification (GTDB taxonomy): domain Bacteria; phylum Fibrobacterota; class Fibrobacteria; order UBA11236; family UBA11236; genus UBA11236. The sequence goes on from CAYQFG010000012.1 coordinate 9,128, forward strand.
CCAGAATTCCTATGGCGGTCCCGCGGGCCTGAAGGAACTGGTGGATGCCTGCCATGCCCGCGATATCGCCGTGGTGCTTGATGTGGTGTACAACCACTGGGGGCCGGAGGGCGCTTATGCCCACCGTTTCGGTCCGTATACCACGGACTCCTACCGGACTCCCTGGGGCGAAGCGATCAATCTGGACGGCCCTTGGTCGGACGGCGTGCGGGCGTTCGTGATCGAAAACATCAGGCACTGGTTTGAACATTATCATGTGGACGCATTGCGTGTGGACGCCGTTCACGCGATCTACGACCATGGCGCACGGAATTTCTGGGGAGAGGTCCGCGAGGCCATCGACCGCTGGCGGCACGAATGGAACAGGCCCTTGCTGCTGATCGCCGAAAGCGACCTGAACAGCCCCCGCGTGCTCCAGTCCCCGCAGGTGAACGGGTTCGGTTTTGACGCCCAATGGCTCGACGATTTTCATCATGTCCTGTACGTCCTGGTGCATCCCGAGGGACGCCGCCACTACGCGGACTTCGAAGGACTGCGACAACTTGCCAAGGCTCTCACGGAAGGCTTCGTGCATTCCGGAGAGTTTGTCCGGTTCCGCCGGCGCCGTCATGGCGCCTCTTCGGCGGGAATTCCGGGAGACCGGTTCGTGGTGTTTTCACAGAATCACGACCAGGTGGGAAACCGTGCCGGCGGGGAGCGTTTGAGTCTTCTCGTCGATACGGAGCGGCTCAAGCTGGCGGCTGCGACACTTCTCCTCTCGCCCTGCGTTCCGTTGCTCTTCATGGGCGAAGAGTATGGGGAAAACGCGCCCTTCCATTTCTTTACCGACTATCAGGATCCTGAACTTGCCCAAGCCGTTCGCGACGGCCGCGCCCGCGAATTCGCGGAGTTCAACTGGGGAGACATCGAACCGGCCGATCCGGGAGCCCTGGAAACGTTCCACGCCTCGCGCCTTCGGTGGGACATGCGGAACGAAGGCGTTCATGGCGTGATTCTGCAATGGTACCGCGACCTTCTGGCGTTCCGGCGTTCCTGCAGGGCGATGAACGCTTATTCCCGTGACCTCATCTCCGTGGAGGTGGTGGAAGACAGGGGGCTGGTCATGAGGCGGAGGGCGGGGGCCTTGGCGCTGGCGAACACTACCGGTGTATCCGGAAACGCGGAAAGTCTGGAAGGCCATGAAATGGTTGCCGTCTTCAATTTTTCGGAAGAGGATCTGGTGGCCTCGCTTCCTTCCGGCCACGGCTGGAGAAGGCGTTTGGACTCCCGGGCGGTGGGCGCAACGCTTGTCGACGCGTCAGAAAACGACCGTGTCGTGGTCGCACCGTGGAGCGTCGTTGTTCTGACGGCGGCCTGAGCGGTCATCCCGCGGAGCACCCCGGCGCGCATGATCCCATGCGCGCCCTTGCCCCCCGATTTCACGGTTTTGTATGTTGTCCGGCCTCTGGAACGCCTCTCCAGACGCTTCATGGGAAGTGTCTGGGTGGTCGCCACGCCGGCCTTGGTGTCCGTCTCCCTGTTTCCGTAGGGGAGTCATGCTCCTGCGGCGCGGGCTGACGGGGCGTGAAGTCGCACGAATGCGTCCGAATGCGTCCGCATGCGTCCGCATGCAAGGCAAAGGCACGAACCCCTACAGGAATCCGGAAAGGCCCGGTTCATGATCGAAGTCGACGGTTTGACCAAACGTTACGGCAAGCATGTGGCCGTGAACGATGTTTCCTTTCAGATCCGGAAAGGCGAAGTCGTGGGGTTGCTCGGGCCCAATGGGGCGGGAAAAACCACCACCATGAAAATGCTCACCTGTTATATCTCCGCAACCGCAGGCAGGGCCCGGATCAATGGATATGACACCTTCGACCAGTCCCTGAAAGTCCGCGAGCAGGTCGGTTACCTGCCAGAAAGCTGCCCGCTGTACCAGGATGCCGACGTGGTGGGGTATCTGCGCTTTTGCGCCGATGTGCGCGGGCTCGATCACCGTGAGCGGAAAGCGGCCATTGACCGCGTGCTGGCGGATTGTGCGCTTGAGGAGGTCCGGTACAAGCGGGTCGGCCATCTGTCCAAAGGTTACCGGCAACGCGTGGGCCTGGCCCAGGCGCTTTTGCATAACCCTCCCGTCCTGATTCTGGACGAACCCACGTCGGGCCTTGATCCCAACCAGATCCGGGACATTCTGAAGCTCATCACAAGCCTGGGACAGGAGCACACGGTCATTCACTCGACCCATATCCTTTCGGAGGTGGAAGCGACGAGCGATCGTGTTCTGATCATCAATCGGGGACAGATCGTGGCCCAAGGGTCTCCGCGGGAGCTGATCACCCGCGGATCGGGGCCGGTCGTCTTCATCACCGTGCCGGGCGTTGACCAGGCGACTCTGCTGCAAGAGCTTTCGGCGTGTCCCTTTGTGGCCTCTGCGGAGGCGGCGGAGGTGACGGAGGTGACGGAGGTGACGGAAGAAGGGTTGGGGACGGACACTCTTCCGGGCGCGGCCCGTGCGGCCCGTGCGGCTGTTCAGGGAGTCGAGCGCCGCGACGTGGCAGTCGAACTTTTCCGGTTCGCCGTAAACCACGGCTGGACCCTGTCCGAGCTTCGGACCGAAACCGCCCGGCTGGAGGAAGTTTTCGCAAACCTTACGAAGCCCGGGGATCGTGTCCTGGCCACGCCGATGGCGCGGGAGGGAGAGGCATGAACATCACGCGCGTCACGGCCATATTCCGCAAGGAACTCAAGAGTTATTTCGCCTCGCCGCTGGGATACGTCTTTATCCTGTTCTATCTGCTGGTTTCCAACGGGTATTTCTTTTTCCTGCACGATTTTTTTCGCGTGGGCCAGGCATCCATGCGGGGGTATTTCGTCATGCTTCCCTGGATTTTCCTGTTCTTCGTTCCCGCGGTGACGATGCGCTTGTGGGCCGAAGAGCGCAAGTCCGGCACCCTGGAAGTCTTGCTGACGATGCCGCTGCGTGAAACCGAAATCGTACTGGGGAAGTTTTTCGCCAGCCTGGGGTTTCTGGCCATCACGCTGGTCTTCACCATCACGTTGCCGGTCTCGATCGGCTGGTTGGGGCGACCTGACTGGGGAGTCATCGTCGGGTCGTATGCAGGGGCTCTTTTACTCGGTGCCGCCTACCTCGCCATCGGGCTGTGGATCAGTTCATTGACGGAAAGCCAGGTGGTGGCCTTCATCGCCTCCGTGGCAGCGATCTTCCTCCTGCTCGTGATCGGGGCGGCTCCGCATTGGCTGGGAAGCGTGGGATGGTTTGCGGCCCTCGGTGAATACCTGAGCCTGTTCACCCATTTCCAGAACATCCTGCGAGGCGTCCTGGATTCCCGCGATGTGGCCTACTATGTCATCGTTGTCTGGTTTTTCCTGTACCTCAACGTGAAAAACATCGAAGCCCGGAAGTGGAGATAACGGCATGGCTTCCAAAAAATTGAGCGCCCGTGCGTCATCGTGGATCGGAGGCATCGCGCTGCTGGTGCTGCTGACCGCTGTCGCCATCATCAGCCAGCAGTACGTGAAGGGACGGATCGACCTGACGCGCGACCGGCAATTCACACTCAGCGATGCGGCGGTGCGGACCTTGAAGGAGCTCCCCGATCTCGTCACGGTGCGCGTCGTCATGTCACGCGATTTGCCGACACAATTCCAGCAGGTCCGGCAGAACACCCTGGATCTTCTGAGCGAGTTTGAAGCGCGTTCCGAAGGCAAGCTCACCCTGGTTTTCGAGGATCCTGCGGACGACGCGGAAAAGCGCGAAGCCGCCCTTTCGATGGGCATTCAGGAGGTCCAGCTCCAGGAGCAGAGCCGTGACGGAGTACAGGTCAAGAGGGGGTTCTTTGGTCTGGCGTTGCTGTACGGCGACAAAAAGGAAGTCATGCCCGTCATCCAGAACCTGGAAACCCTGGAATACGAGTTGCTCGTCCGCCTGTTGCGGCTGACGGGGAAAACCCGCATCGTGGGGCTGGTCGAAGGCGCTCCCGAGAACCGGTTTTCCTTTGCGCTTCCGGGGGGAGCGCCCTACACGGGGTTCCTGCAGAACTTTCCGACCCTCAACGCCAACATCGAGCAGTTATACCAGGTCCTCCCGCAAAGGCTGGCCTGGAGCCCCGTCGACAGCAATGTCGACGTGCTCCTGGTCGCGGCTCCCGCCCGCCTCACGTTGATCGAAAAATTCCGGATCGACCAGTTCGTGATGTCGGGGAAACCGGTCATTTTCCTGACTCCCGGCATGAACATCCGCGTTCAGGAAGGCATCACGGGCACGCCGGCGGTGAACGATTATGAGGATCTTCTGGCCGGCTACGGAGTGCGCGTACGCAAGAACGTCGTGCTTGAACCCCGTCAGTGGGAGATGGTGCGCTTCGGCTCATCGACTTTTCCCACACCGTATCCGTATTGGATCATCGCGAGTTACGCCACCATGAATCCCGACAATCCGGTCACGGCAAACCTGCAAACCATGAGTTTTCCATGGACCTCATCCATCGATCTGGATACGACGAATCCTGTCATCAAGAGTGAGCCGCTGGTTTTGAGCTCCGGGAACGCCTGGGAGGAAACCGGCAACCTTTATCTGGTTCCGCGCGAAATGCAGGAGTACATCCCGGAGAATCCCGGCATGCACCTGCTGGCCGTCCTGCAGACCGGCATCCTGCCCTCGGCCTTTGCATCCGTCCTGTCGGATGCGGAGGCTCGCGCCCGTCTCCAGACCGAGGTTCCCGCGCAGGAACTTTCCGCGGCGCGTGAGGAGGCGGAAGGGGACGCGCGCGTGCTGGTCGTATCCAACGCGCTGTTCCTCAGCGACTTCTACATGGGTTATACGAATGCCATCGGCAACTATCATTTCCTCATGAATGCGCTGGATTATCTGGCGCTTGACTCGTCGCTGATCGATGTCCGCAGCCGGTTGATCACCGAGGCTCCGCTGGACGAAGAAAAGGCGTCGGAATGGAAGACTTCGGTCGTCGTCGCCAACATGGTTGTTGCGCCGTTGGCGCTTGTGCTCCTGGGGTTTGCCGCCGGCCTTCGTCGCCGCCAGCGGGAGGCGCAGGCGTGAAAAAAACGCTGGTCCTTCTCACGGCGGGCCTTGTCATCCTGGGGGCAGTCCTCCTGATGCGCGCAGGCGACCGGGCCCGCGCGCTGGCGCCCGGCCATGCGTTTTCCCTGGGCGACACGGCGAAGGTGGACCGTCTGGAGGTCGCCATGCATGCCGGGCGCGTGACGTTGGTCCGGAACGAGGGGATGTGGCGCGTGCTCCCCGACAGTTTCCCCGCCGATACCGCGCGGGTCCGTACGGCCCTGCGCCATTTGCTGGGACTGCAGGACAAGGAAGTCGTCTCACGGTCGGCCGACACGGCCCGCCTGGCCGAATTCGGTGTGCACGGCGGTGACCGCAAACTCATCACCTGGACGGCGGCCGGACGGACGGTTTCCATCCATCTGGGCCACACCTCCGGCATCGATTTCAACTCCACGTACTGGAAGCATCCCGATGGCGACGAGGTTTACCGGACTCCCGGAAACTTCACGCATGAAATCAGCGTCAATCCCCGTGACTGGAAGGACCAAACCCTGTTCCCGCCCTTCGGGGAGGATGATGTCCGCTCTGTGAACGTGCGCTGGCGCAGCGGGCCCGAAACCTTCACGGCCTACCATGTGGCGTTCCATGACGATGGCGTCTACCGTTTGACGGTTCCGGGTGCGCCGGACACGGTCCAGGTTCCCGGCGGGAACGGACGGGCGTTGTTTGCGGCCGCATCGCAGCTCACAGTCGACGACATTCCCGACGCGGCCGCCGCCGCCATGATGTCTGACGGAGAGTCCTCCGTCGTGGTGACCATCACGTTGCGGAACGGCACCGTTCATGAACTGGCCGCCGGTCCCGCGTTCGGGACGCACGTGTACCTCCGCCACCCGGTTCACGGAAGGGTGGTGGGCATTTCCGCGTTCCGCTTCGATCGGTTCACAAAAGATCCCTCCACGTTGCAGGTTCCGCGTCCGGTCGCGCCGTCGCCGGAAGCGTGGGACGACGTCGACCCTCACACGTGGAACTAGTCCCATGAAAAAGGCGCTGGCCGCGCTGGCGGTCGCCGTGCTGGTGCTGGCCGGCGTCTTCAAGGTCGGCACGTGGATGCGGGAGCAGGCGGTCGCGCCGCGCTCTCCCTATGCGGACATGGCGCCCGGTGACGTCGTGCGCCTGCATGTCGTCTATCTCGGCGACAGCGTGACCTTGATCAGGCCGGAGGGACACTGGGTGACGGCCCGCGACCGCTTTCCGGCCGATACGGCCCGTCTCCGTCGGGTGTTGGGGCACCTTCTGGGGCTGCAGCGGAAGGAAGAGGTGTCGCGCGCCTTTTCCGGTGAGCCGGCCGACATGAATCTCGCCGCGTATGACCTGGATGATGCCGCGGCGCGACGCGTGACCTGGACGATGTCCGACGGCCGCACCGTGACGGTGCTTCTGGGAAAGGTGTCGGGAATCGATTACGGCTCCTCATTCTGGAAACCCGCCGATTCCGCCGTGGTCTACCGCACACCGCGCCCGTTCGTGTTCGACGTGTCCTCCCGTTCCCAGGACTGGAAGGACACGACGTTGTTCACCCCGTTTGAGCCCGGCGACATTCAGGCGGTCTCCGTGGACTGGCGTGACGACCGGGGCCTGCCCGTACGCTACACACTGGAACGTGACACCTCCCGGGAAGAGGCGGCCGGCTCCGGAGGGAGCCAACGGACGGAAGGGTATGTGTTGGTGGGGGGAGACGGCGCGCGCAGCCCCGCGCGCCGGGAGGAGGCGGCCCGCGTTTTCGACCAGGCCGCCCGCTTCAAGGTGGATGAGTTCGTCGGCGGTGTGGACACCGCCGCGACGGAAGCGCGTCGCGCCTCGCTGGACGAACCGTTCATGGTCATCCGCATCACGCTACGGGATGGAACCCGCCACGCGGTGGTCGCCGGAGACGTCGTGCACGACCTGTATCGCTATGTGAGGCACCCCCGTCATCCGGACCCCGTCCGCGTGTTCGTCTGGCGGTTCGCGGATTTCCGAAAGACCGTCGGCGGATTGCGGGAATAGCCTGACGGCTCTCCTGCCTGCGGAAGGCGCACGACGCTTTCAGGGGCGGCTGTACCGTGTGACCACGTCCTCCAGGGCCGTTTTCACGGCTTCCGGCGTGACGTCGCGGAGGCTTGCGCCTCCCGCACTTCCATCGCGGAGCACACCCTTGCGTGCCAGCTCCGCCACGTTGGCCACGAACGCGCGATGGCCACGGCCTGCACGGTAATCAGGTTCACGGCTGGGGTGCCGAAGGTAGCGATCCCAGTCTTCGATCGGAGCGGCCACCAGTAACGAGGCCAGATAGAGAACGCCCGTGCGCGGCATGTACAGGGACGAACCGGAGATCTTGCGGAAGCCGTCCGGCCCGCCCTCGGTCATGCCATCGGTCACATCGACGGCGAGGTCGGAGATGCCGCGCGGCACCGCCCGGAGGCCCGAAACCGCCGCCACGGCCTGCGCCAGCAGGCCGTTTCCCGCCGCAAAATAATCGTGTATCCCCCAGTCGCCGCGCTTGGGAAACCGGATCGCCAGACATACGCATCCCGGGCCGAGCAAAACCGCACCGCCGCCGCCCTTGCGCTGGTACACGGGAACCTCGTCCGCGATGACGTTCGTGACGTTCAGTTCGATGTCAGGGCGTTGGGAGTTGCCCAGGACGAGGACGTTCGCGGAAGGAATCCAGACCCTGTGTGCGATGGCGTCGCCGGGCGTGTCGATCACGTCCTCACCGGTGGGGAAGACGGCAGAGGGTGTCGAGGGGAGGTAGCGGAGGGGTGTCACGGGGAAAATCAGAAATCAGAATTCAGAAATATGAAATGAAGGGCAGAACGCAGAAAAACAATTCAGACCGTCCGCTTCGTCCAAATTGAAAGGCCTTTGTGTTCTCTTTCTGATTTCTGATCTCTGCTTTCTGATTTTCCCGTAGGGCCTATAAATGCGGGCTGATCCCCTGGCTGTCCATCGCGGCTTCCATGACGGCTTCCGACAGGGTCGGGTGCGCGTGCACGGTGTGGGCGATTTCCTCCCAGGTGGATTCGAGCTTCATCGCGAGGCCGAGCTCGGCGAGCATCTCGGTCGCTTCCGCGCCCAGGATGTGCGCGCCCAGCAGTTCGCCGTGCTTCGCGCCGAAGATCAGCTTCACGAGACCATCGGTGTGCCCGATGGCGCGCGCCTTGCCGCTGGCGGCGAAGGGGAAGCGACCGATCTTGACCTCGATGCCCTTTTCCTTGCAGGCCTTCTCGGTGAGGCCCACCGAGGCCACCTGCGGCTGGCAGTAGGTGCAACCGGGGATCTGGCCGTAGTCGAGGCCGTGGCTCTTTTCGCCGGACAGGATATGCGCCACGGCGACCTCGGCTTCCGCGGAGGCCTTGTGCGCGAGCAGTTGTTTACCGGCCACGTCGCCGATGGCGTACACGCCGGGCAGCGAGGTCTCCTGATGCGCGTTCACGGCGATGAAGCCGCGCTCGTCGGTCTTCACACCCGCGGCCTCGAGGCCCAGGTCATGCGAGTTGGGGACCATGCCCACGGCCACGAGCACCTTGTCGACCGTCAGGACGGTTTCGTTCTTGTCCTTGTCGACGATCTTCGCCTCGACACCGCCGGTTTTGGACGGGGCCTTCTTCACCTCCACGGTGGAGCTGACGTGGCAGTTGATGCCCTGCTTCTTGAACGCGCCGAGCAGGCCCTTGGCGATCTCCTCGTCCTCGACGGGGAGGATCTGCGGAGCCATTTCCACCACGTGCACTTCGGTGCCCAGCGTGTTGTAGAAGTAGGCGAACTCGATGCCGATCGCGCCCGCGCCGATCACGAGCAGCTTCTTCGGCTGCTCCTTGAGGGCCAGCGCGTGGCGGTAGGTCAGGAAGTTTTCGCCGTCGATGGGGTACTGCGGGAACTGGCGCGGGGACGCGCCGGTGGCGATGATGACCGCGGTCGCCTTCAGGCTGCGCTTGGCGCCATCCGCGCCGGTCACCTCGACGAGGCCCTTGGCGAGCAGCTTCGCCTGCCCGGCGATGACGTCGATCTTGTGCTTCTTCATCAGGAAGCGGATGCCGTTGCTGTTTTGCTTCGCCACGTCGCGCGAGCGGTCGATCACCTTGGGCAAGTCGGCTTTGGCCTCACCGGTGCTGATGCCGAAGCTGTCGGCGTGCTTCACGGTGTCGAAGACCTCGGCGGACTTCAGCAAGGCTTTGGTCGGAATGCAGCCCCAGTTGAGGCAGATGCCGCCGAGGTCGGCCTTTTCGATGAGGGCGACCTTCTTGCCGCCCTGCGCCCCCTTGACCGCGGCCACGTAGCCGCCGGGGCCCGAGCCGATGACGATGATGTCGTAGGTGTTGTCCACGTGGGTCTCCTTGGTGGGGCGCACGGCCGTGCACCCTTCCATGATGGCGCCGTCGGCGCCTTTGTCATTCTACGTGCTCCGTGTGCGCGTTCTTCGTGTCGGGACAGCCCTGTTGGGCTGGGCGGCGGGGCGTTCCCTGCGGTGCGCCCCGCCTCGCCTTACAGCATCAGCCAGACGGGATTCTCCAGCAGCGACTTCAGGCCGCCGAGGAACTGCGCGCCTTGCGCGCCGTCGATCACGCGGTGGTCGGCGCTGAGGGTCACCTTCATCACCTGGCGTTCCTTGGGCACGCCGTCCTCAAGGTACAGTTCGGTGCTGGTGCCGCCCACGGCGAGGATCGCCGCCTGGGGAGGATTGATGATGGCCGTGAACTCGTCGACGCCGAACATGCCGAGGTTGGAGATCGTGAACGTGCCGCCCTGGAACTCTTCCGGGGCGAGTTTTCCGGCCTTGGCCTTGCCCACCAGCGCCTTGACCTCCTGCGAGATCGCGCCCAGACCCTTCTGGTCGGCGTTCTTCACGATCGGCGTGATCAGACCGTCGGGAATCGCCACCGCGACGCAGATGTCGATGTTCGCGTTCTCGCGGATGAAGTCGCCGTGGAAGGAGCTGTTGATCACCGGGTATTGGCGCAGCGCGAAGGCGGTGGCCTTCACGATCAGGTCGTTCACCGAAATCTTGTAGCCCGCGGCGCGGTTCAGTTCGGCGCGCACGGCGTTCAGCGTGTCCATCTCGATCTTCTGCGTGACGAAGAACACCGGAGTGGTCTGCGCCGATTCGAGCAGGCGCTTGCCGATGATCGCGCGCATCTTGGTGAGCGGAATGTCGCGGGTCTGGTTGACCGGAGCCAGCGAGCCGAAGTGCGGGGTTTGCACCAC
>CAYQFG010000012.1:19494-35158 GCA_964416695.1 uncultured Bifidobacterium sp.
TGGCGGCTTCCACGTCGCGGGCGATCACGCGGCCGCCGGGGCCGGAGGCCGGGATCGACGAGACGGAGATGCCGGCTTCGGCGGCAAGTTTGCGCGCTAGGGGAGACGACTTCCCGGAGTTCGCGGCGGCCGGAGCCGTCGGCGCGGAAACCGGTGCAGACGCCGGAGCCGCGGGCGCGGGGGCTGCCGGAGCGGATTCCGCCGCCGCGGCAGCGGGGGCCGCCGGAGCGGCTTCCGCAGGCGTGGCCGGGGCCGCGGCCGGAGTAGCGGAGGCTCCGCCGGTCACCTTGGCGCTTTTCTCCAGTTCCTTCTCGAGGAAGGCGGAAATGTCTTCATCCTTCTCGTCAGAAAGGACGGCGATGAGCTGGTTGACCTTGGCGTTGGTGCCGTCGGGAACCACGATCTTCCGCAGATAGCCTTCGTCCATGCTTTCGTAGTCGACCGTCGTCTTGTCGGTTTCGACACTGCACAGCATGGTTCCGGGCTTTACGAAATCGCCTTCCTTGACGAGCCACTTGGCGAGAACGCCCTCTTCCATCGTGGGGCTGAGGCTGGGCATGAGGATGCTGGTAGGCATTGTTTGTTCTCCGTGGTCCGGCCCGTAGGGGCGCACGGCAGTGCGCCCCTACGGCAACGGCCCTTATGGGATTAATTGCGGTAGGTCACCTGGTTGACGGCCTGAATGATCTTGGCCACCGAGGGCATGGTCGCCGCTTCGAGGTTGGCCGCGTAGGGCATGGGGTTGTCCGACTGCGCCACGCGCACGACGGGCGCGTCGAGGTAATCGAACAGGCCCGTGTAGATGCTGTCCGCGATTTGCGCGCCCAGGCCGCAGAAGAAGTGCCCTTCCTCCACCACCACCACGCGGCCGGTCTTCTTCACCGATTCGGCGATGAGCGGCATGTCGAGGGGCTTGAGAGTGCGGGGGTCGAGCAGTTCGACCTCCACGCCGTCCTTCGCCAGTTCATCCGCGGCCTGCTTGGCGAGGTTCATCATGCGCGACCATGCGATGAGGGTCACCTTGTCGCCGGGGCGGACGATGTTGCCCTTGCCGATGGGCACGATATGGTCTTCGCTTTCCGGGACTTCGCCCTTGAGCGAATAGTTCAGTTCGTTCTCGAGGAAGATGACGGGGTCGTTGCAGCGGATGGCCGCCTTCAGCATTCCCTTGGCGTCCGCCGGGTTGGACGGGGACATGACGTGCATGCCGGGGAAGTGGGCGTACACCGACTCCATGTTGTGGGAGTGCTGCGAGCTCACGCGCGGGCCGGCGCCGTTGGGGCCGCGGAACACGATGGGGATGTTGAACAGACCGCCCGACATGTAATACATCTTGGCGGCGTTGGAGATGATCTGGTCGATGGCCACCAGCGAGAAGTTGAAGCTCATGAACTCCACCACCGGGCGGAGACCCATCATCGCGGCGCCCACGCCCAGGCCGGCGAAGCCGGATTCGGAGATGGGAGTGTCCATCACGCGCTTGGGGCCGAAATGGTCGAGCAAGCCCTTAGTCACCTTGTAGGCACCGTTGTATTCAGCGACTTCTTCGCCCACGATGAACACCTTGTCGTCGCGGGTCATTTCTTCCTTGAGGGCCAGATTCAGCGCATCGCGCATTTCCAGAACGGCCATTAGTACGCTCCTCCCACGTTGGCGGGATGTGTGAGATTGGCAATGTCTTCGTCCTTGTAGACGTGCCGGGTCAGCTCTTCGGGCGGAGGCTCCGGGCTTTCGTCGGCGAAATCCACCGCATCCTGGATCACGGCCTTGACGGACTTCTGCAATGCCTTGACTTCTTCCTCGGTCATCCACTTTTTGGCGATCAGTTCCTTGATCGTGACGCCGATGGGATCCTGCTCCCTGTAGGAGTCGACTTCTTCCTTGGTGCGGTACAGGCCCGCGTCGGAGACCGAGTGGCCGAAGAAGCGGTAGGTTTTCATGTGAACGACGCACGGGCGGCGCTTGGTGCGGGTTTCGTTCACCACGTGACGCATCACCTCGTGCACCTCGGCGAGGTTCATGCCGTCAATCGTGTAGCCCTTCACGCCGTAGGCCGCGGCCTTGGAGGCGATGTCGGTGTTGGCGATGGCGCGCTTGTTCGCGGTGCCCATGCCGTACTGGTTGTCTTCACAGATGAAGATGGCAGGAAGGTTCCACAACGCCGCGAGGTTAAGGCACTCGTGGAAGGTGCCTTGCGGCGTCGCGCCGTCGCCGAAGCAGATGAAGCTCACGGCGTTGTCATCGGTGTAGTTGGATTTGAAGGCCGCGCCGATGCCGACGCCGAACTGTCCGCCGACGATCCCGTGACCGCCGAGATAGTTGTGTTCCTTCGAGAAGAAGTGCATCGAGCCGCCCTTGCCGCGTGCGCACCCGGTCACCTTGCCGAACAGCTCCGCCATGCCTTCGCGGGGGCTGCCGCCGAGGGCCAGGTACAGGCCGTGGCAGCGGTAGGTGGTGACGACTGAGTCCTGGGGAAGGCGGTGTTCCAGCATGCCCACACCCACGGCTTCGTGCCCGATGTAGGTGTGAAGGAAGCCGGCGACCTTCTTCTGCTGGTAGGCCTTGATGCTGGCCTCTTCGAAAGAGCGGATGAGAAGCATCTTTTCCAGCATGCCGACCAGCTTTTCACGGGGCACGCCGGACGTAGTGCCGGATTTGGGGGTGGTTTTGGATTTGGTTTTGTCCGTCGCTTTGTCCGTAGCCAAAGGCATCCTCCGGGAGGGGGAAAGTCCTGGCGACGCCGGTGTGTCCGGGGTCGCACCCATAAACGCTTGATGAAACCCGGATTCTCTCCGGCTCCGCTCAAGAGTAGCAAATTTGGGTCACCAAGGGTGATTTTGGAAGCGTCATGAACCCGATTTCTACTGAAATCGGGAGTCGGATCGCGGAAAGCGGGTCATCCTCGCTTCGGTGTGAAGTCAAAAACGCACCCGATTCCGGTAAAACTGACCCTCCCGAATGCGCGATATGTCGAAACCATATGCTGGAGGTGAGGAAAATCACCCATAATTGTCAGATTTTAGGGTTCTCCGTCATAAAACTCCCCACGATTTCCGGTCATTTGACGCGTTTTTGGGTCATGGCCCGCAGAGTGTAATCGCGGATGTCCTCAACTCCTGTCACATTGGGTAACGAGGCTGGCCCCAAGGCCCACGGCTCGGTAACCTGCTTTCAGGAGGTCACCATGAAAAAACGTCATGTCCTGTTTACCCTGTCAGCCCTGTTCTTCGCTCTCCCGCTCTGTGCGACAGCCCAAGGGCGGAACGCTCCGGATTTCCAGGAACGCAACCATACCCTGACGGTTCAGCCGGTGTTGCTGGCGGTCCCGATCGGGGTGGCCATGTACGAAGTCCGTCTCACCGAACCCCTGGCGTTCGCGGTGTTCGGCGGCTATGGACGCTTCGATTACGAACGGGACGACGAAACCGTCAATGCCACCGTTTACGGCGCGGGAGCGCAAGTCCGCTTTTATGCCTTCGACCGCCACCGTGACCCCCGGGCCCGTTTCGGGGAACCGCACGCCGGTGTTCAGGCGCTGTGGGCTCGCGGCGAAGGCGAAGAGGAGGACGGTGGATTCTTCGGGGCCTTCGGGGACGAAGTATGGGGCCGTGGTCACCAGCTCATGGCGGGTCCGTTCGTAGGCTACAAGTACACACTGGGGTTCGGACTCACGGCCGAAATCCAGGTGGGCTGGATGTTCGGCGCGCGCCACTGGGATGGGGGGGAAGAAAACTCCGGGTTTGATGAAGAAGCCCAGTGGGAATTCAAAACCCTGCCCATCGCCAATCTGGGCGTCGGCTGGTCGTTCTAGGCATAGTACCCTGAGGCCGATCGCCTAGGGCTCCATGCCGGAGGCGTTTCCGGCCTCAGGTTCCGGCACCTGAGGTTCACCCCAGGTGCCGGCATTTATGGTCGTCCCCCCGCAGGTCATCCCACCGCATCGAGTCCGATCGTTCCGACCAGCGACTTCATGTAACCCGGCTTTTGGGCATCGGCCAGCCGCGTTTCCGCGACCGCCAGTCGCTCCGAGAGCTTGAGCGACGTGACCGCCTTGCGGTTGTGTGGGTGATGGATGAAGGAGCGGAGGTAATCGACCCGGGCGGACCACTGGGCAATGTCATGCCGCTTCTGCCGTTCCAGACGCGCGCGGTACCATTCGGACTGACGGATGTTGTCCGTGTTGAACAGGGCGCGCAGTTCCTTGGACTGGAGCGTCATGCCTTCGTACTGGCCATAAGCCATCACATGCAGCAGTGCCTTCAGCGGAGGACAGGCGGCGTCGACGCTTCCGTCCTCGAAGTAGAACAGGGCCGCTTGCCGTTGGCTTTCCACGATGTTGTTCACGCCGGCGATGAAGTCTTCGCGGCTTTGCAGTTCGGGCTGCAGCATGTCCGCCGGGAACACCGAGGTCGGCTCACTGAACACGCGACCGAAGAAGTTGTGCAGGAATTTTTCGTTGATGCGCCAGCCGAGCCGCGACGCTTCCACAGTGCGTGAACCCGCCTTGAAATCCTCCATGCGCTCAAGGTACCCGCCGGCGATCAGGGTGTTGGCATCGCGCTCTTCACCCGACAAGCGGGCCCAGATTTCGGGCATCAGCAGGCTGATGTCGTGATCCACCTGGTATTTGCGGCCGACGTGTCCGGCGGGGGTGCTGAACACCTGCAGGCCGGTGAGGGCGTAGGACGTGAAGGCGTTGTTGAGGTCGTGGATCGACCACAGCGCGTTGAACGGGCCTTTGGTCATGGCGCCTTCGGAACCCGCGCCGGTGGTCGAAGGCGACTTGCCGGTGAGGCTGGCGACGAAGTCCATGAAGGCTTCCGGCAGTTCCTGGAAGTGCAGGGGATTGTACACCGCGAGCGGCGGGATGGATTTCCCCTTCGAGGTTTCCGGCGGATTGTTGCGCCGCCCCACGAGCACGGCCTGAACCGGTTGCCACAGCGCGTCGTCAGGGCCGAGGGCCCGGCGCAGGCGGGCGCCGGTTTCGGCGATGTGGAACTCGCGTGGATCCACCACGTCGGGACGATCCTGCAGATACCGCACGTTGGGGGTGGGTTTGCCGCCCACCAGCCGCGGCGCATTGGAGGCCACGAACCAGCCGTCGCCGCCTTCCGCCACCGCCCGGATGCGGCTGCGCATGGGTTCTGTGTACTTGTCGAACTCCACCACGTGATTGACGATGCGCTTCGCTTCGGAGGCGGGCAGGGGCTCGAAGTTCGAAATGAAGCGTGCGGTCCCCGCCAGATCGGCTTCGGCCTGCTTGTCCTTGCCGGGATGGATGGCGTCGTCGGGCCGCTGGAACAGGCGGTATTCGCAGTTCTCCACGAACTTGAGGCTGCCCTGGCTCCCGTCGGGCGCGGGGAGGGTGACGGACACGGTGATGTCGTCCTCGATCTGAAGCTTGCGTGCCGGCACGTAATCCGAACGCAGGCGGAACACCATCCAGTTACGGTCGGGATCCGCCCCCGCCTTCAGGTAACTGTTCATCATGTGCTTGTGGTTGAACACGATTTCGTGGCCCGGACGCCCGTCGAGCAGGTCCACGGAGAAATGGGTCCGGTAGTTGTCACCCCACTCGGGACGGTAACAACGCTTCACCAGCAGCGCGAGATTGCGGACGTGCGCCGGGATGCCGCGCAGCCATTCGTTGTAGGTGTCGGTGTATTCGGGTGACGGCGTGAGCAACCTCACCACGGACCCCAGCGAACGCAAAGGTGAGAGGAAGGGGCGGGAGGCCTTGCGCGGACCTTTGGGCTTCACGCGGAAACGCGTGGAATAATCCTTCCGCGTGATCTTTTCGACGTCGTCGAAGTCCTTCTTGAGGTCCTGCACGTAAACGTTGCGGTAGAGGATGCCGTCGGAGACGGACTTGGAAATCTCGCTTTTGCCGCCGCCGGAAACCGTGCAGGGCTTGTGGCACAACGTGCCTTCTGACCGCGTGCCGATCAGGCGCCAGGTGCCCGCGCCGGGATGCTTCTCCATACGGGCCTTGTAGCCGCTCGGGTAGATGTAAACCTTCTCCGGCGTCAGCAGGAGCGATACGGTCTTATTGCCCTTCTTCCAGCTCACGGTCTGGTCAGGCAGGCTGATCGTCGCGTTCTCGGGGATGTAAATGACGGTGGGATGCAGGTTGTCCACGGCATAGCCGTCCGCGTGCGGCGTGACGCGTCCCTTGAGGGTCCGCAGCGCCTTTTCATACGTGTATCCCTTGGCCCCCACGAAGTCGGATTCGCCACGGATGGTGTCGCCCAGGTTGTAGCTGGGAAACACCAGGGCGCCGCCGGAGTGCTCCTCTTCGACACGACCGCTGAGGTTGGCGGCGAACCCGATCTGGGTTTTCACTTCCTTCTTGCAATAGCCGTAGTAGTTGTCGGCAATCAGCGTCAGGATCACGCCTTCCGCCGTGCGGAAGGTGCACTTGAAGGCACCGCCTTCGTTGTATTTTTCGGAGGCCTTCTCCCAGCACATGCCGTCACGCTTCTGGCGTTCCGTGGCTTTGGTGATGTGGGGGAGCCCGAGTTCCTTTTTGGTGAGGTTGATCAGGTGGGGGGCGAGCAGGACGAGGCCGGTCGCGCCGCAGAAATGCTCCACGTCGAGGCCGGGATCGTTCTCAGGCAGGTACGGGTCGCCGGCGTTCCCGAAAATTGATTCCACGAAGTCGAGGTTGCTGACGAGGCTCGCGGGCGCGAAGAAACGGATTTCCATGTCGCGGTACGGCGAGAGGCCCGGAACTTCGGGCGAAACGCGCGGACGCAGGAACAGGGACGTGAAAGCGCGCACCCGGTCGCGGGCCGGCAGGGTCGAGGTGAAAGGCAGCAACATCAAGTCCGGCGTGGGATGCGTCGCATGCCAGAACAGGCGGGCAAAGACGTCCCGCGGCACGGCTTTCTTGTCCGCGGGAATCGGCAAGCCTCCTTCGGAAACGTGGAAGGTTCCCTGTGTGGTGCGCTTGTCCGAGGCCGGGTTGTGCAGCACCCCCTGCGCCACGCGGTGGCTTTGCAGTAACGGTGACGTGAACGTGTCCTGGTCGGGTGGCAGCGAGAGCGTGCGGGCCAGACCGTGGAAATCCATGTGCAGAGAGCTCTCGGGGAGGCTTGCACCATGACCCCCCGGCGTTTTCACGTCTCCGAAATGGCGGTCGAGCGTGTCCTGGATGCGCTGGTCGGTGGGGCACAGGGGAGCCGGATACGACCGGAACTTGGAGTTGATTTTACGGACCAGATCCGCCGCGTGCTCGGTGATGCGCTGGGTGCCGAAACCGGCTTCGAACTTGAAACCGCTCGACAACAACTTCAACTGGATGATCGGCAGGACGTCCTCGTAATGCGGCAGGACGGACTCATTGTTTTCAAATCCAAGACTGGTTTTCAGATCGTTCCGGTTCATGGTACTCCTCTTCGACCCTAAAATGTACTCGGAACGGCGACGGAGAGGGCGATCACCGTTTTGTGGCGATGTCTGCCTTTTGCGTCGTGGCCGTTCCTGGGCCTGTATGCGGGCGGCAGGGCGGTCATACCGGCATCTTGGGGGGAAGCCGGCGGCACGGTGCCCTGGCGATCCCGTGAGCCGCCGGGGTGGGAGGGGAGACGGGCGGGAATCAGGCGCGCAATGCGCTTTCCGAAATATCCCAGAGGCGTCGCGCATTGTCGGCGTCCAGTGCGAACGGCGCCACCCCGCCCAGGTCCGCGGGGCGTTCCTGCACGGGTTTTTGCGGGGCGCAGTCCGCGAGATACAGGCCGCCCACCTTTTCCATCAAGGGCGACGTCACCAGCAGGCAGGAATTGGCAGCCCCTTGTTCCACGCTTTTGCGCCGCGCCGGCTCCTGCGGCTCCGGAAAGTCTTTCGGCAGGTGACGCTGCAGGCGGGTTCGGATATATCCGGGCGTATGGGCGTTTGCATAGATGCCGTCGGCGCTCCAGCGGCGCGTTGCCTCCACCGCGAACAGGATGTTCGCGGTTTTCGACTGGCCGTACGCCAGCCATGGCTGATAGCGGCGGTATCGGAAATGCAGGTCGTCAAAAATCACGGGCGATGAAAAGTGGGCGCTCGAACTCACGGAGACGATGCGTGACGCGCAGGCCGGTGTGGCCGCCGCGGCCAGGGCGGCTCGCAGTCCCATTGCCAGGGTGAAATGCCCCAGATGATTGACGGCGAAGTGGGTTTCCCATCCTTCGCGTGTCAGGGTCAGTTCAGGCAGTGCCATCACGCCCGCATTGAGGATGAGGGCATTCAGCGGGCCTTCCCACGCCGCCGTGAACGCGTCGATGGACGCACGATCCAGGAGGTCGAGACGCGCAGCCCTTACCGCGTGGTTCCCCGTCTTTGCGGTGATTTCCGCCGCGGCACGCTGTCCCGCCCCCAGATCCCTGACCGCCAGGGTGACCTCCGCCCCAATGCTGGCCAAGGCGCGGGCGGTTTCGTAGCCGATCCCGCTGGCACCGCCTGTGATGACGATGCGTTTTCCGGAAAATTCGAGTCCGATGACGACCTGGGATGCCGTCGTGTGAAAATTGAAAAGCGGAGGAGACGTTTGCATGTAAATGGGACGGAAGGACGCGCGCAGGCACGCCTCATTCTGGAGTCAATGAACGACAAAACTTAAACGAGGAACCGGAGAACCGGTAGGCTTTCCGCTCGCATTACAACAAATAAATCGTGGAACACGAATTTGAGCCTGATTTGTTGAGCCGGATTTGACGGAATGTCACGGCAAGCGTCATGCTAGCCCAGCAAATGCGGATTCGCCTGCCATACGGCCCACGTCAGCGCCGTTGCCAGGGTGACCCATGCCAGATACGGAATCAACAGGATGCCCGCCACGCGTTTCACGCGCCAGAACGCAATCAACGTGACGAGAATGAGGATCCAGAGCAGCGCCACCTCAGCGAAAGCCCAGGCTCCCAGGCGCCAGGCGAAGAACAACCAGCTCCACAGCGCGTTGAGTGCAAGTTGAATCGCGAACAGCGTCAGGGCTCCCGTCGTGGGCATGCCCCTTTTGCGGCCCTCACGC
Organism: uncultured Bifidobacterium sp.; assembly: GCA_964416695.1. Lineage (GTDB taxonomy): Bacteria > Fibrobacterota > Fibrobacteria > UBA11236 > UBA11236 > UBA11236. The sequence continues at coordinate 28,505 of CAYQFG010000012.1, forward strand.
CACACGATCCAGACGGCGAGAGCCATCAGGATGTACAAGGTAGTCCACATGGGCCCGAACAGCCACGACGGCGGCGCCCACGCGGGGCGAACGAGTTCGCCATAAAAGGCGCCGGCATCCAGGGACGCGATGGTACCGGTCACGGCAGCGAGAAACACAAGGGCGAACCAGAGGACGAACCCGAGCATCTGGACAGAAAGTGACATGACGGACTCCTGTGACGAAAGGTGAGGGCCGGCTCTTGTACGATACAAGGATCGGCCTGGAACCTCACAGCGGGTGGGAGCCCGGTATGGGTCAGAGGAGGGCGTCGCGGATCGTATGAATCAGCACGGGATCGGTAACGACCGCGACCACCCCGTTCACGACGAACTGAACGCCCACACACAGGATCAGGAATCCCATGATTTTCGTCATCGCGTGCAGCCCGTTGACCCCGAGGACATGAACCATGCGGGTTGAAAGCCGGAGGGTGGTGAAGACGATCGCGGCCACGATGAGAATGCCGACGAGAATGGCCATGTAGTGCCACCAGGTATCCGCGAGGGAGGTGAGACCGATGGTGACCGAAATGGCGCCGGGACCGGCGAGACTGGGGATGGCCAGCGGCGTGAAGGAAACGTCCGCCTTCTGGCGGGATTCATGATGCTCCTCGTGGGTTTGATCCACGTCGTCCTTGGGATAGAGCATGCGCATGCCGACACCGGCCACAAGGATGCCGCCGGCGATCCGCAGACCCGGAAGGGAGAGGCCGAAAAATTTCATGATGAACGTCCCCGCCAGCAGGAAAGACACCAGAATGCAGACCATGTAGATCACGGCTTTGCGCGCCTGTTCATTGCGCTCCGCATCGGTATCGCCTTCGGTGATGGCGAGAAACATGGGAGCGGTGCTGAAGGGGTTGATGATGGGGAGCAGGGAGATGATGGTGGCGATGATCAGTTCCATGCCCGGAAAGTTAAGTCCCGCGTCAAAGCCGTGTCCTTGCCGGTTTTCCGGCCCAAGGAAGTGCGTTCAGCGCGGGTACCGGGTTGCCCCCGGGGAGGCAACCCGGTCCGCGGAGCCCCCGTCTTATTCCGGTGAGACGGGTTGGGCCCGCACGAGCTTCGGCTTTTTCCTCACCGGTGGTCGCGTCACCTTTTGGGAGAGGCGCGGACGTCGTGCCTTTGTGAACCGGGTCAGTTTGACGGGTTTCCCGCTGCGCAGTGACTTCAGCAAAGCCCGCACGATCCGGATGTCCGCCAAACCTTCCCGGCCGTCAGGTTCCGGTTTTTTTCCGGCCAGAACCTTCCCCGAGAAGTACTGGATCTCCGCGGCGATCTGGTCCTTCTTTTTGAACGGTGTGGTCTTTTTTTTCCCGTTGCGCGTGAGCACGTGAGTGGCCGCCCCGGCGTAGGTATACGCCTCTTCGACGCGCAGTGAACCTTCGGTTCCGATGATTTCGTAGTCGCGGGCATCGGCCGCTCCGAAACTGCAGGTGAAAGACGCAAGGCGGTCTTCGGGGAACCGCAGGATCGCCGAGACCATCTCGTTGACTTCGCGGAAGCGCTTGTCCGTCCGCGTCGCACTGAACGCGACAACCTCCTCCGGCTCGGCCTGAAAGAGGTATCGGGCGGCGTTGATGCAGTAAACACCAATGTCGTACAGGGGGCCGCCGCCTTTTTCGGCGTCAAGCCGGACATTTCCCGGCTGCACCTGCATGCTGAACACGCTGTTGAAGATGCGGGGCATGCCGATCTTCCCTGAACGCGCGATCTCCACGGCTTTCAGGTTCGCATCTTCAAGGTGCAGCCGGTAAGCCACCATCAACTGCACTCCGGCCGCATCGGTCGCCGCCAACATGGCTTCGCATTCACGTTCCGTCACGGCCATTGGCTTTTCGCACAGGACATGGATTCCCTTCCGGGCCGCACGGACCGTGTACTCCTTGTGCATGTCGTTGGGCAACACGATGTACACCGCATCGATTTCTCCGGAGTCCAGGGCCGCTTCGTACTCATCGTACGACCAGGTGTGCGGAACCTTGTACTTGCGCGCCATCTCCCGGAGCTTGACCGGGTCTCCCGACACCAGTCCCGCCAGCTGACTGTTCTTGCGGGCGTGAGCGAAGGCGGGGAGAACGGCGGTTTGCGCGAAGTATCCCAGTCCGACCACGGCGTAACGGATCTTTTTGTTTCTGGATGCTGCTTTCATGATGCTCCCTGGTCAAGGTTGTGTGTCAGCGTCCCGGTTCGGGATCGCCTCCGGTCAATGCCGAGGTGTCGGCATACGGCGTGAGGTTCCGGTTGGCGGGACCGTTCAGGACCCGACCCAGGGGATCGAAGCGGGAACCATGACAGGGACAATCCCAGGTTTTTTCATGTCCGTTCCAGGCCACAACGCAGCCGAGATGAGGACACACTGCGGAACAGGCGTGCAGAATGCCGTCATCATCGCGATAGAGGGCGGCTTTCGTGAGGCCGTCGCGGACCACGGCCCCGTGCCCCGCCTCCAGGGAATCGGCTTCCCTGATGTCGCTGCCGGCGAACCAGTCGGCATAACGCGCCATGGCATGGAGGGTTTCGGGGGCGAACTCGGCTGACGCCTTCAGAGGGACCCGCGAGGGGTCGTACAGATCCTTCCACGGGTTGTCCCGCCCTGTGATCAGGTCGGACAAAAGCATGCCGGCCACGGTTCCATGGGTCAGCCCCATGCCTGAGTCTCCGGTCACGACGTAGACGTTGTTGTGGTCGACCGGATTGCGCCCGATGTAGGCGAGGCCGTCCACGGTTTCCATGACCTGCCCCCCCCAGCGTGCGATGACCTCTCCTGCCGTCGGAATCCGCGCACGGATCCACGCTTCCAGGCGGGCGTGTGGCGAGTCCTCGTCGGAGGCCTCGCCGGTACGGTGGTCCTCACCGCCCACGATGAGCACGTCGAAAGGAGTTTCGGAGACCGGTTCCCCGCCGGATGCGCCCGGTGAGGCCGACGTGAGTTCCTTCGCGACCCGGATGTAATGATAAGGCGAATCGGTGTCCCAATACAGGGATTCGGGCACCGCGCCTTGGGGAATGCGGATGGCAATCACGTAGGTCATGTACGCCGCAAGCTTGAGGTGAAGCGCGAGCATGTTGTTGACCGGAACATTGGTCGCGACCACCACGTGATGCGCCCGGACGGTGTACCCCCCGGCCAGCACCCGTGCCGGATCACGACCTTCGATTGAGGTGGCATGTGCCTTGCGGATCCGTCCGCCCCGGGCGATCACCGCGCGCGCCAGACCTTCGATGTAGCGGACGGGATGAAACTGGGCCTGTCCCGGAAAGCGCAAACAAGGTCCCTCCCCAAATCCGGGAACAGGCGTGCGGGCCAGTTTTTCCACCGCGATCCCGGCCCGCTCCGCCGCCGCATGTTCCTTGTCGATCTCGGCCCCGGAGACTTCGGGGGCCTGTTGCGATCCGGGGAACAGGTAGGCCGCGACGCGTCTGAAGTCGCACCCGATTTTTTCCCGGCTGACGATTTCTTCGATAAGGTCGATGGCCGCGGCGTGACTCGCGGCCGCCAGGCGCGCCTCCGCGGGGCCGCGCAAACGTTCCAGTTCATGAAAGCGGTCATCAAGCACGGCGGAAAGGTGGGCGGAGGTCCGGCAGGTCATCCCGCCGCCGAGAAGCCCGTCCTCCAGAATCACGACGGAACGTCCCGCTTCCAGGAGCTGGTAAGCGGTCGTGAGTCCTGCGATGCCGGCGCCAATCACACACACGTCGGCCTCTTCATCGTGGGCCAGGGATTCGAACGGTGTGGTTTCCGCCGTGGCGGACCACAAGGATGCCCGGGGGGATGCTGCATTCAGGATGATGCCGGAATCATGCGCGGGATCGGCCATGGAATATCTCCTTCCGTATCGGGGGATCACGAATCAACATAGGAGGATCGCCTCGCGGATTCCCGCACCGTATCTGTCGATTCTGTATCGTTTCGTTACGGCCCGGACGGCTCGCCCGTCCGCGCCCTCCTTTGTTGTAGACTGCTAAATGAGGCCGCATGACGACGTGGATGGACTCATGCGGGTGAACGTCTCATTACCCCTGACCGGAGGAATCTCATGGATCCATTCGTCATGCTGAAAGCGGATCACCAGGAAGTTTCCGCTCTCTTTGAAAAGCTGGAACACACCACGGAACGCGGCGTCAAGAGCCGGACGGAACTGTTTGAAACCCTCAGCCGGGAACTGGATGTTCACATGCTGGTGGAGGAAACCGTCCTCTATCCCGCCCTGAAATCACGGGACGGGGTGAGGGCGTTGTCCTTCGAGGCGGTCGAGGAACACAATGTGGCGAAAATGCTCCTGCAGGCCTTGATCGCCATGCCGGTGGACAGCGAGGAGTGGACGGCAAAGCTCGCCGTCCTCAAGGAAAACGTGGAACACCACATCAGGGAAGAGGAGAGCGAACTGTTCTCCAGGGCACGGGAAGAGTTGTCCGCTGAAGAACAGGTTCTGCTGGGCGAGCGTCTGGCCGCTGAAAAGGCCAGGGTGCTGGCGGTGTTGGAAGGAGGCGGCGTTCCTGTAGTACCCACCACCGACGAGCCCGGTGAACTGGGCATCCGTTAGTTCTTAACTGACCTTTTTGATCGACCTTTTTGATCGACGTCCGTGAGCGATCTGTCTCCCGTGGTCTTCGCACCACGGGGTATCGCACGCGTACTCCAGGCGATGCGTGTGCACCATGCGCAACAGGGAACGGCACGACGAGAACCGTGACGGGTCATCGCGTGCCGCTCCGCCTGGCCGGGGAACGACGTCCCCCCGGTTCAGCGCAAGGTGCGGGTGCTCGCCGCTTTTACGGCATCATCAGGCAACGTGCCGTTTCACCCACGCGGTGTAGCGGTCCATCCACGCCTGTGCGGGCTTGCCGGCTTCCGCACCGAGGGCGCCGTCCGCACCGAACAGGCTCTCGTTCGCATGAAAGAACATTTCGGGCTGGCCCAGCGTGGGCATGTCCAGATGGGCGAGCACATTGCGCAGATGCTGCTGGGCCATCGAGGTGCCGAAAGGCCCCACCGACACACCCATCACCGCCGCAGGCTTTCCCGCCCACACGCTTTGGCCGTACGGCCGCGAACCCGTGTCGATCGCATTCTTGAGCACGCCGGAAATCGACCGGTTATACTCCGGAGTCACGAAGACGACGCCATCGGCGGCCTTTACGGTCTCGCGAAAACGGGCGACCGCTTCGGTCGGGTTGTTTTCCTCATCCTGGTTGAACAGCGGCAGGTTGATGTCAAGAAACCGGAAGGAAAAGTCGGCGGGAGCCAGACGAACCAGGGCTTCCGCGAAGCGACGGTTCAGCGATTCCTTGCGAAGGCTTCCGACGAGCACCACGATATCATGTTTCGGCTTGGTCATAACCATCTCCGTGATCAGGGTTGAGGTTTCATCTTGTGGTTTCCAGGCGGAAACAGGCCGCATCCCGATGCGACCCGCTCCCGGGATATCTGGAAGATACGAACCCCACGCGGCTTAAACGTCCCGTTTCGGCGTATCCTTCCGGTCGTTCTGGATCTCCCGGATCTCCCGTCCGGGACAATCCCTGAAGCCGGCACAGCCGGGGCCGTCATTCCGATTTTTCATCGACAACCGGCGTGATTTCGGGCTCCGGTGTGCGATCCTGATCCCCTCCCACATCTTCGTCATCCTGTTCGACACTGCCTTTCCCCGTCGTCGGGTTGCCGCTTTTCCCGGCGTTGGCCGTTTCCAGTTCCGGTTGGGCGGCCTGCTCCGGAGTGTTGGACTGAGCCGCTCCCTGGGCGGGGTTCATGCTGTTCGCCTTGTCATGTTTGACCTGATCCTGCTCATGCGGATCATGGGTTTGCTGTCCGTTTCCCATGTCAGACCTCCTGGTTGAGTGGCACTTGCCATGGAATCAGCATCTCAAATACAGACGGGAAAGTCGACCGGGAGATTACACGCGCACGTTTCAGGATCCGTTGCAGGAATCATCGGGGAAACATCGCGAAAACATCGGGAAGCATTCCGATGAAAGGCATGGGGGGAAGGAATCACGGGCGCGATACGCTGCCGGAAGAGGACGCCCGTGATGGCGGAAAACGGGGCCGCCGGGTGTTGCGCGCCTGTGGGTCCCCTGTGCGCGCGAACCCGTGGGAGACGACAGGGAAAGACCGCCGTTTCACAGCCGGCGGAGCCGGCGTGAAACCATCCCGCCTCCGACTTCAACCCTTCTTGAGGCGCTCCACCTTTTTGACGGCATGTTTGGTGACGATGACACCCTTGGTTCCGCGCGGCCTGATCGGCACGTCCTCGAAATTCCAGGGCAGCTCGGTCTTGATGCGCGGTTGGGGCACCAGGTGAACGGTCACCTTGTCCGCCTTGCCTGCCGGCTGTGTTTCGAGGTAGAGGATTTTGCTCATGGCCGCACCGCGCGTGAGATCGTATTGCTTGTCGCGCGTGATGCCTCCCACCTGGAAGCGCTTGGCCATGGCCGGCCCGCCGCGCCCGTCGCGATACATCAGGTTATAGACGGTTTCGGTGTCGTTGCGGTCGAACTTTTCCACCCTCAGGATTTTTTGTCCCACGAACGTCTTGTCCGAAACCTTGGAGACGACGAAGGTTCCGTCTTCCTTGAAGGCGATGATTTCGTCCAGCGCGGAGAACTCGTC
>CAYQFG010000013.1:0-5968 GCA_964416695.1 uncultured Bifidobacterium sp.
CCGGGCTTCATCGCCGGGCTGCGAGCGTCGCGATGCGTCGTTGCCCTTCCTCGCGATACTTGTCAGTATCGCTGCGTCGGGCGCCTGGCCTCGCTTGCTCTCGCACCGGCGTTGTGCCACTGTATGTCTGGGACCCGCACGGACGAATCCGCAGTGGCCCCACCGCATCGCGGCGTCCTGAGCGTCCTGACCAGCCTGAGCCGCCTGGCCGGCTTGACAGGTCGCCGTGTGGGTCATGTCGGGTGGGGTGCTGCACGCGGTATGCAGTCCCGCCATCACAGGGGCTGACGAACGAGGTCAGGGCCTCGGGGCACAGCGCGGTTTCGAAAACGAGTTCGAAGACGAGTTCGAAGACGAGAGCGCTGCGGTCAGCCGTTCACTCACCGGGGTCGGAACGACGGGTAAGCCCCGTTGTTCCTGACCGCGGGGTGGCTCCACTCGGGATGACCACCTGAAACTTTTGCCGGCCGCCTCCGCGTTCCTGATCCGATGTGCGGTGGGGGAGGAGGCCGATGTCATGAATATACACATCATTCCAGCGGGGCAGGCCGATGAAAGTGATGGGCAAAAGAGAGTTAAATTACTGATTTCAGCTGATTTGCGGGCACACCTCCGCAGGGTGGCGTGAGCTTCAGACGCCTGCCACCCGGAGGTCGCTCCACTCTTCGTCGGCTTCGGAATCCGGAGCCTGGCCCGCGACCGGAGCGGTCTCCTTCCGATTGCTCTGCTGGGCGGCGCGAATCTTGTTCTCGATTTCCAGCGCGAGGTCCTTGTTTTCGCGGAGGAAGTCGCGGGCTTTTTCGCGGCCCTGTCCGAGGCGATCCTTGCCGTACGAGAACCAGGTGCCGGACTTTTGCACGATCTCGAGTTCGACGGCCATGTCAAGCAAACTGCCCTCCCGGGAAATACCGGTGCCGTACAGGATGTCGAATTCGCATTGCTTGAAGGGCGCGGCCAGCTTGTTCTTGACGACCTTGACGCGCGTACGGTTCCCCACGACCTCTTCGCCTTCCTTGAGGGAGGCGATCTTGCGGATGTCGAGCCGCACGGAGGCGTAGAACTTGAGGGCGTTGCCGCCCGTGGTGGTTTCGGGGTTGCCGAACATCACGCCGATCTTCATGCGCAGCTGGTTGATGAAGATGAGGGCGCAGTTGGAGCGGCTCAGGATGCCGGTGAGCTTGCGCAACGCCTGCGACATGAGGCGCGCCTGCAGGCCCATGTGGGAGTCACCCATTTCGCCGTTGATTTCCGCTTGGGGCACGAGGGCCGCCACGGAGTCGATCACGATGATGTCGACGGCACCGCTGCGGACCAGGGTTTCACAAATGTCGAGCGCCTGCTCACCCGTGTCGGGCTGGGAGACGAGAAGGTTGTCGATGTCGACGCCGAGGCGGCGGGCGTACAGTGCGTCGAAGGCGTGTTCGGCGTCGATGAAGGCGGCCACGCCGCCGGCCTTCTGGGCCTCGGCGATGGCGTGCAGCGTCAACGTGGTTTTGCCGGAAGACTCGGGCCCGTAGATCTCGATGACGCGGCCTTTGGCGAAACCGCCCACGCCGAGCGCCATGTCAAGCTGGATGCACCCCGTGCTGATCACGGGAATGTCGGTGGCTTCCTGGGTGCCCAGCGACATGATGGAGCCCTTGCCGTGGTTCTTTTCGATCAACGCCACGGCGGCGTCAATGGCGCGCTTCCGGTTGGCGTTCTGTTCGCTGTTCGCGGCGTTGGTTGCGGTCTTCTCGTTCTTCTTGCTGGCCTTCTCGCTCATGGCGGCACTCCTTGAATGTGATGGAGCTAATCTAATGAACACTGCACGCCTGTGCAATGCTTTTTTGAATTTATTTTTCCTCGAAACTGGCCAAATCCTCGAGAATGGCGAGTCGGAGCTGGTTCAGGGAGTTGTAGGCGGCCAGGCGCCGGTTCCCGTCGCGATCGTCCCGGAACATGAAGCGGCTGACGGTGATGCGCCCGCTGCGGCGTGAGGCGATTCCCACGTATGTCAGCCCCACGGGTTTCTCCGTCTCGTCGCTTTCCGGTCCGGCGATACCGGTCACCGAGATCGCGTAATCCGTGTCCGCGGCGGCCAGGCAACCCTGCGCCATCGCCCGGGCGGTTTCTTCGGACACCGGGCCATACGTCTTGAGGATGTCCTCGGGCACGCCGAGGAGCTCCTGCTTGGCTTCGTTGGCGTAGGTGATGAACCCGCGCTGAAAGATGGGGGACGTGCCCGGCACGGTGGTGATGAGGTGGCCCACGAGCCCGGCGGTGCACGATTCCGCGGTGGAGACCGAGGCCTTGAGGTCGTGCAGCATCGTCGCCACGGTTTCGGTCAGGGGGGTCCCGTCCCGCGAGACGATGCATTCGGCCGGGAGGCGTCCCAGCAGGTCGTCCCACGCGGTATCGAGCGCGACGCGCAAGCGGGCTTCTTCAGCTGCCGGCGCGTGGGTTTCCAGGGCGATGGTCACGCCCGTGGCGTTGGGCAAGGACGAGTAACGGAACGGCGGAGGGACGACGTAATCGCGCAGGTGGTCGCGCTGGCGGCTTTCGGACAGGCCGTAGGTGAGGGCGCGGCGGCGCAACAGGACGGCGTCACCGCGGTTGAGAAGCGGACGGCAATGGATGTCGAACAAGGTTTTGAACTCGCGCGGGACACCGGGGAATGCGAACACGGCGCAGCCGCGCTCCGTGAAGCCCAGGCCGCAGGCCGTCCCCGCGGGATTGTGCAAGGCCGTCACACCGCGGGGGACCATCACTTGCGTGGCCTGTCCGGGCGGAATCTGGTCCGGTTTGATGCTGAGAAAACGCGCGAGGCAGGCGACGGCGTCCTCACTGCGTTCCAGCGGCACGTTCAGGTGGCGGGCGAGCGCCTGGCGCGTATAGTCGTCGTGCGTGGGGCCGAGGCCGCCGCTGAGGATGAGCATGTCGCAGCGGTCTTCGGGCGACGTGCCGAACGCGCGGCGCAGGGGTTCTTCCAGTGTGTCGATTCCGTCGGGAACGGTGAGCATGAACGCGAGTTCGTGTCCGAGTTCGGAAACCCACAAGGCCAGGTCGCGTGCGTTGGTGTTGAGGATTTTGCCCGCGAGGATTTCGTCGCCGATGTTGATGAGGCCGATGCGCATGCCGGCAATTTACCTCTTTGGCAGGGCCCGGGCGCGCGCCCGGGTCTCGAACCCGGCGCGTCCACGGGGCGACGGCCCTCAGCCCTTCAGGGCGCGCGCCTGCCGGGAACATTCCCGGCGATTGCCGGAGGTCCGCGTCCCCGCCCCCACTTCCCCCAACCACCCAACCACCCGTCCCATCCCGGGCATCGCATGGCACCCCGGTGTCCTGACCAACTACCTTTCTGCCCATGTCCTTCGCAGGCCGCATTGCACGTGTCAGATTCGTTCGTTCGCTCCTGCATGTCCGGGCGAAAACGATCGGAACGATCGCGCTGGGCTTGCTGGTGACGCTGGGAGTCTTCTCCGTGCAGGCGCAGCAGCGGCCGCTCTCCGGGATTCCCGCGCTGGACACCTTGCCGGTGCACGACTGGGGGATGCCCGAGAAACCGTTGCCGGTCGCGTTGACCGTGGGGTTGTCCGCGGTGTTTCCCGGTGGCGGACAATTCTACAGCGGTCATCCCGTGCGCGGATCCGTGTTGCTGGGGCTGGAAACCATCCTGGCGGGCGTGGCGATGTATACCTACACCGTGGATCTTCCCCTGCGCGGTCGCGAGATCGCGCGCAATCTCGACTCGGCCGATGCGGCCGCGGCGCGCTGGGCGCAAAACCCCGATGATGCGGCCGCGCGCGCCGAAATGGACGGGTGGATCCGGCAGGCACGACGCAACGTTTCGTTGCGCCGCCAATACGCCGACCTGGCGAATTCGCAGCTGGCCTGGGCCGCAGGCCTGCACTTCTACGGCATGGCCGACGCCCTCGAGATCGCGCTGCGCAGTCATGATCCCGCACGCCCCGCGCGCTCCGTGCGCCGGACGATGGCCTACGGGTTGATGTTCCCCGGCGGTGGCCAGTTGTACAACGAGCGTTACGGCAAGTTCGGCATGTTGTGGATGGCGCTGGGCGCTTCGGCGGTGTCGGCGTGGTCGCGCCAGGAGGTGATCGAGGCGCTGAACCGGGATCTCGCCGTGGCGCGGGCGGAAGAAGCGCAAGGCTACGTGGGCGGCGTGGCGCAGCTGGAACTTGACCGTACGATGTATCGCCGCAAACGCAACCAGTACTATTGGGGCGCGGCCTTGTTGTACATCTATGCCGTGATGGACGGCATGGTGGACGCCGCCCTGTCGGACTTCGACCGGCCCAACCGCTACGCCATCGGGCCGGGCACGGAACCGCTGTCCTTCACGGCCACGGTTTCCTTCTGAAGGGGCGTCGGGAAAGCCGGCAGCCTGGAACGTGGAACCCGCAGGATTTTTTGAAAAACTTGCGCTTCGAGTGTTGAAACCTGCCTGCGAGTGAGATATATTTTCCCGCCTCAGTGGGCACTTAGCTCAGTTGGTAGAGCAGCTGACTCTTAATCAGCGGGTCGAAGGTTCAACCCCTTCAGTGCCCACCACTCTTTAAACCGCCTCTCGTCATCGGGAGGCGGTTTTTTGTTGTGGAAAGTGGGTGTGCATTGGTCCCCCTGCTTGAGTGACCCCGCTTGAGTGACCCCATGCGGCTGTTGCCTGAGCTATTGAGGGCTGCTGCCTGAGCTATTGAGCCACAAGAATTGCCGACGGGGAGTTCTGATTTGACTCAATAATCGTTGAGCAAGGCGCGCGTCCGGGTTCGTGCTTGTCACGTCACGCGGATGAACTCTTACGGACGCCCTAACCACCACCTGCTGCCGACGACCGGCGACCGACGACCTGCTTCCCCAACCCTTTTCAATCCACCACCAGACCCGTGGGGAGGATGTAGCGCTCCGGGTCGACATGGATGCCGTCGCGCAATACCTCGTAATGCACATGCACGCCGGTGGCCGTGCCGGTGCTGCCCATGTAGCCGATCAGGTCGAACCGCTTGACCAGTTCACCGCGGCTCACCACGATGCGCTGCAGGTGGCCGTAACGCGTGCTGTAGCCGTTGCCGTGGTCGATGACCACGAGGTTGCCGTAGCCGCCTTCGCGGGCCGACACCTTGATCACGCCGTTGGCGGTGGCGTACACGGGCGTGAAGCGGTTTCCCGCGATGTCGAGCCCCTTGTGCATGGCGTAGCGGCGATACACGGGGTGCACGCGGTGGCCGAATCCGCTGGTCCAGTTGCCCGACGCGGGAACGACCGAAGGCGTGTGATCCCACAGGTTGTGGCGGTAATCGACGAACTCCTTGATCTGCAGGAAGTTCCGCATGGTGTAGTCGATTTTGCCGTGCAGTTGTCGGCCCTGCAGCTGCGTGTGGAACAGTTTTTCCTGCAGGCCCTGGGAGAGGAGCGCATCCGTCGCGTCGGGATGCGTGCGGCCCCCCACGCCGAAGGCGCCCGAGGAGTTCCCCATGTAGTTGATGCCGTACAGCGCGCGCATGCGCTGCTCCTGCTGGTACGCGCGATCCACGGACGATTCCACCGTGGACAGGTCCTTGCGGATTTCACGGAGCTTGGCGAGATGCAACTGATGACGGCTCGCGGCAATGTGATAACGCGCTTCCTGTACGGCCCAGTTGCCGACTTCCCAGGCGGCGCCTGCGATGCCGGCGAGCACGACGAGGGCGAGCAGGGCGAGGCTGCGGATCAGGTAGGGCGATACGGGACGGGAAATCGAGCGGTTGCTTTCCCACTGGATGTGCAGGAGGTATTCCTTGTCCGCGGATAGGCGGAAAAGTTTTGCGAATACGGCTTGAAGGGCCGGTACCTTGCGCATCGTCATGACTGAATCGGCCTTATTAGTACCGAGAGAACCGAGAGAACCGAGAGAACCGAGAGTACCGAGAGTACCGAGAGTACCGAGAGAACGGCGTTTCGTCGGGGTCGGCTTTTCGTGGCATCGTGTGGC
>CAYQFG010000013.1:6068-7996 GCA_964416695.1 uncultured Bifidobacterium sp.
GAGTACCGAGAGAACGGCGTTTCGTCGGGGTCGGCTTTTCGTGGCATCGTGTGGCGTTTCAGCCCCCGAAGAGACTGGACGCAACACGGGAACCGGTCGGCAATCTAACCGCTGCAACAAAGAGTTTCAATTTTTTGGGGGGGTGGGGTGGTTCCCGCCCCGGAGGGTGCCTTCGGGAGGTCTGCACGGCGGTTCGCCGGGCCGGGAACCATGGCAGGAAAGGGGGGAGGGGGAGAGGGGGACACAGGAGGGGCGGACGGGCGGAAGGACGAGGAGGACCGCAGCGGGCCGCCGCCAGGGGCCGGTCAGGCCTTCTCTTTGGCGGCGTACAGCGCCCCGAGGACCTCCCCCGGGATTTTCAGGCTGCCGGGGGCATAACGGTCGTCCTCCCGGGGCGCGTGGAAGTCGGCGCCGCCCGAACAGAACAGGCCGTAACGTTTCGCGATGTCCTTGTAGCGGCGGAAAGTCGCCGGGTTATGGCTGTGACAATAGACTTCGATGCCCTGCAGGCCTTGGTCCACCATGGATTCGATCAGGTCGTCCTGGGCGGTGCGATGCGGATGGGCCAGGACGGCGACCCCGCCAGCCTCGCGGATAAGGGCAATGGCATCGAAGGGGGAGAGTTTCCCGCTTTCGATGCCGTCCATCAGTTCGGTTCCCGTGCCCAGATAACGCGTGAAGGCGTCCTGGAAGCTGGAGACATACTCCTCTTCCACCATGGCGGCGGCAATATGCGCACGTCCCACGCTGCCGGCGTCGGTTTTGGCCGCCAGTTTGTCGTAGTCCAGCTCTATGCCCCGCGCCGCCAGGCGGTTCACGATGAGGCGGGCGCGGTCGCGCCGCTTTTCCCGCAGGCCCACCAGGGTGCGGTTCAGACGGAGGTTGGTGGGCTCGTAGAGATAGCCGAGCATGTGGATGTCGTGTCCGTTCCACGACGAACTGATTTCGACTCCCGGGATATAATCGATGCCTGCGGCCCGGGCATGCTCCCGGCCCTCTTCGTAGGCGTCGATGTTGTCGTGATCGGTGACCGAGATGGCGGACAGCCCTTGCCGGACGCAATAGTCGATCAGGGCGGGGACGGTCAGGTGCCCGTCAGACAGGGTGGTGTGCATGTGGAAATCCACATGCCCTCCCGGCCCGGTACTGATCATCGGGGCAACCATCGGCGCATTCTCCTCAGGGACGTTCCGGCCGCGCAACGGGACGGAACAAGCGTCTGCTGACATTATAACATCATCGTCCGTGCGGGGCCCGTGGTTTTTCCGGGCAGGCACGGCGATCCGATCACGGAGGCAGGCTGTCCTGTTCGCCTCGTGCGCGGCGGTTTCCGGGAGGCGTGCTGGGCCGGGCGGTCGTGCTGGGCCGTGAGGGGCCGTGATTGCTGTGTTGGCCGTGATGACCGTGATGGCCGTGATTCGGGCCGGATTCGTGTAATTTTCGGATCGGCGCCCGCGCAGCCTGATCTTCCCGGATCCCCCACCTCCCCCGGTTCCGGCGGAACCTGGCGGAACCGGGCGGATCCCGGCGGATCAGCGGATTCCAGCCGCTTCCAACCGCTTTCTGTGATCCTCGGGGAGAGCTTCCGCCGACGAAAGGGGGGCGGGGGGAGGCCCGGGGCGGTCCGGGCGGAGCGATCACAGTTGATCGCAGGATTCGCGCGGATTTCCCAAATGTTTTGCCCCTGTGGGCCGAAAGAGAAAAAAAGGAATGCACATGATTCATCCGGTGGTGATGGCGGGCGGCAAGGGCGAACGGTTCTGGCCTTACAGCAATGCGAAACATCCCAAACAGCTGCTGCCCCTGGTCACGAAGCAGTCGATGCTTGAAGACACCCTGCGCAACATCCGCGCGCTGGGCAAGACGGGGGCGACGCGCCTGGTGGTCAGCGCCAACCTTGAGAAGCCGGTCAAGACCAAAACCCGCGG
>CAYQFG010000013.1:8096-27009 GCA_964416695.1 uncultured Bifidobacterium sp.
CTGCGTCCGGAAACCGGGTACGGTTATGTGGAGGTCGCCGCGGGCGCGCGCACGGAGGGGGGCCTGCCTGTGCGCGACGTGAAGGCGTTTCACGAAAAACCCTCGGCGGACAAGGCGGCGGCGTTCGTCGACTCCGGGCGGTTTTACTGGAACAGCGGCATGTTCGCCTGGCGGGTCGATTACCTGTGGGAGCAGTTCCGTGCGCATCTGCCGGAAACCGCCGCCGCCTTCGAAAAGGCCGGTGACCTCGACCCCAAAAAACCGACGTTCGCGGCGAAGCTGAAAAAAATCTACGCGACCATCCCCGACATTTCCATCGACTACGGCATTCTTGAAAAAGCGGATGCCATCCGTCTGGTGGTTCCCGCTTTCACGTGGGACGATATCGGGGCGTGGAGCGCGCTCGACCGCCTGCACCCCGCCGATGCGGCGGGGAACCGCGCGGTGGGGGAGACCCTTCAGCTGGAGTCGACGGGAACGACCTGCTTTTCGGACTCGGGCATCGTGGCCACCTTCGGGGTCAAGGATCTCCTCGTCGTCCATCACGAAGGCGTGACGATGGTGGTGCACAAGTCCCAGACCGCCCGTCTGAAAGAACTCGTGAAGAAGGTGGGCGAACACAAAAAGTGGGGGCAATACCTGTAAACGCCCGACCCGCCGGTCGCCTCCCCGCGTGCGCCAAGACACGCCAAAGACACACCCAATGACCGTTGGCCGTCAAAGGAAGATGATGGCGGGCCGAGGGCGTCACCGCGCGGGACGCCCTGGAGGGCTCAGGGAGAGGCGATCTCCGCCTCGAACCGCGGATTCAGGCCCGAGGCATTATGGCGGGTCTCATAGGGGCCCAGCAGGGCGACGGTGCGGACGTCGGTGAGGGACGCGAAGTGCAACGCGAAACTGTGATAGCCGATCACGCCGCGGGCTCCGTCCAGGGCGGCCAGCAGTGCGGAAAAGTCCGTCTCGTTGAACACCGGCGCGTCCAGCCAGCGTCCGTGGCGCGCGACGGCTTTTTGCCGGGGATTCCACAGGACCGCGCCCAGCGTGAACGGCCCGGTTTCGCGCGCACTGATGTGGGCGTGCAGGGTTTCGAACAGGACGGCATCCAGGGCATTCACCGGGGCCGCGTCCTGGACGAACAGCCAGGTGGTCTCGGGAGTGGCGCGCCGCATGCTCCATTCACGGAGGGCTTTTTCGTGGCGTCCGATATCGGGTTGCAGATACGTCCATTGTCCCCGGGGTGTGAATCCGGCATACCGCCACAGGTCGAGGCATTGAAAGAAGCGCGCCGCATAGGGTGTCGCCTCATCCGACTGCAGGCGCGTGTTGATGAAAGGCGCGCTCAGCGCGTGCTCCCAGCCGATGCGGGCCCGCGCGCCGGAGGCCCGCAGGGCGGCCTGCAGGACGGTCGGAAAAGGGCGCAGGGCGAACGTCAGGGTCGTATCGGGAGCGAACGCCGTCAGGGACGCCACCAGGGCGTGCATGCCTTTGTCATGCCACGCCAGCGTGTCGCGTTGCCACGTGAGCACGGGGTTGGGGAACAGTCCCTGAACGAGCGGGGCATGCACGGCCTCGCACAGGTGGATGCATTCCGTTTCCGGCGGGAGCGCGTTCACCAGGGCGCGTGCCGCCGGAAAGGCCTGCAGGATTTCGATTTCATGGTCGGGCCACGCCAGCAGGAGGCGCCGCGTCGCGCGGAGGTGTTCGGTGAAGGCGATGCCTTCCGGCTCCTGCTCTCCTCCGGTCGCCTTCACCAGATGGCGGCGCTTCCACCCCGACGGAAACGCGTTCAGCAAGCGAGCCGGGAAGCGCGTGCCCAGGGTCAGGTCAGGGAGCTGTGGTGTGGCGGCCGGACGGCGGGTCATCGCGCTTATTATAACCGGAGCGGGGACGAAATCCTAGCTTTGAAGCATGGCCAAAATCTTCATCGCGGGCTTGAATCCGGCGTGGCAGCAGGTGTTCACGATGCCGCCTCTTCGCCTTGACGCAGTGAATCGTGCGCAGGCCTATGCGGAGCTTGCCAGCGGCAAAGGCATGAATGTCGCCAAGATCCTGGCCGCGCGCGGACACGACGTGACATTATGGCAGGTATTGGCGGGCCGCGAGGCGGGTGAAAACGGTCAGCGCCTTGAAGTCGCGTGTCAACGGTCCGGTATCCGCAGCGTGCACGCGTATACGGCGGGACACACGCGCATTTGTGCCACGCTGCTGCATGACGGAGGCGCCACCGAGGTGATCGCCCCGTTCTCCGTGGCCCACGACGCCACCCTGGCCGATCGTCTGCTGGCGGCTCTTCCGCACGAACGTTTCGATGCCCTGTTGACCTGCGGCACCGTGCCTGCGGGTCTGGACGATACCGTGCTCGCCGTCGCGCAGGCACGCCTCTCGCCGGCCCTGACGATCTGGGATTCCGTCGCCGGCGTGACCCCCGACCTTCTCTCCCGCGTGGACTGGCTGAAAGTGAACGCGGAGGAATACCGGATGCTGGCGCCGTCGTGGACTGCCCCCGGATCCGCAGCGCGGGCACCCTCCCTGTTGATCACCGACGGCGCGCGGCCCGCCCTGGTGGCGCCCCGGGGCGAAGCCCCCGTAGCCTGCGCCGTCCCGCGCCTTGAGGGCGTGGTCAACCCCATCGGCGCGGGCGATACCGTCACGGCCATGCTGGCGGACGGCCTGCTGCGCGGCCTCGACGCCCGCGCGGCCTCGGCGCAGGCCCTCGCCGCCGCCGCCGCCAGTTGCCTCCACGTCTTGCCGGCCGTATGGGATGAGGCCGAGGCCGCGCGCGTGGAAGCCGGCCTTCAATGGCTTGATCCGGGCCCGGACGCCCCCCTCGCGTCCGCCGGGCGCGCCCCGCGCCCCGAACACCGCGGGAGCCGCGCATGACGACGCCGCAACCGGCGGGACCTGCGGGACCTGTTCTGGTGCTGGTGTGTGCCGCCACCGCGCGCGAGCTGGCGGTGACCTCCGGGCTGCAGGAGGCCGCGAAGACCTGGCAGGTGGTTCCGGTGGTCACCGGCGTCGGCATTCCCCACACGGTGCTGCATCTTCCCGCGCTGATCGCGCGCCATCGTCCGGCGTTGATCGTCAACACCGGGATCGCGGGAGCGTATGAGGGTGGTGGTTGGGAGATCGGCGATCTCGTGCTGGGCACCTCGGAGGTGTTCGCCGATCTGGGGATGGAAGTCCCCGGGGAAGAGGGGTTCGAGCCGTTGGGCCTTTACGGCTTCGCCGACGACAGCGTGCGCGCGCCGCTGCCGCTGTCCGCGCCGGAGGTTGCAGTGGAAGGCCTGAGGCGCGGACGCGGGGCGACGGTGAATCAATGCACGGGCACGGACGAAACCGGCGCCCGCCGCCGCCGCCTGTTCGACGTCGACTTCGAAAGCATGGAAGGCGCGGCGGCGGCGCTGGCGGCGCGCGCGGCCGGCCTCCCCCTGCTGGAAATCCGTGCGATCAGCAACATGGCCGCGCGGCGCGACATGCGCCCCGACAACGTGGCGCGCGCCCTGCAGCGACTGGCCGCGTTCTGGGCGCGCGACGGGCGCGCGGTGGTCGACGCCGCCTTGCGCGCGGCCCGCGGGTCTGATCGCACCTCCACCCCCTGAACCCTTCCTTTGTTTTTCCCTCTGGACAAGGATATTCATGATGTCACGGAACCTCTTATCCGCCGGAATGGGGGAACCCTTTCACTCCGTCCCTCGCGTTGATGGCGTCGCTCATCCGGTCGCGTCCTTTCGAGGGGCGCAGGGAATCCGGAACATTGGCGGGGAAAACCTGTCATGATGAAAATCGGAATCTCGCCCTGTCCCAACGACGTGTTCATTTTTTCCGGGTGGCTGCTCGGCAAAACGCCCGCGCCGTCCGCGACGTTCGCCTTCGAAGACGTGCAAACGTTGAATGCGCAGGCCCGGGAGGGACGTTATGATCTGGTCAAGGTCAGCTATGCCAATGTGCCCGCGTGTACGGGCTATGAGCTGATGGAATGCGGCGGCGCGCTGGGTCGCGGTTGCGGTCCCCTGTTGCTGACCGGCGGTGAACCCTGGAACGTTGAGGCCGAGGTTCTGGTTCCCGGCGAGCAGACCACGGCGAATTTCCTGCTGGACTTCTGGACGCGCCAGGTGCAGGGCGCCGCGTCTCTGCGCAAGCGCTACCTGCCTTTCGACGCGTTGTATCGGGCGCTCAAGGATGACCCGGCGGCGCAGGGCGTGGTGATTCACGAGATGCGCTTCACGTATGCCGCCGACGGCTTGCGCCTGGTGACGGATCTCGGCGCCGTCTGGGAGCGGGAAACCGGAATGCCCATTCCCTTGGGAACCTTGCTGCGGCGTGCGGATGAAAACGGTCGTACACCGGCGCGTGCGGTGCTGGAGAATGCGGTCCGCGCCAGTCTCGCGTGGGCGTGGGCGCATGAGGACGAAGCGCTGGCCCTGTGTGCCCGCCATGCCCAGGACATGACGCCCGCCGTGATGCGCGCCCACATCGATCTGTACGTGAATGCCTTCAGTCATGATCTGGGGGGTGAAGGCCGGGCCGCCGTGGAGTTTTTCTTTCGTCAGCTGCGCCCGTCCTGACGGTGGACGGGCCCCTGCGGCATGTCATCCGCCTCTTGTTTCGTGTCTTCCCTGTTTCAGGGGCGTGTGCGATTTTTGCGGAATTTTAAATAGAGGTTAAAAAAGGGTAATACAATTATTCAGTCAAGAAACGATTTATTCCACCAATATTCGTGCTGGATACGATATATTAAGAGAATGCCGGGTGATCGCACGGTGACCGTGCACGCTTCCGGTCGTAACAAACAAAGGGAGAGAACATGAAAAAACTCGCAGTAGTGGCCGCGCTTGCGGCTTGCGTCGGCTTGGCCCAGGCCCAGCCTTACGCCGCCTGGACCAAGTACCGGACGGTGACCGTCAACACGACCAGCACCGATGGCGGCGCCAACGTGGCCACAAGCCAGACCAATTTCCCCGTGCTGGTGCGTCTCACGAACACCAACGAAGCTTCGGGCTCGGACGTGTTGAGCGAAGCCCTGGCCGGCGGTGCGGACATCCGCTTCACCGATTCGACCGGGAACGTGGCCTTCGCCTACGAAATCGATCACTGGAGCGCGAACAGCGCCGCGATCTGGGTGCGCGTACCCGACGTGGCCGGCAACGCCAGCACCAAGATCCGCATGTACTGGAACCGTTCGGGTGCGCCCAGCGCCTCCGGCAACGTGTTCACGACCGACGACGGCTTCCTCGGCGTCTGGCACATGGGAAACAGCGCCACGCCGACCGCCCCGCGTCCCAACGCTGTGGCGGGTGGAAATGCCGCGACGCCGGTCAACCTGACCGACGCCACCAACCCCTTCAAGGTCGGCGCCATCGGCATGGCTGACACGCTGCGGAGCCTTGAGAGCGACCAGCAAATGTCGGATTACTTCGACCTCGGGGATGGCTACGCCGACTTCGAAGACGGTCAGGTGACGCTCTCCATGTGGGTATGGCGCACGCATGTGGACAACTCCTGGAACCAGTTCCTGTCCTTTGGAAACAGCTCCAACACTGACAACATCTGGATGGGCAAGCAGGGGAGCGGCGATAAAAACTTCACCTTCGAAGTCCCGCCGCCGACGGCGCACATTCACGCATCGGGAGCCCTCGCCAACAACGAGAACCAGTGGATTCATCTGCTCGCCACCAACAACAAGGGCGCGTCCGTTCTTTATGTTGACGGTGCCCAGGTGCAAACCGGAAACACCGGGACGCCCACCGCGGTGACCCGCGTGCAGAATTACATCGCGCGTTCTGTGGATGAATGGCCCGACCGGAACCTGCGCGGCAAGGTGGACGAAGTCCGCATCGCCAACGTGTACCGCAGCGCGGACTGGGTGAAGCTGGAATATGAGACCCAGAAGAGCGGTGCAAGCGCCGTCACTTTGGGCACGACCGTCACGCTCCCCGTACCCGATCTCGCTTACATCACGAAGAACGCCACGTACCTGGTGAACCAGGACATTCAGGCCAATACGGCGGTGACCAGCGGGACCGCCACGGGATGGAGCATTTCGCCGGCCCTGCCTGCGGGCTTGAGCTTCAACACCTCGACCGGTGCCATCACGGGCAAGCCCACCGCGGCGTCCGCGACGGCCACCTACACGGTCACGGCCACCGTCGGTGGCAACACGGTCACGGACAACCTGACCATCACCGTCGTCACGGGGACCCCTCCGGCGGCCCCCATGGGCGTGTCCGCCGTTGCGGCCAGCGGTGAAGCCACGGTGAGCTGGAACGCCGGCGCCGCCGGTACGTCTCCCATCACCTCATATGTCGTGACGGCCGTTGGCGACGCCTCCAAGACCTGCACCTGGACCGAAGGCCCGCTGTCCTGCAAGGTCACCGGCCTGACCAACGGCACCAGCTACACCTTCACGGTGAAGGCTGTCAGCGCCGTGGGTGAAAGCCCCGCGTCGCAGGCGTCTGCCGCGGTGATTCCGGCCGGTGCTCCGGCGGCTCCGAGTGACGTCAAGGCGGTCCAGGCGAGCGGGACCTCGCTCGCCCTGCAGGTGAGCTGGACGGCTCCCACCAACACCGGTGGCATGCCGATCACCGAATACTACGTGACCGGTACCCCGGGTGGTAGCTGCTATGCTGCTGCTCCCAGCACCAACTGCACGGTGACGACGGGTCTGACCGCCGGTACGGCGTACACCTTCACGGTGATCGCCGTGAATGGTGTGGGTCAGAGCCCGGCGTCGGCGCCTTCGGCGGCGGTGACCCCTGTGGGCCTCGCCGGTTCGTTCGCGATCCACGTGTCGGGGGCGGTCAAGCCCTACACCTTCGCACTCACCGAAGAGGCCATGAAGAGCACCAGCGCGCTGACGATGTCGATCACCGACATCCACGGCCGCACGGTGTGGTCCAAGACCGTGAATCCTTCGAAGGACCGCGCGCGTGAAGTGACCTGGAACGGAGTGTCCTCCACGGGTCGTGCGGTGGCCGCCGGCGTGTACATGGTGCGCGTCTCGGCCGTGAACGACGGCAAGACCAGCGAGATCGTTCGTCCCACGGTGAAGTAAACTCCGAGATCCCCGGCTTGCCGGGGATCTCACTCCATAAAAAAAGAGGCCCCGGTTACCCGGAGCCTCTTTTTTTATGGAGTCGATTTTTAGGGAGCGGCTTTTTATGAAGCCGGTTTTACTCAGGGCCTGCGCCAGACGCGGCGGGCCCTGAAGGCCTTCTACACGTGCCGCAGCGACGCCTTGCCGATGGGCACGACGTTGAAGCCGAGGTCGAACAGGGCCTTGTGGTCGAGGATGTTGCGGCCGTCGAAGATGAAGGCGGGCTTCTTCATCGCCTTGAGCACGCGTGCGTAGTCGAGTTCCTTGTACTGCTTCCACTCCGTCAGGATCGCCACCGCATGCGCGCCTTCCACCGCCTTGTAGGGGTCGGCTTCGTAAGTGATGGCCTCGCCCAGATCCTTCAGGTCGAGGCGCGCGTTGTCCAGCGCCTTGGGGTCGCTCACGACGACGTCGGCGCGTTCCTCGCTCAGGCCGCGCGCCACCGAGATCGCCGGGGATTCCCGGGTGTCGCCGGTGTCGGCCTTGAACGCGAACCCCAAAAGCGCGATCCGCTTGCCCGCCACCGTGTTGAACAGGTTCGACAGGATCGTCTTCACGAAACGCGTCTGCTGCCACCTGTTGATGCGCACCACCGACTCCCAGTAGTCCGCCACTTCGGTCAGTCCGTAGCTCTGGCAGATGTACACCAGGTTCAGGATGTCCTTCTGGAAGCATGAGCCGCCGAAGCCCACGCTGGCCTTGAGGAACTTGGGGCCGATGCGGCTGTCGGTGCCGATGGCGTAGGCCACCTCGCCCACATCGGCTTCGGTCTTCTCGCACAGGGCGGAAATGGTGTTGATCGAGGAGACGCGCTGCGCGAGGAAGGCGTTGGCCACCAGTTTGGACAGCTCCGCGCTCCACACGTTCGACTCGATGATGCGCTCGGGAGCGACCCAGTGCGCGTAGATGTCCACGACCGCCTTGCGGGCGGCGATGCCCTCGGGGGTTTCACGCGACCCGATGAGCACGCGGTCGGGAGCTTCCAGATCCTTCACGGCCGTGCCTTCGGCGAGGAATTCAGGGTTCGACAGGACATCGAAATGGATGCCCTTGTCGTTGGAGTTGAGGATCCTTTCCATGGCCTCGGCCGTGCGCACGGGCAAGGTGGACTTCTCCACGATGATCTTGCCGGCATCGGAGTTGGCGAGGATCTGGCGGGCGGTCTTTTCCCAGTACTGGAGGTCGGCGGCCTTGCCTGCGCCTTCCCCGAAGCTTTTCGTGGGAGTGTTCACCGACACGAAAATGATGTCCGCTTCGCGGATGCCGGCATCCACGTCGGTGGAGAAAAAGAGGTTCTTGCCGCGGGAGGCGAACACGAGTTCGTCGAGGCCCGGTTCGTAGATCGGGATGTTCGGGCTGTTCCAGGCGTCGATGCGGGCCTTGTTGATGTCCACGACCGTGATCTTGTAGTCGGGGCACTTGCGGGCGATCATGGCCATGGTGGGGCCGCCCACGTAACCGGCTCCGATGCAGAGAACTTTCTTTTTGAACGTCATGAAAAATCCATCCCGTGTGCGGGTTAAAAAAAGGAAATCCGGCACGGAATTATAGCCATTTAAGGTCATATGACCGTATAAAACCGCGTTCCGGAGCATGTGGAACACGGTACGGTCCGTTCTGGTATTGAACGGAACCGTTCGTCCTCTCCTGCGGGCCGGGAATCAGGCCAGTTCGATCAGGGTGGCGCCGGGGTTGTGGAAGTCGGTGCGGTAGCGCTTCACCCGGATTTTCCAGACGCTGTTCAGCGCGCGGTGCAGGTTGGTGCGGATGGAGTCGTTGCCGCGATTGCTGTGCCCGTGGATGATGCGCAGCATCGCACCGCTGCGGTGCCGTTTGAGCATGGATTCCGCGGCGGTCAGGGCTTCGTCCACGGCCATGCCGTGAAGGTCGAGTTCTTCGTCGACGGGGAATTCGGGCGGGCGGGCGGGCACCAGCCCGAGCCCGCGGGGTTTGCGCCCGTTACGGGCCTTGTTCGCGGCCATGCGGCGGTTCTCCTGCGGTTGTGCCTGCGGCGTGGTGAACGGTGGCGAAGAACGGATGGCGCGGATTCCAGGCCTCTTCGGGCGCGCGCGCGCCGTATTTGGCGGCATCGTTCTGGAACCTGAGCCTGCGTGCGGCGGACCGCAGCGCGCGCACGACAGGCTGCGTCCGCTCGACCGCGCTCCGCTGCGCCCGCACCCGCTGCGACTCGGCGACGAGGCTTTCGGGCCAGGCCACGACCAGACCGGTCTTGCGCAGGAAATGCACGTCGGCCAGCGTCCGGAGGCTGGGGTCGGCGTGGCGGGCGAGCGCCAGCTGTGTCAGGATCTCGGCGTCCATCTCGCGGGTGAAGCCCTTGGCGTGCGCCGCCTCGTGACAGGCCGCCGTGAGGCGCCAATAATGCGGTGCGGGCAAGTCTTCGTCCCGGACGATGGCGATCTCACCGAAGAAGGGATCATGGAAGGCCGGGCCGCCGTAGACCAGCCCCATCGTGGTGGTCCAGGGCCCCATGTCCTTGTAGGCGCGCACGGTGCGGCCTGCGGGAAGACCAAGGGAGGCCAGAACGGTGTTCAAGCTGGTGTCGCAGGCCGCGAGGACCTCCCGTTCGGTCACGCCCTGGAAGGCGCGCCAACGTTGCGCGCCCGGCGCGTCTCCGGAGAATGCCGCGCGCAGACGGGCCTCGCGTGCGGAGGCCCACAGGTGGAAGTCCTCCTGCGGCAGGGGGGCCGCATCAAGCCGCTCCGCGAGCGGCGTGCGCCACGCCGTGGGGGCCAGACTCCCGGGGAAGGCCCCCTGACCAAGTCCCAGCGCCCCCAGAAAAACCGGCCCGACGGCGAACGCGCCCGCGCGGACGCCGCGGGCCCTCAACCACCGGCTCCACGACCTTTCCGAAAGCACTCGTGCGGGCAACCATGCCAGCAGGAAGACGAGCGTTGCCGTCACGCCGATCCACAGGCCCGTCTCCACCAGGGAGAACGGAACGGCGTCCGTGACCACACCTTTGAAGCGTGAGAGCGGAAGCCCCAGCAGGCGCCAGTACAGATCGAACATCATGGGAGAAAAGTAGGAAGTCGGGAGTGGAGGACGGCGCAGGGCGGACCGCGCGTCGTCCCCCAAGAGACCGGGAATGAGATCGTGGCGCGAACAGGTCATGTCCCGCCGCAGGCATGGAATCGCGGCGCGCGCGTGGAGCACGATGAGGCCGGAGACGAATCATCAACACGGCCCTGTTTGATGGGGCATTGTTCATTGTTCATTGTTCATTGTTCATTGTTCATTCCCCATTCCCCATTCCCCATTCCCGTTCCTCATCCCTTTCCCTCCGCTCTCCGCCCTTTACCTTTTGCCCTTTGCCCTTTGCCCTTTGCCCGGGACGTCCGCGATCTATCTTTCCCCGTCGCGGGCCCATAGCTCAGTTGGTTAGAGCAGGCGACTCATAATCGCCCGGTCCTCCGTTCAAGCCGGAGTGGGCCCACCAGTTTCGTGCGGAGGCATTTCTGAAGAACCTCGTTTTTTTCGGTGACGGGTTGCTGTGTCCTCCTGAAGGATATGGCGAGGCGGTCGTCGAGCTGTTGGTGACGCGCCGGCCGGGCGCGGCCTTCAAGTCGTATCATCTGGGCGACGAACAACTCACGGTGGAGGCGGCGCAGCCCGTGGCGCCGGCGCTGATCGGGAAGGCTCCCGATCTCGTGGTGATCGGGCTGGGAACCGCGGACATGGCGGAAGAACGTCCGCCCGAGGCATCCCTGGAGAAGCTGGGTGCCCTGCTGCAACTCTTGCTGCTCAAAACCAGGGCCCGCGTGGCGCTGACCACGGTGTGCACCGCTTTTCTGCCGGCTCCGGCGCGCGCCGCCGCCGCGGACTACAATGACGGTGTCCGGTTGTTGGCGGCGTCCGCTCCCGATCGCGTGTCGGTGCTCGACCTCGATCCCGTGGTGGACGCCTTTCTGGAAGCGCATCGTCGCGGCTCCGGCGAGAAGCGTTCCTTGCATGTGCACCCCCTGCGGCTCACATCCACCGGCCGCGTGTTGCTGTCGAATACGGTTCACGATTTGCTCGGGCTTGACGACCTGTTCCCGTCGTGAAAAACGTCTTCAATTCTCCTGCCGAAACCGGAAGCGGGGAGAGGTGGGGGGAACGCGGGGCCCGCGCTCCGCGTCCTGTGCGGGTGTGAAGTAAGTACTTTCTGGGACGTCCCCCCGGGAGTCCTGCCGGCCTCGGCGGGCGGGACGGAGCGTTTCAGTCAACCCGAGGTAACCATGGCCGAAGATCAGGATTTCCACGACCGGTTTCTCCGCAAGAACAACTCGCTCAGCCGGGCTTACGAAATCTCGCGCAAGGACAAGGCGAAGGAAAAGGTCTCCAGCGGCGAACGTGTTCCCGTGATGGCGACCTGCTACCGTTGCAAGCAGGAAAAACTCACGCTGCGTTATCACATCACGGAGACCGGCCGGTCCGAAGGCGCCGTGTCGGTTTCCAACGAGTACGTGCCCCTGTGCGAGGATTGCGCGCCCAAGCGCAAGAAAGTCGAAAACGAGCTGACGAAAAAGCAGATCTCGTCGCTGCTGCGCGGAGCCAAAAAAGGGCGGTTCTGACGGAGGCTGACGCGCGTCCTCGTCCGGTGGGCGGTCCGGTGGGCGGTCCGGTGGCACTTACGGCCGACGGGAGCGCGCGGCGGGGTCAGGCGTAGGTCTGCTGCAGGACGCTGATCTCGGAAATGAATTCCTTCACTTCCTTGAACTTGCGGTACACCGAAGCGAAACGCACGTAGGCCACTTCATCGACCTGGTGCAGCTGCTTCATGGCGAGTTCGCCGAGCGCCTTGGAGTTGATTTCACCGTCGGCGCTGGTCTGGATCTGGTTCTCGATGTCATCGACCATCTGCTCGATACGCTCGTTGGAAACGGGACGCTTGATGCAGGCCATGCGGATGCCGGCCAGAACCTTCTGGCGATCATAGGGTTCGCGACGACCATCGTGTTTCACCACCGTGAACGGGGTGGTTTCCACATATTCATAGGTGGTGTAGCGCTTGCCGCACTCGAGGCATTCGCGCCGACGCCGGATGGCCTTCCCGCTGCGGCTTGCGCGGGAGTCGACCACCTTGTCTTCATCGCACTGGCAGTAAGGGCATTTCATGGCGAACCTCGGGAGGTCAAGACGACCGCGGGAGGCCTGAATATACCCCCATTCCGGGAGTTAATCAACATGGGTGTTGAAAGCCCGGAATGGATTTCCCCCCAAAAAACACCTTAAATCATTGATATCATGAGAATTGCGCATTTTTCCCACAACCTGTCAACACTCTGGGGGCGACGGGACAGACTTCAGAAGTAGTAGCGGATCCCGAGTCCGCCCGAGGCATGCGGGCGGGTATCGGGCAGCAGATTGATGCCCGGGCCGATTTCGAGGAACACCTGGACGGGGGCGGTGGCGAAGCGATAGTCGATCCCGCCGATCACCTGGATGCCGAGGGCGGCGTCGCGCGACGCGAACACGAAGGCGCCCGGGCCGTAGTAGGCGGACACCGATCCGACGTCCACGGGGATGATGTCCTTCGCGATCCACACGTAGGCGGCCTGCATGTACAGGTTGGGACCGCCGCCGAGATCGTATCCCAACGTGGCGTTGAAGGCGTTGGTCCCGCCGATGGGGAGCGAGGCGCTCAGGCCCGTGGGCGTACCGAGCATGAACCCGATGCCAAAGCCGTTTTCCGGCGTGGTGATTTGCGCGCGCGCGGGCATGGCGAGCGGAGCGGCGACGAGGGTGGCGCCAAACAGCAGTGTGCGGAGGAAGGAAAGGGGATGGTGGGTAAGGGCATGGGCCTTAAGGGAGGTTTTCATGCCGGTAAAAATAGCCGGATGGCTTCAGCGGGGCGAGCGGGAGGTACATTGTGGCGATGCAGAACGAACGACTCGCCGTGGTGATCCTGATGATCGCCGGGTTTTTATGGTTGCGCGGCCGCGGCCGCAAGCTCGCTCCGGAAGATCGCGGCAAGGCCCTGATGGGGTCGGCGCTGTTTCTCGCGCCGATGCTGCTGGCCGGACGCTGGCTGTTTGATCGCCTTCCCTACGGCCGTTATGAGAATCTCGTGATCGAACTGGCCGGCATCGCGGCGATGATTGCCGTGGCCGGGTATGTCTTTCTCAGGCCGCGGGACGCGTCCGGGTCCTGACGGCCGGTTCGCGCCTCCACGTTTTCTCGACGCTTCCTTGACGTCTGCGCGTCAGCGTTTCCACAGGCTGGGAGAGAACAGGACCAGCACCGTGAAAAATTCGAGACGTCCCATCAGCATGCAAAACGAGAGCAGCCACTTGCCAGCGCCGGCCACGTGGTTGTAGTTCTCCACGGCTCCCACGCTGTTCAGGCCGGGCCCCACGTTGCTCATGGCGCTGATCACCGCGCTGCCCGCGCTCAGGATGTCCATGCCGAGCGCGGAGAGCAAGATCGAACAGGTCGCGAAGATGGCGATGTAGGCGATCAGGAATCCTTGGACGGATGCGATGATGTCGGGAGATACGGCCTCGCCGTTGTAGCGGGTGACGAAAATCGCGCGCGGATGGGCCAGCTTGCGGATTTCCGTGAACCCGATCTTGAAAAGGAGCAGGATGCGCGCGACCTTGAATCCGCCCGAGGTGGAGCCCACGCATCCCGCGTGGACCATCAGGACGAGCAGGACGACCTGCGCGGCGGGGGCCCAGAAGTCGTAATTGCTGGTGATGAATCCCGTGCTTGTGATCACCGAAACCACCTGGAACAGGGCGGCGCGGGCACGGCTCCACCAGTCGGGATGCATGCCTTCGGGGATGCCGAAGTAGACCAGCGCCGCCGCCAGCAGGATCGCGAGCGCATAGTAGGTGAACTCGTTGTCGCGACCGTAGGGCATGAGGCTGCGGCCGCGCAAGGCACGGAAATGCAGCGCGTAGCTCGCCCCCGTGAGGAACATGAAGACCATCGTCACATTCTCGATGAACGGGGAGGCGAAGTGGCCCAGGCTCGCGTTCTTGGTCGAGAAACCGCCGCTGGACGCGGTCGCGAAGGCGTGGGCCAGGGCGTCGTACAGCGACATGCCGCCGACGAGCAACAGCAGGGCCTGGGCCGCGGTGAGGCCGCAGTACAGGAGCCAGAGGATGCGCGCGGTCTGGCTGATGCGCGGCGTGAGTTTTTCCAGGGTGACATGGGAGATCTCCGCGCTGAACAGCTGCATGCCGCCCACGCCGAGCATGGGCAGAATGGCGATCGACAGCAGCAGGATGCCCATGCCGCCGCACCATTGCGTCAGGGACCGCCACAGCAGCAGGCCGCGCGGAAGGACCTCGATGTCCGTCAGGATGGTCGCGCCGGTGGTGGTGAAGCCGGAAATGGTTTCGAAGTAAGCGTCCGTGAAGGACGGGATCGCGCCGGAGAACAGGTAGGGCAGCCCCCCGAAAAGCGAGGCGACGGCCCAGCCGGCGGCGGCGACGAGAAACCCTTCCCGTTTGCGGAGGGTGTGGCGCTGGTTTTTGAAGGCGAACCACAGGGCCACTCCCGTCGCGACGGTCAACCCGGACGACAGCAGGAGCGGAAGGGCGTCTCCGCCCGCCAGGCGCCCGCCTGCCCAGTCGGCGAAGGGGAGGGGCACCAGCATCAGCAAGCCCACGATGATGAGCAGGAAACCGAGGAGACCGAGGACGGGACGGAAATACATGGAGGGGAGGCCGCTTAGCGGAACAGGCCTTCCACGTCGTGGATGGCTTTCGGCAGTGTGAACACGACGACGCGGTCCTGCGGGTGGACGACGCTGGTTTTCACGGGGATGTAAACCTGATCGTTGTGCACGATGCAGCCGATGCGGGCACCGTCGGGAAATCCGAGTTTCCCCACGGGCTTCTTCGTGATGCGCGACCCTGGCTGCGCGACCAGTTCGATGATCTCCGCGCCCACGCCGTGCAGGGTGGCGGCCGTGACGATCTCGCCGCGGCGGATGAACTTGAGGATGGCGGTGGCCGCCGACAGTTTTTTGTTGATGAGCGCATCCACGCCGATGGCGTTGGAGAACGGGATGTAATCGACCTTGTCCACCAGCGAAACGGTTTTCTTCACACCGAAGTGCTTCGCCATCAGGCAGGAAATGATGTTGCCCTCCTCGTCGGGAGACACCGCGACATAGGCGTCCATGCGGGTGATGCCTTCGCTGACCAGAAGATCGAGGTCCTTGCCTTCGTCGTGAAGCACCAGCGTCTTGCGCAGGCTGACCGCGAGTTTCTGGGACCGCTCCAGGCTCGACTCGATCAGTTTGATTTCAACCTCGTTCTCAAGCTCGCGGGCGACCCACTGGCCGATCTCCCCGCCGCCGAGGATCATGATCTTCTTCATCGAGGCGGCGCTTTTCCCGCTCACTTCCAGCATCTGGGGCACGGCTTCGCTGCGCGAGATCACGAAGATCTGGTCTCCGCGATTGATGATGCTGTCGTGTTTGGGGATCAGCGTCTGGACGCCGCGCAGGATGCAGACCACGCGATAGGAAAAGCCTTCCTTGGGCTGGGGAATGTCCTGCAGTTTTTTGCCGATCAGGGGACTACCCGGATCGACCTTCAGGCCCAGCAGTTGCATGCGTCCGTCCACGAGGTCGAGAACTTCCGTGGCGGCCGAGCGGCGGATCAGGCGCACGATTTCCATCGCGGCGATGCCTTCGGGGTAGATGACGAGGTCGATGCCGAAATCGGCCGCCCCCGCAGGCCCCTTGGCGAAGAGGAATTCGGGATCGCGCACGCGCATGATTTTCTTGCGCACACCGAGCCTGGAGGCCAGCATGCACGCCACGAAGTTCACTTCCTCCGAAGACGTGACCGCGATGATCATGTCGGCCCCGTCCACGCCCGCTTTTTGCAGGGTCTTGATGCGGGTGGCGCTGCCTTCGAGCGTGAGCACGTCCAGCGTTTCCCCCACACGCCGGAGATGATCCGCGTTGGTATCGACCACCACGATGTCGTGGTGTTCCTGCGCGAGGATGCGGGCCAGGTATGTGCCGATCTCTCCGGCACCGACGATGACGATCTTCATGTGTGGTTCCTGGCGACGCGGACGTTCACCGTGAGCGGACGAAAGTTCCGCGCCGCGCGGGTTGGGGAAAGCCGCTTGGGAATCGGAACAAGATAGCGATCGGCGCGCCTGTCGGCCATCAGTGCCTGGTCACGAAGGTGGTGCAGGAGATGAAGGTCAGGGGGTGGGAAAGGCCGGGCCGAGCGGATTCAGGGCGCATGCCCGCAACAGGACCAGGGAACGCGGCCCGGCCGGGTAGCGATCGGCCTCTGCAAGGGGGGCGCCCTCGCCGGCGGGTGTGATGTCCTCCGGGGAGGGGAGGGAGGTGTCGGCCACACGCCGCCATTCCCAGCCTGCGGACAGAAGCGGGAGATAGAACAACACCGCCTCGTCCTCTCCGTTCAGCAAAAGGTAAAGCGGCAAACTTCCGGAATCACCCGCATCACCCTGGGGACCCGGGCGCCAACCCTCGTGTGAGGGAGCGGCGTGCATCAGAAGCGCCGCATGGCGGTCGCTGGGAATCTGGTCGGTCGGCCATGCCTTGCCCGCCGCGGTGAACCCGTGCCAGTACCGCTCCCAGACGCGGTGTCGGGGGGGTGCAGGCGGGCGCGGCATGCAGAGTCGTCGCCAGGCGATCGCCTCGCGGGTAAAACGCAGGAAGGCGGCGCCTTCCGATCCTTCCGATTCTTCCGATGGCGGTCGCGTCAGCGTCCAGTCGAACCATGAAACCGGATTGTCCTGGCAATACGCGTTGTTGTTGCCGCCTTGCGTCCGCAGGAATTCGTCGCCGCCCAGCACCATGGGCGTCCCGCGTGCGAACAGTGTCAGCAGGAGGAGGTTGCGCGCCTGCCGCATGCGCAGCGTTTCCACGGCGGGACCGCCTCCCGGGCCTTCGTGGCCGCAGTTCCAGTTATGGTTGTCGGAACTGCCGTCCCGGTTGTCCTCGCCGTTGGCGAGGTTGTGTTTCTGTCCGTACGTGACCAGGTCGCGCAGGGTGAAGCCGTCATGGGCCGTGACGAAGTTGACGCTCGTCCACGGTTCCCGGCGCGCGGGCGCGTACAGGGACGGAGAACCTTCGAGCTTTTCCCGTACGGCTCCGAGCAACCCGTGGTCGCCGCGCACCCACCGCCGGATGATGTCACGGAAATCGTCGTTCCATTCCATCCAGTTGCGGGGAAAACGGCCGGTTCCGTGCGCGGCGACATCCCAGGGTTCGGCGATCAGGATGGTACGGTTGAGGACCGGATCCTGGGCGACCGCGGTGAAGAACGGGGCGTCGGCCGCGAAGTCGCGGGAACCGCGCCGCCCGTGCACGGTCGCGAGATCGAAACGAAAGCCGTCGACGCGCAATTCCGCGGCGAAGTACCGCAAGGAATCCATCACCAGACGGATCACGGGCGGGCTCCCGAAGTCCACCGTGTTGCCGCAACCCGTATGATTGAGGTAATAGCGCGCGGGGGCGTCCTCCGGGCCCGTGAGCGCGTAGTAGGAGCGATTGTCCAGGCCGCGGAGCGACAGGGTCGGGCCGCGTTCGCTGCCTTCGGCGGTGTGATTGTAGACCACGTCGAGCAACACCAGGATACCGGCACGGTGAAGTTCGCGGACCATGGCCTTGAACTCGTCGAGTTCGCAACCCGGCGCACGTCCGGTCCCATAGGAGGGTTCCACGGCGAAAAACGACGCGCTGTTATAACCCCAGTAGTTGGAAAGCCCACGTTCCTGCAGCAGGTCTTCGCTGTACTTGGCGTGCACCGGCAGCAACTCCACCGCGTTCACGCCCAGTGACTTCAGATAGGGGATTTTTTCAACCAGACCCGTGAACGTGCCGGGCGCGGCCACGCCGGAGGAGGCATCACGGGTGAAGCCGCGCACATGCACTTCGTAAATCACCAGATCGTCGCGGTTGATGACGGGCGCTTCCACCCCCTGCCAGTCGAAGGTCTCCGCGACGATCACCCCCCGCGGCATGCCCGCGTGGCTGGGGCGATGGTCACGCATGAGGTCGGCATCCAGCCCGGCGCCGGGAACATGACCGCACAGGATGCCTTCGTCGTTGCGGAAACGTCCGGTCAGGGCGCGGGCATACGGGTCGAGGAGAAACTTGCGCGGATTGAAGCGATGGCCGTGACGGGGGTCGAAAGGGCCTTCAGCGTAAAATCCGTATTGCCATCCGGGGCCGATTCCGGGCACGAACCCCATGAAGACGTGGCTCCGGCAGTCGGGGAGGGGGAGTACCGCATACGGGTCACCGCCTTCTGGAGAACCGGGGGGAAACAGGGCGAGATGAATGGCGTCGGCGTGTTCGGAGTACACCGCGAACCGCACGCCGTTCTCGAAAACCTCGGCGCCGAGACGGTCCGTCCAACAGGAAGTGACCGTCAGTGGCGCGCCCTGGGGGTCTACAGGCGCGTTTGCATAGCCCGCGGGGGATGCGGGAGAAAGGAAAAATGTCTCCGTCTCGGGCGGGATGGGAGACGGGTCGCCGGTTGCGCCGGGGTCCTGAAGCTTCATGAATGCGTGGAAACCTGTTCTGACCGGGACGTAGCATTTGCACGGGACATGGGCAAGGAGTCGTGCGAAACGCCCGCCGCTTCCCCGGCGGTTTTTCCTTCTCGAGTCTACTGCTCCGCCTTCACTTTTTCTACTCTTCGCCGTCCGGTGTTTCGGAAGGGTGGCCGAGCGGTTTAAGGCATCAGTCTCGAAAACTGAAGTACGGGCAACTGTACCGTGAGTTCAAATCTCACCCCTTCCGCCACCGGCTGACAGTCCCCCCCTGACCTCCTGACCGCGATCCGACCGACCGGCGCGAATGCTTCGGTC
>CAYQFG010000013.1:27109-35045 GCA_964416695.1 uncultured Bifidobacterium sp.
CGAATGCTTCGGTCAAATGCTTCTGTCGACTGGCCCGTCGGTGTCGAAGGGTCCGTCGAAGGCCTTTCTGACTGGCCCCCCCGCAGCGACTTCCTTTGTCCGACGATCCGACGGTCGGCGGTCGCCTCCCCCCGGACAAGCCCCCCACAAACCTCATTGCGGACCGCGTCCGGAAACATTCCTGCGGGGCCACTCCACTCCGTACCACGGCACCTCGGCACGACAGCCTGCCGCATTCCCGACCGGTGACCGGCGATCGGTGACCGGTGATCCGTGTTCGCGGCCCGTTGATCGTGATGGAATCAAGGGTTCCTCGATGCGAAACGATCCGGCTCTTTATGGTCATCGCGCCCCTCGTTCTTCCGTGCCCCGTGCCGCATGCCCCAATC
The DNA here is from genome assembly GCA_964416695.1 of uncultured Bifidobacterium sp. GTDB lineage: Bacteria > Fibrobacterota > Fibrobacteria > UBA11236 > UBA11236 > UBA11236. The sequence goes on from CAYQFG010000013.1 coordinate 27,499, forward strand.
TCCTTCCGCATTTCCTGTCGTCGTCCGTCTCGCCCCCGACACTGCCGGCATTCCGCTTCAGCCCCTGTGGAATCGTGCGGGCACCTTGTATTCTCTTGACTGGAGGAAGGCGCCCGACTCTGCGACCGAGGAGCGGTGACTTCCGGTGAGTCCAAGAGTCCGTTCACGCTCCTGTCACGAATGTTCCTGCATCACGATTCTTCCGCGACGATGAAACATTTGCTTCCTTTTTTCACCCTGCCGTTGCCTGCGCTCCGCCGGCGCCGCGGACGGAGCCTTGTTGCGGTCCTGCTCCTGATGACCGCCGTGCATCTGGCCGCCCAGGAGGATGGCGCGTACCCGGCCTATGAAGAGACACCGGAGACGATCGCCTTGATCCCGAACGATCTCCCGGCGGCGCTCCTGCTCGCACGCGCCAAGGAGCACCACCACCAGGGAGCCTTCACGGCGGAGGTCGTCTGCGTGCGTGAGTCCTTTCTGGGAGGGCGCGACACCTTGAGGGGCGTGTTCCAGGCCGGTCCCGGGCCGGGCGAAAGGCGCCTGACCTTGCGCGGACCCGACGACGGTTTCGAGTGGTGGAGTCGCGGCGACGGCGCCGAACAATGGGGTCGCGAAGGCGTGTCGGGCCGTCTGCGGCGGTTGGCGCCGTATTCGCGGAAGAAACCGGCCTTCTCGCCGGACATCAGTTACGAAGATCTCGCGCGCCTGCCCTTCGGCTATCTCGACGGCCATCGCGGCGCGCAACGGGCGCGCGAACACGATTCCGCCGTGGTGCTCCGGCTGGCGCCCGGCGGTGCGCTGGCGACCCTGTACGCGTCCCTGGAAGCCGTCATCGGACGCGATGCCCTGTTGCGGCAGGTTGTGTTTACGGGAAACGGCGCGCGTCCGTCCAAGACCATGCGCGTGGGGCGTTACGTCACGACTCCCGCGGGCGCGTTTCCCACGGAGATCGTATTCGCGGCGGCGGACGGCTTGTCGTCGACGCGCCTGTATCTGACGGTATTGCGGCAGGAGGCGGCGCGGGACAAGGCCGATGCCGCAGGGGGCGCGACGCGTCGTTTCGCGGAGCCGCACTGGGAAGCCGGAGGACCCGCGCCAGGGCTCCCCTGACGACGCGTGGTGCGGGTGCTAGTGATCGGTGAGGTTGAGGATCTGGATGTTCCAGGTCCACTGCAGGCTCAGGTTCAGCTTCTGCCAGGCGCTCTGGTCGTTCAACTGCGGATGCCACGTCCAGTAGCCGATCCAGCCGTCGAGGCCGCGGTACATGCGCCCGCCGCTTCGTCTGCCCTGCAAACCCGAAAAACCCGCCGAGACGAGGTTTTGTCCCAGCCCGGTTTGCACGCTCCAGTGCATCTGGTTGCGGAGGCCGAAGCCGTTGGCCTTGAATCCCAACAGGCCCATGCCCGAATCGGGGCGAACCAGGATCTGGGCATGGGCGTTGCCGATGCGATCCTGCCGCCGGATCAGGAAGCCGCTGCGGTATTCCAGGACCAGGTCGTGCGAGCGGGTGTCCACGGCCCACATGCTGTAGGAACCGCCCCCGTGCAGCTGAAGGGGGCCGAGATTGACGGTGGCGTTGGCCTGGTAGGTGAAGATGTCCGCCCCCGCGGCCGTGAGGTGGTCGACACCGAAAATCTGGGGCGGTTGCCAGCGTGAACGCTCCGGGAGGACGGTCTTGTCCGAGGAGTCGGGAAAGTTGAAACCCGCGAGCGTGTTGGGAAAGAGCAACCGGTTGTAGGCCACCCCGACTTCCACAAAGCGGATGGGCTTGAGATTGAACGCGATGCCGAAGTCGGCCTGGTAGGGAGACACGGTGGCATTCGCCTGGGTTTCCAGATAACTTCCGCGGAACAGCGGCCAGGGCAGGGCCGCGATGGGTTCCATCCACCCGGCCTGCAGGTTGTAGGCCCCGAAGGGATAAATCCGGTCGTACCCGGCAGGATTCCCCTGCGCGATCAGGCTTTGCTGCAGAAAGGGGCCGAACCGCTGGGGGCGCACGCCGTCCGCCTGGGCCGCGCCCGCAGCCAGCCCCGCGCAGAGGAGGGCGACGGCAAGCCGGAACGGCGACGGGAGGACGGAGCGCGTGGACGCGTGCATGCAGTGGGCGAGACGGTGGCGGATGCTACCTTCTCCATCAATAATAGCTCAAGCGGCCGCGCTCCTCACCTTTGCGTGACGGATCGGACGCAAGCCGTTTGACGCCGCCCCGGGCGCGCGCGAGGGGACCGTGTTCGCGCACGGTTCGCCCTGCCCGTCATGGCGACACCACCTTCCGTCACGCCATGCCTGCACGTCGTCCCCCACCATCCCCGCCGTCCACAGTTCCACAGTGTCCACGACCTTGCCCCCTATCCCCCGACTCCCCCGACTCCCCCAGGCCGACCCGACGTGACCTCACACCGTACAGACCCCCTGCATCGGATCCCTTTGTCTGACTCTGCGACTGCGGCTGCGGCTTCCGCGGCTTCCGGTTCTGCGTCCGCTTCCGCGGCACCACGTCGTCCGGGTCGCCCTCCCTCTTCAACCAGGCCCGTGACCCCGGCCCTTCCTCCCTCCGACGGGTCTTCGTTCGCCCTCACGGACCCATCCGCTGTGCTGGCCGCACCCTGGGACGACCTCCCGGCATGGGCGCCCGCGCGCTGGGATGCCTGCCGGGGGCCCTTGCTGTCGTGGTTCTCCGCGCAGGCGCGCGACCTTCCCTGGCGGGCGCCGTATACCGCTCCCGCAGGCGCGGCGGCGCGGCGGGAGTTGCGCATGCCGTCGCCGCCCCAGCGTTCTCCCTACGCGGTGTGGATCGCCGAAATCATGCTGCAGCAAACCGTCGTCGCGGCGGTGATCCCGCACTTTCAGCGGTGGATGCGCACGTTCCCCGACGTCCGCGCCCTGGCGGAAGCCGCCCCCGAGGACGTGCTGCGGGCGTGGGCCGGCCTCGGGTATTATGCGCGGGCGCGCAACGTGCACAAGGGGGCCCGGAAGGTGGTTGAAGGCTGGGTCTGGCCGGTGGAGGCCTCCGCCTGGCGGGAGGTTCCCGGTGTCGGCGAGTATACCGCCGGGGCGGTGGCCTCCCTCGCCTTCGGCCGGCGCGCGGCCCTTCTCGACGGAAACGTTGTCCGCGTCTTCAGCCGCCTGCAGGGCCTGGGCTTTCTGCCCGGCACGGGCGCGCGGGAAAAGCGCCTGTATTGGGATCTCGCGCGCCTGTGGGTGGGCGCGGACGCGGACGCCGATGTGGGCGCGCCGGCCCCTGCGCGCGGCGCGGGGGGGCCCGCGGCGGTGCGGGAGACGGATGAGGATGGCGTGTTCGCGGACCCGGGCGCGTTGAATGAATCCTTGATGGAACTGGGCGCCCTGGTCTGCGTGCCCGCCGCGCCGCGCTGCGATGTCTGCCCCTTGTCGGGCGTCTGCGCCGCGCGGGCCCACGGGTGGACGACCGTGTTGCCGCCCGCCAAACCCCGCGTGAAATTGACGCGCGTGAAAGCCGTCGCCGTGGTGGCCTCTGCGGGCGGTGCGGTGTTGACCGAAACCAGGCCGCGCGGCGCCTTTCTCGCCGGCCACCGGATGTTCCCGTTGTTTCTCGCCGAAGAGGCGGATGACTGGCCGGCGGCCTTTCGGGCGCGCTATCCGGGATGGGAGGTCGACGCGCCCCCCGGTGGCCTTCCCGACCCCCCGGCCGCGCTGCATCACACCATCATGAACACGCGATACGATGTGGAGGTCCTGCGCGCGGCCGCCCGCCCCGCGACGCGTGCGTCGCGGCATGCCCCCCCATCCTCCTCATCCTCCTCATCACCGGCTTCCACGACCTCCTCGCCGGAGTTGACGTGGATCCCGGAGGGCGAGGTGGAGCCGATGTTGAGCAATGCGCTGGCGCGCAAGATCTGGAAGGCGTCACCTGGACTGCGCCCGCCGGGAGATGTTCGCGGGTGACGGGAGCCGCTGTCGGGGCGGCGCGGATCAGGGGGCCGGTCGGGGCCGGCTGCAGCACCGGAAGCCGATGGCGGCGTTCGAGTAGTAGGCCTTCGCGGGGACGCTGCGCGTTTGCACGTGGGCGTAGCGGTAGGTGATCTGGTATTGATCACCTGATTTCACGGCGGACCAGGGGGGGGCCGCTTCACGGCGGAAGACGGCTTCCTGGGTCGCCGGGGGGGCGTTCAACAGGCCGGCGGTGTGCAGCGTGTCCACGATGGTCTCACTCGTCAGGTCGTTGCGGAAGGTGACGATGGCCAGCGTTTGCCGCGTCAGGGCGGCGGAGATGGGGCGCAGGCCCTGCGCGATGTACGCGGTGTCGTGCGGCAGCGTGTAGACCTGCGGAGTGGGCTCGCCGCGCAGCAGGACGAGGATCTGCGTGCTGTCGCGCGCCGGGACCAGAGAATCGATGTCGGTGGCCGCGATTCCCTCCGGCAGTGGCAGGCACCGGGGCGGCTTGTTGACGTTGTTGTAGGTGACCACCAGTTGGGGACCGGTGCTGACGCAGCCTGGGATGGGACGGGGCCGGGACTGCGCGGCGTAGTTGCGGTTGGAGCAGCGCGCGCGGGACAGCAGGATCGCGGGCGCTTCGTTGGGGTTGAGGTAGTTGCTGCCCCGGAAGCCGCGCCGTGAGCCGGCGGCGGGCGTGGTGTGCGGAACCCCGCGGCTGAGCGATTCGGGCATGGCGGGGTACTGTGTGGTGTAGGGGTCGAGCACCCATTCGGCGAGGTTGCCCGACATGTCGAGCGCGCCGTCGTAGCTGATGCAGCTGGGGTCGCGCAGCGCGGCGGACAGTGCCATGGCGGAATCCGCGGTGCCGATGTTGCACGCGTAGCGGACGTTTCCGGGCGTGCGGCGCTCGGATTGCATGCCGTACGCGAGCGGGAGATCCGGCTCGGCGCCTTCACACGCCCGCTCCCATTCGGCTTCGGTGCACAGCCATGTGCTGTCGGCGGGCGTGAGCCGGTCGCCGGCCATGTCGCGGCAGGCGTCGTGCGCCTGCTGCCAGGTCACGTTGGTGACGAAGGCGCCCGCCCCGTCGCGGTGCTCCAGGGCTTCGATGCAGTAGGACGGGGCGACGTGCGAACGGACGGGACGTTCATCGCTGCCCGCGACGGACGCGGTATCACCGAGCATGAAACGGCCGCCGGGAATGGCGACGAAGCCCGGCGGGCAGGTGGCCAGACTGTCGGCGCCGGGAAAGCGGACGGTGGAGGTCGTGATGGTCAGCGAGTCGGGTTCGGACAGGTGTCCGGTGGAGTCGACCGCCTGGATGACCAGCCGGTAGGGGGTGCCGGGCGGAAGGTGGCGGGCGGTATCGGTGAAGACGGTGCTGTCACGCCACGCCGGCGGGATCTGGATGACGGTGTCCCGGCTTCCGGCGGCTCCATCGGTCAGGACCGTCCGGGAGATCCGGTATTCGAGGATGTTGGCGTTGGGTTGCGGAGACGGGATGAGGCCCGACCCCGATTCCACCAGGTCGCGGCTCGCGGTGAAGGCATACACGAATCCGTTCCGGTCGGAGGAGAGGACGCTGAGTTCGGGCTTGACCGGCTGCGTGGTGTCGGTGAGCAGGATGCGCGTGGCGGCGCTGATGCTGGAGTCGCTGCTGACGTTGCCGGCGGAGTCCATCGCCCACACGCCGATGTCCAGGGTGTCCTGCGGGAGAAATCCGGAGAGCGTGACGCGGAGGCTGTCCGCCGCCACGCGGGCGAGCCGGTTCTGGACGCGCAGGGAATCCGGGAGCCGGAACAGCACGCCCGGGGCGCCGCGCAGGGACAGGAAGTCGGTGCGGATGACGTCCGCCGTGCGGTCGACACCCCCGGCGTGATACGTCACGGTCACGTGACGGAACCCCGCCGTATCGCCCGGACGATTGGCGCCGAGCAGGCCGCCGCGCACCACGCGCAGGAAATAGGCCCGGATGAGGCCGGAATCCGCGCCCGGTTCGAAGAAGTTCGTCGGGTCGCGCGGCCTGTCCCATTCGATCGTCAGCGACGTGGCCTGGGGAGTGAAGGCCGGCTGCAGGGGGTAGGGCGGAAAGCGGTCGGTGGTGATGGCCCACGTGATCGCCGGCGTGCCGTCCATGCCGGATTCGCGATAGCCGGCGGTCACCGCGAACACGAGGCGGCCGGTGCTGTCGAAACGGCCGGTGGTGTCCAGCGGAACGAGGCCGGGCACCGTGCGCGAGAGGATGCGGCCCAGTCCCCCGGAATCGGCGAGCACGAAGATGATGCTGTCGCTGGGGGGCGCACGGCCCTCAAGGATGAAACTGGCCAGCGACCGCGCCGCGCGGACCTCGTTCCACGGCAACTCCGTTCCCGGCGGAGTCGTGTCCACGTAGACGCGGTACTCGCTGAACCCCACGGTGTCTTCGGGACGTTCCCAGCGCAGGCGGTACTTGGATGCGGCGCGGCACTCCTGTTCGGTCAGGCCCATGCGCTGGTCGGGATCAAGGCAGAACGGATGATCCGCGCCCACGGGATCCATCCGGAAATTCAGCGGCGACCGGAGGTAATCGAAGGTGTCGCGGCGACCGTCGGTGGGACACCCGGCGAGAAGCAGCATGAGGAAGACACTGCCGGCTCCCACAAAGGCACGGCGCAAAAAGCGGAGGATCCGGGGGGTGTGGCGGTTGGTCATCACGCAAAAAGCCTCTCCGGGCAGGGAGAGGCGGCTTCCCTTGGGTTCATGGGGCACAGAATACCAAAGAGCGTTTCAGGAGGCCAATTCAGGGGCCGTTTCGGGTGCTGGTTCGGGCCCCCGGATCCTAAAAAAATCGGCCGTCACGGTGAACCGGACGGCCGAAAGTTTTGGGAGGATCCGGTCAGAGCTAGGCCGTGACGGGACGGACGCTGACCCGCTGCGCGGTCTTGCTGTGGGTCTCGAAGGACACCACGCCGTCCACCAGGGCGAACAGGGTGTGGTCACGGCCGATGCCCACGTTGGCACCGGGGTGAACCTTGGTGCCGCGCTGGCGGATGATGATGTTGCCCGCGATCACGGATTCGCCGCCGTACTTCTTCACGCCGAGATACTTCGGGTTGGAGTCGCGGCCGTTATTGGTGCTGCCACCACCTTTTTTGTGTGCCATGGAGCATTAACCTTTCTGAGCGTCGGCCGCAATCTTTTCCTTGCGGGTCGGCTTCTTGATCTGGATTTTCATCTTCTCGAGGGCGGCCGCACGGCTGCGGGCCTGCTGAACGACAACGTCATCGGCCACGGCGGAGGCGCCGTCACAGGAAATCTCGCGCACGATCACTTCCGTGAAGTGCTGGCGATGGCCCTGCGTCTTGCGGTAGCGCTTGCGACGCTTCTTCTTGAAAACGCGGATCTTGTCACCGCGATCGTGCTGGAGGACTTCCAGCTTGACGACGGCACCTTCGACCTTGGGCGCGCCGACCTTGATGTCCGCGCCGTTGGCGAACAGCAGGACGTCGGTCACGGTAAGCACCTCGCCCACGGGGGCGCTGAGCTTGGAAAGCTTGACGCGTTCACCGGGGGTGACCTTGTGCTGGAATCCGCCGGAAATAATCACCGAATACATGGCAACACCTTGGTTGAAAAGCAGGGGCGAAAACTTA
>CAYQFG010000014.1:0-3610 GCA_964416695.1 uncultured Bifidobacterium sp.
CCTGATACACCTTGGCGGGGCGGAAGTTGCAGAACAGGTTGAAGTGCTTGCGCAGCGGCAGCAGCGCGGCGCGCTCGGGCTGAACGGCTGGGGGCAGATGCTCCCACTTCGGGCCGCCCACGGAGCCGAACAGGATCGCGTCGGCCTCTTCGCAGACCTTGAGGGTCGACGCGGGCAGCGCTTCACCGTGGTTGTCGATGGCGATGCCGCCGACGTCGGCGTGGGTCAAGGTCGTGGTGAACCCGAACTTTTCTGCGGTGGCGGCGAGCACGCGCTCGGCCTGTTCCATGACTTCGGGACCGATGCCGTCGCCGGCGAGTACGGCGATGCGATAATTCTGCATGTGATTCCGTGGGAAAAAGGATGGACGTGGTTTTGCGGGCACGCAAATGTGCAAAATCCGGGGGATGATGGCACGGGAGCCCTTTGTGGCACAGGCAGGCCGGAGCGGAAGGCAGGATGGATCCGGGGTTTTCAGGGCTCATGACAAAATGGGGGAGGCGGAGGAGGCGGGGGGGCGGAGGAGGAGGTCACGCGCCCGCCTCCGGTGCCGTCGGGCAAGGGGGTTCCGGGACTAGCGTTTCCGGGTTTTACGGCCTTCCCACACCCCGAACAGCCCTCCGAGCAACAGCAGGGTGGAGGCCAGGCTGCAGGCGAGGCCAATGAGCGCGGTAAGGCCCAGCGAGGCCAGGCCGTAATGGTCCGAGAAGGCCATGGGGACGAAAGCCGCCGCGGCCACCACGGTGGCGACAAGGGCGCTCCGACCCGCGCGGCGGAGCACGAGCGGGAGTGAGCCGCGCCCTTCCTCCTCATAGCGGTGCTGGATGATCAGGCCGTGGAGGGTCGCGAAGGCGAGGGCGACCGGGAAGGCGATGAACGTGAACGGGTTTATCTTGATGCCGAGCCATTTCATGCAACCCAACGTCCATAAAAGGGTTGCGAGAACCGGAAAGATCAATGTGAGGGCGCCTCGGAACGATCCTATCGTCAGCCAGATCACTCCGAAGATCACCGCGAGGCCCACGATCATGGCGCGGGACGCCTGCGGGAGCATGCGTTCGACCAGGTCGCCGTACATCACCGGCCATCCCCCGGCGTACCAGATGCGCCCGTCCTGTGTCCGTACGGAACGGGTTTCCCGGGCGAAGGCGAGCAGATTGGTTTCCTGCAGGGAGTCCCGCGCCGGGAACACATACGTGAAGACCCCTGGCTGCACGGGACGTCTTGGTCCGGACGTGGAGTCGCCGCTTGTGACGGGGCCTGTGAACTTTCGACGATAAGTATCTGGAAGATCAGAGGTTACGAGAGGCCTTTCCGGCCAGTTTTCTGTCAGGGACTCCAGGCTGGCGCGGAGCGGCCCTTGGGCGCGGGCGATGACGGCGGGGGTGAGAGCGCCGCGGATCTCGCGAATGACCGCCAGTTTGGCCGCCTGCCCTGCCGGCAACAAGTCGCGCAAGGTCGTCACGTCCCCCACCGGCGACAGGGAGTCCGTGGCCTGACGCGCTCTCAGGATCTGGGCGATCTCAAGCGCGACGCCGGCGTCGGGCGCGAGGAACACCGCGGGTGTGGGCAAGTCTTCTCCGGCCGCCCGGAGAAGACTATCGGCGCGCGCACTCGGATCCTGTGTGAAGCCCAAGGCGTCCAGGTCATACAGGAAGCGCCACTGCGGGCCGTGACGCAACAGGACCAGAGTCAACAGGGCCGCCAGCACGAGGAAGGCGCGCGCGTGGCGGAACGGCGTGAATGCGTGCTCGGGAGCGGGGCGGTTGTAGAGGCGTGCGCCCAAGGGCTTGAGCAACCCCGTGGGCTCCACAAGTCGCAAAAGCCCCGGGAACACGGCCAGCACGGCCACGACGGTGCTGACCATGCCGATCCCTGCGACCAGGCCGAAGTCCGACAAGGCCTGGAATTCGGTGGCGCGAAAGGTCAGAAAGGCCAGCGCGAGCGTCAGCAGTCCCGCGGCGAGGGCCGGTCCCGTTTCCAGGGTGATGGTCTCGAAGGCCGTGCTGGCCGTCAGTCCCTTGCGGCGCTCCTCGGAGTAACGGGCCAGCAGATGCACGGTGCCGCTCAGTCCGAGGGTGATCAGCAGCAGGCTGAGCGGCGCGGTCACGATGCCCAGAGGCCCGAGCCACAGATGCGTGAGCGCCGCCGTCCAGATGACCGCCATCGTGACGGGGATGAGGGCGAGCAGCGCACCCGCCGCGAAGCGCAGGAAGTTGACCAGCAGCAGGGCGGCCGAGAGATAGATCGCCATGCGCGTGCTGCCCAGCACGCGGCTGAACAGCTTGCCTTCGTTCTGGATGGTCCGCACCACTTCACCGGTGAGCAGGATGTCCGGAACGGCACCGTCCGGGGAGAACCGCGTGTCGGGGGCGGGGGAGGTGACGCGGCGAACGGCGGAGTCCACCGCGGCGACGAATGCGCGGCATGCATGCACGTCGGAGACATCGAACGAAGGGTAGATGCGCAGCACCAGGGTGGTCGAATCCGGCGAGCCGATCAGTTCCTTCAGCCGCCCGAAGTATTTGGCCTCCAGATCCTCGAACCCCTCGGCATGGGCTCCGGCCCGTGCCGCCGCCGTATCGCCGGCCTTTTCCGTTGCGCTCAGCAAGTCGGCGAGCAACGGATTATGCACCGGCTTGCGGGCCCAGAAATCCGACTTGACGCGGTATTCCACCTCATGCAGGTCTTCCAGGGACACGTACAGCAATTTGTGACGGCGATAGAAGTCCGCTTCGGTGCGATATTCGAGAAAGTTGACGTCCGGGTGGTCCGCGAGGGCGGTGGCCAGACCTTCGACCACCCGGAGGTTGCGTGCCGGCTCCCGGGAATGCACCACCACGGTCAGATGTCCCGCGCTCCCGAACTTGCGGCCAAAATCCTTCCAGGCCGTCACGCTTTCCCACTCGTGCGGGAGCAGGTCGGCGGTGGAGGCGCGCACCTCCAGTTTCCGCAGGGGGATGAGTGCCAGGGCGGTGGCTGCCAGGGCAGCGGCAACGAGCCACCCGGGTCTGCGTTGCAGAAGGTAAAACAGCTTGCACAGGGGGGTGAACACGGGGAGGAAACTAGAATTCCGGGTCCGAAAGATGGACCCGGAAGAAGGTCCCAAAGAGGAGCCCGGAAGATCCGCTTACCTCCTGGCGAGCGCGGAACAAGGACGCGTGCGGACCCGCTGCCCGCGGAGAACCCACCGCAATTCCTAATTTCCGGCCGTGAAAAAACCGCTCTCCCGTCGCTCCATCCATGTTTTCGATCTCGATGACACGTTGATCCGCACGGCGGCTCAGGTCAGGGTCATGGGGGGGAAGGGCGACGAAGTCGCCCGGCTCACACCCGCACAGTTCACCACCCACGTATTGGGGGAAGGGGAGTTCTATGACTTCCGGGATTTCGGGGACGTGGGGTTGCTTGTCAAGGGCGAGCCTGTCGGCTATACGCGGACCATCATCCAGACCATTCTGACGAACGGAACCCGCAGCGACTTCGGCATTCTGACCGCCCGTGGCGACAAACGGTTGCTGGCCCCGTTCCTGATCCGGTTGTTCCAGGGACTTTTCGGGATTCGCCTCCGGAACTCGTTGATATTCAACCTGTCGGATGAACGTTTCCT
>CAYQFG010000014.1:3710-17543 GCA_964416695.1 uncultured Bifidobacterium sp.
GCGGCTCCAGGAGTTTCGCGAGGCCGCGACAGGGGGGAAGACGCGCAAGGCGTTGTCGAGCGGGAAAGCTTCCGCGCTGATCCTGCTTGAGCATCATTCCCGGCACCGTGAAAATCCCGAGGCCGGCCTGCGCGTCCTGCACGAACGGGGGCATGTCCTGCTGACGGGAGGCGTCGTGCTGACGCATGCGGAGGGCCGGTACGCCCTGGAGCTGACGGAAGCGGTCTGATGCCCTTGACCTCACGCCTTTTCGGGGACATCCCGTGCCATGGCGTGCTTTCAATTCCCATGTCGGTCTGGGAGGCGTGTCGTGCCGCATCAGGTGCGGCAACATTTACCTTTCGGTCATCATGCCCTCTCCCCTCCGGTCCCGTCCCCATGGTCTTCTGATCCCCGCCTATGAGGCGGGGCGGTCGCTGCCCCGGCTGCTGGACGCCCTTGCCGTCACCGTGCCAGGCACCCCCATTCTGGTGGTGGACGACGGGTCCGGCGATGACACGGCGGCCTGCGTGGAGGCGCGCGCTCCGCAGAACGTTACCCTCATCCGCCATGCCGTGAACCGGGGCAAGGGAGCTGCCCTCATGACGGGGTTGCGTTATGCCCGCGACGTGCTGGGCTGGGAATGGGCGGTCACCCTGGATGCCGATGGTCAACACGACCCGGCGGACCTTGAAGGGTTCTTGTCCGCAGCTCCGGGGCGCGATACGGGGATTCTGGCCGGAAGCCGCTCACGGCGCGGGACGGCGATGCCCTGGCACCGGCGCTTCAGTAACGCATCGACCACCTGGCTGATCTCCCGGCTGGCGGGGACACCGGTGTTCGATGCCCAGTGCGGATATCGCGCCTACCGCCTCGACCTGGTCGCCGGTCTGCCTGGGGAAGGCCGTTTTGAGTGGGAAGCGCGCGTCCTTGTTCTGGCGGCGCGGGCCGGATGGAAAATAGGGGAAGTGCCCGTACGCACCGTCTACGGCGACCAAGGGAGCCATATGGACATCTGGCGTGATTCGTTGCGCTTTCTGCGCATGGTGTTCGGACGTGGAGGTATGGCATGGACGCGTTGACCCAGGCACGACACCGCATGGTGAAGGCGGTCTTCGAACGGCTGCGCATCCACAATGACGAGTTGCGGACGGTCATGGAAAACCTTCCGCGTCACGCGTTCTTGGACTCGGCCCAGCATCACATCGCGTACGACGACGTGGCGCTGCCCATCGGTCAGGGCCAAACCATTTCCCAACCCACGATCGTCGCCATGATGACACATGCGCTGGCGCCTGCGCGCGGAGAGAAAATCCTTGAGATCGGGACAGGATCCGGATACCAGACGGCCATCCTCGCCCATTATACGCCTCGGCTTTACACGGTCGAACGGTGGCCTGAATTGACCCGCCGTGCCCAAGGCGTGCTGGAATCGCTGGGCTTGCGCAATGTGATTCATAAAACCGATGACGGGAGTCTGGGATGGGCGAGCTGGGCCCCCTATGACCGCATCCTCGTCGCGGCGGGAGCCCCGGTGGCGCCCGAAGCCTTGAAAAAACAGCTCGCGCCCGGAGGCCGTCTCGTGATTCCCGTAGGCAGCCGCGAGACGCAGAGGCTCATGCGCATCGACCGGCAGGGTGATACATTCACCGAGACCGATCTCGGTGAATGTCGCTTTGTTCCTCTGGTCGGGGCACAGGGCCATGCCGCTGCGCCGTTTCGCGCCGCCGGCCGATCCCCTGTTTGAGGGCAGGCCTTTCGTGATCGCGACGCATGCCTTCACGAAGGACTTTTGTTATTTCGAAAACCAGTGTTCAGTTGGTGTTGATTTTATTCCGTAAGGAGTCCTGTGGACAAACGCGCCTTGCTCAGACGTATCACCATTACGGGATTCATCGGGTTCACCCTCGTCATTGTCGCGGTCTTCGTACGGCAGGACAGGATTTCCGCAGCCGCGCGTGTCTATGTTGAACGCGCTTACGCGGAAAGAAACCAGATCCAGAGCGTGTTCAATCGCCTCAGGGACATCGAGTTGGGCCAGCGCGGCTATGCCTTGTCGGGAGACTCCTCCTACCTTGCGCCCTATTTTGAGGCGTTGTACGGTAATACGGAACGCACCCGGGGGGGCGTGCCGGAGACCGTTCATGGAAACACGAACAGTTCACTGTGGGACGAGTTGCGACGGCTACGCGACTATTTTGAGGATACTCCCGACCAGCTGGAGCAGGTGGTGTTGCTGGAAAAGCTGGCACATGAACGCATTCAGTTCGCCGAGTCCGTCATCACGGCGCGCAGCCAGGACCGGATGGAGACGCTGCATGATCTGGTCATGAGCGGGGTGGGCAAGCGGATCATGGATTCCACACGGAGCGTGGTGGATGACATGATGAATCGGCAGATGACGCGCCTTCACGCCATGCGCGCCCAGGAATCCAGCAATCTCCGCCTGAACAGCAGCATGTTGTACATCGTGGTCGCGCTGTTCTATCTCGCGTGGCTGTTTTCCCTGCGTGTCGCCTCACGCAGCCGGCAAAGCCGCCTCACGGCGGAACGAGAACTCAAGGCTTCACACTCCCTGATGCAGGCCGTCATCGATAGCAGCACGCGGGGAATGTTCACGACGGGCCTGGACGGGCGCATCAGAATCTTCAACCCGGCGGCGGAACGCATTCTCGGTTATTCCGCATCCGAAGTGGTGGGGAGAAAGGCTTCCGAGGCCCTGCGTCATATTCATGACCCCGCAGAAGTTGAGCGTCGACGCCAGCATCTCGTCGAGAGACTGGGACGCCCTGTTCGGGGACTGGAGATCTTCCAACTGTCCCGTGACAGCACCGGGATGCCGGATCCATCCTGGACGCTGGTCCGGAAAAACGGAAGCACGTTGCTGAGCGCATTGACGATCAGCCCGCTGATCGGGCGGGATGGAGGCCAATACGGTCATCTCATCATGTTCCAGGACGTCACCGAGCGGCGCATGCTTCTCCGGCGGCTTGCGGAATCCAATGCCATGTTCCAGGCCGTGCTTGACGGCGCCCACTACGCCATTTTCGCCACCGACGCCTCGGGACGGCTGACCATATTCAATGCCGCGGCCGAAGCGATGCTGGGCATGAAAGCCAAGCATGCCATCGGCAAAGATGTGATGGATTTGCTCACGGACCTCAATCCGGAGGAAGTGGAAGCCCGCAAGACCCGTGTCCATCGAACCTATGGCCGCTATCCCGAAGGCATAGAACTGTTCACGCTCCCCCTGGAAGATGATCGGACTCTCGGACAGGAATGGACCTTCAAAAACGATGTGACCGGACACGAAATTCCCCTCATGCTCTCCGTTTCGGAAATGAAGGACGAGCGGGGGCGTGTGATCGGGTATGTGGCGCTTGCACGCGACATCACCGAGCTGCGTGCCAACGAGAAGCTGAAAAAGGAATTCATTTCGACCGTCAGTCACGAACTGAGAACTCCGCTCACATCCATACGCGGTGCCTTGGGGCTGGTGGCCGGCGGGGCTGCCGGCCCGCTTCCTGACGGGGTCAGGGACATGCTCGCCATTGCGCACCGCAACAGCGAGCGGCTGGTCCGCATCATCAACGACATCCTCGACATCGACAAGATCGACTCCGGCAACCTGACGCTGTATCCCAAGGTGGTCGAGGCCGGCAGCTTTCTTGTCCAGGCCATTGAGGCGAATGCGCCCTACGGAATCAAACATTCCGTCCGGTTTTTGCTGCGGGACGCGCCCTCGGCCCGTATCGAAGTGGACCCGGACCGCCTGATGCAAGTCATGTCTAACCTGCTGTCCAATGCGGCCAAATTCTCAAAACCGGGATCGGATGTGTACGTCGAGGCAAGCATCCGGGGAGGGACCTATCGTATTTCCGTGCGGGACCAGGGTACGGGGATCCCCGAAAATTTCCGGTCTCGTATCTTCGGCAAGTTTGCCCAGGCTGAGGGCGCGGATTCCCGAAGATTCGAGGGCACGGGCCTGGGGTTGCACATCACCCGCAAACTCGTCGAGGCGATGGGCGGAGCCATTGATTTTGAATCCGGGGACGGCACGGGAACCACATTCTTTTTTGATGTCCCGCTGGCGAAACAAGCGGAAGCGCCCCCAGCAGGGGATGTGGAACCGGCGGGGGAAAACGTCACGGCCACGGCAGTTCCCGCGGCGGGGGATGTCCCGCGCATCCTGATCTGTGAGGATGATCCGGACGTCGGCATGTTGCTGCGCGTCCTGCTCGAACGCGCGGGATTGCAAGCGCAACTGGCGCGAACGCTGGAGGAGGCGCGGAACATGCTCCAGGCGGGAGACTTCGCCGCGATGACACTCGACCTGGGATTGCCCGACGGCAGCGGGTTGACCCTGTTGCGTGAGCTGCGCCGCAATCCGGAGACCCGCGAGTTGCCCGTGATCGTTGTCTCCGCGCGTGCAGACGAAGGCCGACGGGATCTCACCGGTGATGCCATCGGCATGATCGACTGGGTCACCAAACCCATAGACGAAGACCGTCTTCAACAAGCGCTCGGACACGCCCTGAGACGTGTGGATTCCGGGGCCGGAGACGGTAAACCCCGGGTTCTTCATATTGAGGATGATGCCGATTTCAGGCATGTTCTCGAATCGTCGCTGGGTGATGCCGCGGAATGGATTGGTGCGGCGACGCTGGCGGAAGCGGAAGCCTACCTCGCGCGGGGACGCTACAATCTTGTGGTGCTGGATCTTGACCTCCCCGATGGATCGGGAGTGGTGCTTCTGGAGCGTCTCAAAAACCATCCCGATGGCCCCGTGCCCATACTCATCCTGTCCGCAAGCGAAACGGACAACAGCGTGCGTGACCAGGTGGAAGCTGTCCTTGTCAAATCACGCCTTTCGGAGGAACGTCTTGTGGATACCATTCTCGCCCAGATCAGGAAGGTCAACCCCTCCGGCCCCCAAACCCGGGAGAAGCCCGCCCCATGATTCCGCCCCTGAACCACATCTTGTGTATCGATGATGAAGAAGACATCCTGCAGGTGGCGAAGCTTTCGCTGGAAGCCGTTGGCGGGTTCCGGGTTTCCTTGTGTCACGGAAGCGCGGACGCCCTTGCCCAGGTCCGTGCGGTCCAGCCTGATCTGGTGCTGCTGGATGTCATGATGCCCGTGATGGACGGTCCGTCCACCCTGGCGAAGTTGCGGGAACCCGATGTCGCTCCGGACCTTCCGGTGATGTTCATGACAGCCAAGGCGCGTCGTGAAGAAATCAATGCGTTGCTGGATCTCGGCGCGGCGGCCGTGATCTCCAAACCCTTCGATCCCATTTCCTTGCCCGCGGAAATCCTTGCGCTCTGGAAGGCCCATCATGAACGCCCCTGAAGATTTGCTCAAACCGCTGCGCGGACTCTACCTCGCCCAATTGCGCGAACGCGCCTCCACCGTGGAAACGTTCCTGGCCCATTGTCGTGAAGCGAACGTGGGTGCCAGCGAACAGGATGTCATGAAGGGAGTGGCCCACAAGCTTGCGGGCTCCGGCACGACTTACGGTTTCCCCCTGATCACCCAGAGTGCCAGGGCCATGGAGCAGGCGTTGATGGACGGACAGTCTGTGGCGCAGCTGGCGCCGCTGGCCGAATCGCTGGCGCACGCGTGCGCGCAGGCCCTCCTGGCGATCGAAAGGGAGTCCACCGACCCGGCGGTGCGGACCGCACCGCCTTCCTCCACCATCAAACCCGCGTTGCTGGTCATCGACGACGACCCTGTGATCCGCGAGACCTTGGTCGCCTTGTTCGGGCAAGAGTTCGACGTCGTGACGGCCGCCAATGGGGCCGAGGGCCTGGCACTGGCCATGCAAAAACGTCCGGCCCTCGTTCTGGTGGACCAGACGATGCCTTTGATGAACGGGCTTGAATTCGTCACGGCGCTGCGCGCCGCAGAGGAGCACGACGGGATTCCGGTCATCATGATCACGGCCCGGGCGGCTTCGCGGGACGTGGTTGCTGCCCTTGAGGCCGGCGTTTCCGATTACATCGTCAAGCCCATAGATCACGAAGAACTGGCCACGAAGGTGCGCGGGCTCCTGTATCGCGCCGGTCGGACCGTGCTGATCGCCGATGACGATCCCGCGATCCGCGATTTGCTCGCATACAAGTTCCGTTTGGCGGGCGTGCGCGTGCTGACCGCAGCCGATGGAGAAGACGCCTGGCGTTTGTGCATCGAATATCGTCCCCAGCTCGCGATTCTCGATCGCATGATGCCCGGACTCGATGGCATCGCGGTGCTCCGCAAGCTGCGGGAACATTCCGACACCCGGAATATTCCCGTGATGTTCCTGACCGCGCTCCGTCAGGAACGCGACATCCTGGAAGGCTTCCGGACCGGCGTCGCGGATTACGTCGTCAAACCGTTCCTTCCCGAGGAGGTTCTGGTGCGCGGCCTCCGGTTGCTGGGAATCGAAAGCCTTGAGCACGACAAGGGGGAGTGATGCGTATGCTGACCGTTGCGGCCTTGGAGCGGTTGGCTGAGTCTTGCCGATGCTTCGTGCTCGTCGCGCTCTGTGCGCTCTTCGCCGTGGGCGATATCCATGGCGCGAAACGCGCGGTGGAGTGGACCGAATTCGCCCGGCACGAGGCGTATGCGGGCCGTCATGATGCCGCCCTGGCGGCCGTCGATTCGGCGCTCGCGCTGGATCCGCAGGATTATGATGCGCGCATTCTGAAGTCTCGCCTGCTCGCGTGGCAGACGCGGTTTGACGACGCGGATTCGTTGCTGGCCGTCCTGGAGCGCGAGTATCCGGGCAACACGGACGTCATGCTGGCGACCGCCACGTTGAGGTACTATCAGGGACGCAACGGCGAAGCCATCGCGGGCTTTCAGGCCGTCCTGGGGGTGGACCCGGCCCATGCCGACGCCCTTGAAGGGCTGCGGCAGGCTGAGCGGGCCCTGGAGGCGGATGCGCGCGCCGCGCCCCCGCGTTGGCGCGTCGATGCGGGGGGCGATTACAGCACCTTCAGGCGACGCGCGGTCTCCGACTGGAACCAGCAGTTCGCCCAGATTTCCCACCGTGTCCTGACTTCATCGCACGACCAGGTTTTGTTCACCACCTACGCCAAAGTGGAGCGGAACGAGCGTTACGGGATCGTCGACTGGTCGTTTGAAGCCGCGGCGCTCCGCGACTTTTCCTCCCGACTCCGCGCCGCTCTGGTCGGGGGCTGGACACCGGACGCCGTGTTTCGTCCCCGATGGAAAGTGGAGGCCGAAGGAGAATGGATGGGGTATGCGCATGACGGGATCGCGCAGGCCGCTTTATGGCTTCTGGCAGGCGCACGCTACGACGTCTATGACGATGCGTCGTTCATCGGGCTGACTCCCGGTGCGCGGGTCATGTGGGGAAGCGGTTGGGCCGCCACCGGAAGGCTTTTCCGGGTGAGGGAACACGGGGCGGGGGAGACGACCGGGTGGACGCTGCGTGCGGATGGTGTGGCTCCCCCTCCGCCTCTTGGACCCGTGCGTGAGAACATCCGCTTCTGGTTCGGGGTGGCGGATGTCCCGGAAACGCAGGTCGTCGAGGGCGTGACCGAAACGGTGGCGACGCGCACGCTGTTCACCGGAGTGGGGCTGGATCTCAAGAACGCATGGGGCGTGATGCTGGGATATTCCCGTGACGACCGGGAAAACTCCTGGGTGCGGCATGCCGTGAATGTGGGTGTCGCGCATGCCTTCTGAAGTCGATCACATCCTGAGGGGCGTGTGGAACCTGTCCTGGTTGCTGGCTCTCACGGCGCTAGGCATAGCCTGTTCGTTGGCGTTCAAGCGATGGCTCGAAGAGCGCAGGAGAACCCGGTTGAAAGCCCGGCAGAAGCTCCTGTCCAGCCAGATCCACGCCTTGCTGGCGAGCGTCCGTGAGCCTTACCGCGCGTCGCTTCCTCCCCTTGAAGACGGCGATGAACCGGTGCTGCTGAACATCGCCCTCGACATCCTCCGGGTGACACGGGGGCGCGATGCCGCCCGCATGCTGGCCCTGACGGAACTCTGGAACCTGCGTCCGTATCTCAAGAAGCTGCTCTCCGGGCGCAACAGGAACCGGAAGATCCGCGCCCTGACCCTCCTGGCGCACTCTCAGGATCAGGAGAGTCTTGACCTGCTCCTGACGCAGATCGGGGACAAGGCGATCTATGTGCAACTTGCCGCGGTCCGCGGCATCGCCGACCGGGGGGATCTCCGCAACCTGCCGCTGATCGTGGAAGCCCTCGCAGGCGCGCGGGCGACGAACGTGCCCCTGCTGGCGGACACCCTGCGCCGCTTTGGTGAAGCCGCCGTCCCTGACGTGTCGCGCCTGGCCCTGGAAGCCGGGACGCAGGAAATCCGTCTCGCGGCCGTGACCGCCCTGGGGATGATCGGCTCATTGTCCGCCTTTCCAGCGCTCGCCGGACTGGTGGAGGATCCGTTTCCTCCCGTCAGGCGAAGGGCCTTGCACGCGCTGGCGCAATTGGGGGATCATCGGGCCGAACCCTTCATTCGCCGGGGCCTGCAGGATGAGGAGCCCCAGGTCCGGACCGCCGCCGCGAAAGCCGCCGGTGTTCTGGGCTTGCGCGGCATGCTGGCGGCACTGCTGGAGGCGCTCGGCGACGAGGTCTGGGAGGTTCGTTACCGGGCCGCGGACTCCTTGTACCAGTTGGGGGCGCCGGGTTTGGCTGCCTTGCGGGCGGTTGCGGCCGGGCATGCGCCCGGACAGGCGGACGGGTCCACGGAGGTGAACGCACGGGCGGCCGGGATGGCCGCGGGGATGCTGGCCGAAAAAACCGGGGTATCCTCATGACGGGCGAGATGATCACGAGCCTGACGGCAACCCTTTCCGCGTTCATGGAGCAGCACCGCTTCTGGGTTCTGCTCCTGTCGTGGGCGATCGTCTCCGTGGGGTTGCTGCAAACGCTGATTTACCTGCTGCAGCTTCCTTCCGCATGGGTGGAGCTGCGCAGGCATTCGCAGGCGGGAGATACGGAAACCTCGTGGAAAACGCTGACATCGGCAGGAGTGGCTCCCCCCATTTCCTTGCTGGTGCCGGCTTACAACGAGGAAGCCGTGATCGTCCAGAGCGTGCGATCGATGTTGACGCTTGAATACCCGGAGATCGAGGTCATCGTCGTCAACGACGGATCGAAGGATGGCACCTTGCAGGCGATGATCGACGGATTCGACCTCAGGAAAATCGCGCGGGTGCATGAGCGGCTTGTGACTCACGCCGAGGTGCGGGGCGTGTATGGGTCTCCCCTGTACCCGCGCCTCGTCCTGATCGACAAGGCCAACGGCGGCAAGGCGGACGCCATCAACGCCGGCATCAACTATTCCCGTTGTCCGCTTTTCTGTGTGGGGGACGCGGATTCGTTGCTGGAAGCGCAGGCGCTTCTCAGTGCGGCGCGTCCGTTCATGGAAGAGCCCGAGCGTGTCGTGGCAGTGGGAGGGACGATCCGTGTGGTCAACGGGTGTGAGGTGAAGGCGGGCCGCGTCACCCGCGTCGCCCTGCCTCGCCGTTTTCTGCCCCTGGTTCAGACGATGGAGTACATCCGCGCATACCTGATGGCCCGTCTCGCCTTGAGCCAGTGGGGCGCCCTCACCATCATTTCGGGCGCCTTCGGGATCTTTCGCCGCGACGTCGCGCTGGAAGTGGGGGGCTTCTCGCACGGGACGGTGGGGGAAGACCTGGAGATCATCCTCAAGATGCACCGGCACCTGTCGGATCAGAAACGGGACTTTGCCATGCGCTTCGTTCCCGAACCCGTATGCTGGACCGAAGCTCCCGAGTCGTTGAAGATCTTGGGAAACCAGCGCAAACGCTGGGAGCGCGGAGCTCTCGAAAGCTTTTTCAAGCACAGGGACATGATGCTGAATCCGCGGTACGGAAACATCGGAATGCTCGCCTTTCCGCTCAGCTTTGTCACCGACGTCCTGGGCCCGATCGTTGAAGCTCTCGGTTACGTTCTGATTCCCGTCTTCTGGTTGATGGGGATACTCAGTTTTGAATTTTTTCTGGCGTTTACGGCCATGGTTTTCGTCATGGGGGTTTTCATCAGCACCTGTTCCCTGATTCTGGAAGAGATGGAGTTGAAGCGCGTCCCCCGTTCCCGCGACTTGTTGCTGCTTGTGGGTGTGGCCATTCTCGAGAACTTCGGATACCGGCAGATCAACAACTGGTGGCGCATCGTGGGGTGGTGGCAATTCCTCCGCAAGAAGCAAGGTTGGGGGGAAATGAAGCGCAAGGGATTTACAACCGGCAAACAGGCTTGAAGGCGTGCCCCGGATGCTGGAACTCCGGCTTTGTGCGCTTCACGCCGGCAGGTCGTCCCTGTCCGTGGACTGTCATTTCCGCTGCTCGAAGCAATAAAGGCGTTTTCGGAGGTTGCAGGGGGAGGCGCCTTCTCCGGAATGCATCCATTTCGGGCCGCCCTCGATCAACGCATTCGGATTGCCATCCGTGCCGTAACCTGCCGTCGACGACCATTCCGAACAGGTTTGCGCACCGTCGGTGCCGCCGTCGGCACGGGTTCCGGTCCATACGCGCCCATTGTTGACGACGGAGTTTCCGTATTCATCATTGATGGTGGCGAGCGCTCCCACCGTAAAGCCCACGCGATTGTTGAACACCTTCGTCTTGCGCGAGCCGTTTTCAATGCGGAACCAGGGCCCCGCCTCCTGCAGGCGCTCAAGTGCGCCTGCCGTGGAGTCGGAGAGAAAGGCTTTCCACCGACCTCCCAGAACAGCCGCCTGTGACAGGACCTGGCAGATGGAATCCGCCGCGGCCACACCGCCGAAGTCTCCGGCGTAGGACTGGCTGGTCACGAACATGCGCCGTTCGGAAGCGGGTCCAGGATCGGTGAAACATCCGGAAAAAATTCCCGTCACCAGGAGGGCACCGGTCAGGGACAGCAGGGTTCGTGCGCGCCGGGGGATGCTCATGAAGGCTCCGGGATGACTTTCATTGTTCGAAACAGTAGACGCGCAGGGCGTCCGCACACGCGGGAGCATTACCGCCCCGGCTCATCCAGACGGCTCCGCTGCCCAAGGTGCCGGACGGCATGCCTGCCGTGGCGTAGGACGATGGCCCGGATGAAGTCCAGTCGCCGCACGTGACGACATCCGCCGTACCGTCGGCCCGGGTGCCGGTCCAGGCATAACCGCTGGCCGGGGTGTTGTATTCCGTCCGGACGGGAGTGATGGCGCCCACGGTGAAACCGGATTTGTTGTTGAACACCTTGTATTGCCGGGTCACGTTGTACCACGGTCCCGTTTCGGCAATGCGGTGGGGTGCCGGCACATCCTTGGTGGAGAGAAAGGCTTTCCAGGTGCCCCCGAGATCCGCCGCGGCGGCCCATGACGCGCAGGCTGCGTCGGCACCCGTGACCCCACCCAGATTCCCCGAAACCAGCTGGTTGGAGGCAAACATGCGTTTCACATGGGACGGCTGAGGTTCCGGTTCGGGCTCTTCCTCCACGACCACACAGGCTGTCAGGGACCCGACGGTGAGGGCAAGCAGCAGGCTGCGCAACGCGGTGGTGAGCCGCCGTCCCGCGGGCGTGCGGTTTGTGGGACTTGTGGTGCCTGCCACGAGCGTGCCGTCAGTCTGTGGAGTACGGAGAGTGCGGGGCATGCAGTGTATACGGGGCATACTGAGCTCCGGAAGACGGTCAAGGAAGGCGTTCATATCAAGATACATCCGTGACGTCCGTGAATCACAACCTTCGTCTTGTTTCCACCGGGCATCTCAGTCAGCGGTTTCACCCAGAAAGCCCGCGACTTCCTCGCGTGTCAGGAAGCGCCATTCGCCTTCCGGCAGGTCTCCCAGCTCCAGTGTTCCGACCGTGGTTCGATGGATGGACTCGACCCGGTTTCCCACGGCCGCCCCCATGCGTTTGATCTGGTGATAGCGTCCTTCGGAAATCGTGATGTCGGCGGTCCGGTCGTCAAGACGGCGTACGGTGGCCGGCTCCGTGGGGCGAGGATCATCGCGCAACAGGACGCCGCGCTCGAGCGCGGCCACCTGCTCATCCGTCAACGGATGTTTCATCCCGACCCGGTACACCTTGGGTTGCTTGCGTCGCGGCGACGTGACCGCGTGATTGAACAGGCCGTCGTCCGTCAGAAGCAGGAGACCGGTGGTATCCGCATCCAGACGGCCTACCGGCTGCAGGCCCCGCTTGATGAAAGGGTCCGGGAAAAACGCGAAGACGGATTCGTGGACTTCGGATTTATGGCTGCATTCCACACCTGAAGGCTTGTTCAGGGCGAGATACAGGGCGGGCAATACCGGAAGGGCCAGTCCATTGCAGCGAAGCCACAGGCCTTGCGTGGACAGGACCGTATCGCCGTTCCGCTCCGCCGTCCAGTCGAAGTCGGCGGGCTCGACGTTTTCGTCTTCAGGTTCGTGAGCCCACTCAACGGCACCGGCCCTGAGCAGAACCAGACACTCCTTGCGCCCGCCGAATTCCTGGGAGCGCATCACATTGAACAGGCTTGCGTTGCTGCGGAGAGGCTTCATGCCGTTCTCTCGAACACGACGAAGGCGCGATCCAGCGTGGTGGCGGGGATCCGGTAGCGTTCGTCGCGGATCAGCTTGTAGTTGGAGGGCAAGGGGGCCTTGAGCTCCTCATCCACACCCGGGCCTTTCATGAACATGGCGAGTCCGCCGACCTGCAACGAATACTCGAGTCGCGGCAACGTTTTGCCGATCGGCTCGAAAGCGCGGGTGATCACGCCGTTCACGGGCGTCTGGAAGGAACGGGAGGTGAACTTGTGGCCGAACACGGAAATGTCCTTCAAGCCCATTTCAGCGATGGTGTTGTTCAGGTAATCCACGCGCACGTTGCGCGGTTCGGACAGGATCACTTCCGTCGCGGGCGAGGCGATCTTGATCATCAGGCCGGGGAAGCCCGCGCCCGTTCCGATGTCCACAAGAGGAGACGGCCACTTGCCCTTCATCATCTTGTGGAGGATCAGGCAGTCCGCGTAGTGACGCTGCACGATGGTCTCGAAGCCGATCAGGCGGGTCAGGTCGAGGTCGCCATTGTTGCGGCGCAGGATGCCGTGATACTCCCACACCTTGTCCAGCACGGAAGCGGGCAGCGTGACGCCGTGCTTGTGCAGCAGTTCTTCGAGCCGGCGGCGGGACGGCGGTTCGCTATGTCCCCAGGCCTGACGGGCGTTGGCGCTGCCCGGCCGTGGAGTCAGCGAGCGCGGCGCGCTTTTGGACAGCTGGGGGCGCCCTTCGCGGGCCTGCCGGCCCGCCGCACCCTTGTCGAATGGCTTGTCGAATGGCTTGTCGAATGGGGTGAACCGCTCCGGCCGACCCGCGCGCCCGGTCGTGCCCGGCTTGCCCCGCTTCCCGCCGGAGGATGTTCCGGAGGCCATGGGCCCGGAACGCCCGGGACCGTGTGCGCGCGGACGCCCGTCGTCCTTCTTGCCGCCTCCGGAAAATCCCGGTGAAGTTGGCCCCGAAGGCTTGTTTTTCCGGCCTTCCGCATGCAAGCCCTGATGTTTTTTACCCAGTTGACGGGGACGTTTACGATTCATGGGGCAAAAGGTAGTTGGTGACAAGTTGGTCAGGGAGAGCCGTTCTCACCGTGCCCCGGCGGCGGTTTGCTCCCCTCAATGCCCGAACAGGTCCGCCGAAACGGGCTGCAGGCTGAGCATGTACTTGCGGTAGGTCTCCAGGAACTGGTCGCGGGCGGTCAGCCCCACGCGGTCTTCAAAACCCATCTGGCGTGCCAGACGGTCGAGTTCGCGGCGTTCGGAGGGCAAGGCGTGTCGCTGTTGCAGTCCCTGCAGTTGCAGGCGATGCTCCACGCGGCGGAGGAAGACGTACGCGTCCGTGAGCAAACCGAACCGGCC
>CAYQFG010000014.1:17643-34302 GCA_964416695.1 uncultured Bifidobacterium sp.
GGTCGATGTCCGAACTGTAATTGAGCTCCGAGCCTCCCAGTTTTCCCAGCGCCAGTACGGAGAAGCGTCCGGCGATGCCCGCGTGCGCTCCCGTGGCGACGCCTCGTCCGGTATCGGACTCTCCCAGCACGAGGTCGAGCGTGGTGGCCACCAGCGCATCGCTCAAGCCGGAGATTTCAAAGGTGATTTCACGCAGCGGAATGCTCAGATGCAGGTCGCGCAGGGCGATGCGCAGGTATTCGCGGTTGCGGAGACGGCAAAGGCGGGTTTCCACATCGGGGCCGAGCGTGTCATCGGTGACCGCCGCCTGCGCGAGCGCGCGGTATTCGTCGGGCAGTCGCGGCTTGTCCAGTGAGGCCGGTTCGACCAGGGCCTTGAAGGCCTCGCCTTCACGCACGGCCAGTTCGGAGAGAGGGTCGCTGTTGGCGAACAGCAGCAGGAGCTTTTCCAGCAGGGAGGGATGATGCAACGCCTGCCGGATGAACACATCGGGATGTTCGAGCGCGCGGAGGTAACGGACCAGGTGGCGCAACACGCCTTCGGGGGCGGGGCTGCGTCGCAGGTGCGCTTCGGCATTGAGCAGGCAGGCCGCGGCGAGGCGTTTTTCCACCAGGACGTCGAACAATTCGAGGAACAAAACCCGCGCGGCCGGAAGGTCGTTCATGCCGAGACGCATGAGCGCGGGGGAGGCCTCCTCCAGCGTCGCTTCGGGATCCATCAGGGTTTCCGCCAGCGAATCATACAGCCAGTCCGGACGCGGGCCTCCCCGGTAGCGGTGATCGAAGAATGTTCCGACCACGTTCCTCGCGCGGCGCAGGTCGCGCTCCAGCTGTTGCTCAGGCGTCAGGGGCGGCGTGCCTTCACGTGTGACATACCCCATGCGCCGCGCCAGGAACGAAAGCTCTCCGCTGCCGGGTGCCGGCACGTACAGGTCCTTCGAATGCCCGCGCGCGAGACGCAGCGCGTTGACGAGGCGCCGCAGGAAAAGGTTCGCGGCGTACAGATGCTCGAACTCCGCAAGGGAGACCATGCCCAGTTCGAGCAGGGCCTCCAGCGCGCGCGCCCATTGGTGCTGCCGCACCAGCGGCCGCGCGGCGCCGTGGCGGAGCTGCAGGAACTGGATGCCGTATTCGATTTCGGCGAGTCCGCCGTGCCCGAACTTCGCGTTCCACAGCGTGACGCCGTCTTCCTTCTTCGTTTTCGCCGCGGCTTGCCGCGCGAACAGGTCCAGCGTCGCTTCGACCGGCACGGGCGGCGTCGTGTAGGTCACGGCGTCGCGTGCGGCGAGCAGGTCTTGCGCGAGTGACGGGTCGCCGTGCAGGGCGCGGAGGCGGATCAGGGCTTGACGTTCGTAGTCCAGCGCGGCCCCCCCCGGCGAGAAATACTCCCGCCACACGGCAAGGCTCGTCGCGAGCGGACCGCTTTCGCCGTGGGGGCGCAGGCGCGTGTCCAGCGCGAACATCTCGTTTTCGGGGACGGCCCAGAAGCGCACGAGTTCGCGCATCAAACGTTCGAAAAATTCGCCCGGCCGCAACGGTTCCGGACCGGACGTTTCGCCGCCGCTCTCAACGGAAAGACCGCGATACACGAGGACGATTTCGAGGTCGGAACCCGATCCCAGCTCGTCGCCGCCGAACTTGCCGAGCGCCAGCAGCACGTAGGGGCCGGGGTCTCCGTGTTTCGCGGCAAGATCGGCCTGCAAGGTGTCGAGAGCGAAGGCCAGACAGGCTTCGGCAAGGGCGGAGAGCCGTTCCGCGAAGGCCCGCCCGTCGCGTGAGGAGGTCAACAGAAGGTCGAGTTCCGCCTTGAGGATTTCCCGGTCGCGATAGGCCGCCAGGGCCCGCGCCCGCGTCTCCGTGTTCTCCGGCAGTAACTCCCGCAGCGCGTGCGCGTGGGCCGCGCGATCGGGAGGCCTCACCTCGCGGCCCAGTTCGGTCAGCAGGGTGCGGAAGGCGCGCGGCCCCAGGCGGTCGACCGCGTTCCACAAGCGCGGGCCGGCGGTCAGCACGCGTGACAGCGCGGGCAGGACGCCAGGATGTTCGCGGCCTGCGCCGGTCTCGAACACGTCGGAACTTTCCTCCAGCCAGGCATCCACCAGCTTTTGCAGACCTTCCGCCGCCGCCTGCAGGTTGACCGCACCCGGGAGGGTTCGCAGCAGGCGGTCCATCAGCACGATCCCGGTGCGGATCTTTTCGAGTTCACGGGTATCCCGCACCGCCGCCCCCCCCGGTCCCGTCACGGTCAGGGAATTCTCGAAGAAACCGTCTTCATGTTCCCGTGTGATCAAGGTCTGCAGGGAAAGCCCCTGCAGGCCAAGGGCCGCGGCGATGCAGAACAACATGCCTTCGCGGTCGCGGGCGCGCACGGTGAGGCGTGTGGCGTTGTGGACCGCATGCACGCGGACCTCGGGAGGGACGCCGTCGTCGTTCACCGCGGTGCGTGTTTCCAGCCGCGTTCCGATGCGTCGGTACAGTTCGAGGCGAATGGCCGGGCCTTC
Source organism: uncultured Bifidobacterium sp. (assembly GCA_964416695.1). Classification (GTDB taxonomy): domain Bacteria; phylum Fibrobacterota; class Fibrobacteria; order UBA11236; family UBA11236; genus UBA11236. The sequence goes on from CAYQFG010000014.1 coordinate 20,141, forward strand.
GCCGTTGCGGAAGCGACGGAAAAGGTCTTCCATTTCAGCCTGTACCCGCCGGCGTTCCGCTTCGTCGCGGCGCGCGGGATCCTCGTGCAGAAGGACGAGGAAGTCGAGGACGCCGCCGCGGGGCAGGCCTTTCAGCGCGGCGTCGGGCGGAAAGGAGAACACGCGTCCCGAGCGGATGTCGTATCCCGCGCTGGCGAGGAAGCCCGAGACGGCGGCGAAGAAACCGTGGAAGTCTCCGCCGATCAGGGTGAGCCCGCACAGGCCGTCTCCGAGTGGCTCCACGGTGACGCGCCAGGGCTGGTCCGGAGCCAGAAGGTGCAGGGCGCTGATGTGGCCTGCGATCTCTTCGCAGGTGAACACGTTCCAGTAGTCTGCGCCCAGCCGCCGGAAGTGCGCCTCCACGGCCGCGGCCGGGACGGCGTCCGCCTCAAGCAGCCGGGTTTTCTTGTCGGATGGGGAGAGCATGCCGCGAAATTAGGAATCCCCGGACCACGCCGCAGGCCTGGTCCCCGACGTCGACCTCGGAGGCCGGACCTTGGCTTCCCCAAAACCACAAGGTGAAATTCCGGACCGTTCCCCTTCTCTCCTTTCGTTTCGAAGGAAGGTTTCAGGGGGTGCCAGGGCGCGATTTTCGGCCTTTCCCTGCTGGCATGATGTTTGATCTTCCGGGTGTTTGCTTCGGGAGAACCCCCGGAGTCCGGCGAGAAGCGTTCACAATCCAGTGCCGCCGGAGCAACAAGGAGATCAACATGTCTGTCAACGGAATCGAAATCACTGAAATCCGCGTCCATCCGGTCAAAAAGAAGGATGCGGCGAGCTCGCTCGAGGCGTTTGCCCGGGTGGTGCTCAACGGCCAGCTGTGCATCAACAGCATTCGGGTCGTGCGGGGCAAGTATGGCCCGTTCGTCTCTTATCCGCGCGAGTACAATCGCAAGGAGGAGAAGGGCTATCAGTTCTGCTACCCGATCACCAAGTCGTTGCAGGCCTACCTCTCGGAGCAGATCCTGAATCAGTGGAAAACCGTCGCGGCGTGATGTCGGCACCGGCCGGGTGACTTGTCACCGGGTCGGAGTCCGGGCGGGCGCGCGTCACCGCGTGTCCCGCCCGGATGCTGAGCGTCCGCCTCTCTTCAGACTCTTGTATGCTCTCCGTATTGTTCAGCGGTGCCCTGCAGGGCATCGAAGCCGTACCCGTCACCGTCGAAGTGGACATCGCCTTCGGTTTGCCCGGATTCAATCTGGTGGGCCTCCCCGATTCGGCCATCAAGGAAGCGCGCGAACGGGTGTTTTCCGCGCTCAAGAACGCGGGCTATACCGTGCCGAGCCGCCGCGTGACCATCAACCTTGCGCCTGCCGACCTCCGCAAGGAAGGTTCCGCGCTCGACTTGCCCATGGCGTTGGGCATCCTCGCGGCGTCGGAGCAGATTCCCGCTCCGCTCCTTGAGGGTGTCATGGTGCTGGGCGAGCTGGCGCTCGATGGTGGCCTGCGTCCCGCGCGCGGGATTTTGTCCATGGTCCTGGCCGCGCGCCAGCAAGGGCTTCACTCAGTGTTGCTGCCCGCCGCCAACGCCCGTGAGGCCGCGCTGGTGCCCGGCATCCGGTTGCTTCCGGCGGATACGCTGGCGCGCGCGCTGGAGGCCCTGCGCACCGGCGTGGGCGTGGAGATTCCGGGCGGAGGCGAGTCGGTCGCGCCTTGCGCCGATCTCGAGCCCGACTTCCGCGAGATCAAGGGACACGCCCAGGCCAAGCGCGCGCTGGAGGTGGCGGCGGCGGGAGGACACAACTTTCTCATGGCCGGCAGCCCCGGGTGCGGAAAAACGTTGATGGCCCGCCGTTTGCCGTCCATCCTGCCGCCGCTGTCCGACGAAGAAGGGCTCGAAGCCACGCGCATCTACAGCGTGGCGGGGCTGCTTCGGCCCGGGCATGGAATCATGCGGCAGCGGCCGTTTCGCGCGCCGCACCACTCCATCAGCGATCAGGCGCTGGTGGGCGGCGGCAAGGTGCCGCGCCCGGGCGAGGTGAGCCTGGCCCATCTGGGCGTTCTGTTTCTCGACGAACTGCCGGAGTTTCGCAAGTCGACGCTGGAAACCTTGAGGCAGCCGCTGGAGGACGGGAGCGTGACCATCGCGCGCACGGCGCATACGGTGACCTATCCGTCGCGGTGCATGCTGGGCGCGGCGATGAACCCATGCCCCTGCGGCTTCCTGCTCGACCCCATGGGCCGCTGCATCTGCCGTCCCGAAATCGTCGCGCGTTACCGGGGACGCATTTCGGGCCCGCTGCTCGACCGCATCGATCTGCAGCTCGAGGTGCCCTCGCTCGGGGTGGAGGAGGTGATGGCCGAGCGCTGGGAGGAATCCTCGGAGGCCATCCGCGGGCGCGTGCTGGCCGCACGGGCGGTACAGCAGGAACGCTTCCGCGAGCATGCGGGGGTGCACTGCAATGCCCACATGGCCACGCGCGAAATCCGCCGGTTCTGCGCGTTGTCATCCTCGTGCAAAACCCTGCTGCAGACGGCGGTGGAATCCCTCGGTCTTTCCGCGCGCGCGTTCGATCGCATCCTCAAGGTCGCGCGCACGGCGGCGGATCTGGATGGAGTCGATGCGATCGCCGAGCGGCACATCGCGGAGGCGATCCACTACCGGAGTCTGGACCGGAAGGCTGTGACGTGAACGCTTTTCGTGTCCACTAAACTGGGGCGAAGTTCATATCCAAGCCTCTAGTTCGGAACTCTCTGTTTGAAGGGAATGCTTACGAATGATTCCACTCCGAACGACGCCTCAATCCGCCCCCACGCGATGAATGTGCGTCAAGGCTGCGCCATGATGCGCCGTCGCCATGACAGCCAGAGTCGCAGCGGTGGCCGTCAACAGCGCGAGAACCACCAGCGTACGCCTGAACTTCGGTTTGCCCCAGGCCCGCAGAAATGCGAACAGCGTTGCGAAGGCGGAGAGACCGACCGTCCAATCGGCCCCGGATTCATGCGCCTCGAAGACTTCCATCGCGAGCAACGTCATTTCCGGGTGAGGATGAAAGACGCGGGAGGCCAGCAGGCCGGTGACGAACGCAACCGCCAGAACAACCGCTGCGGCCCATTCCAACGCACGCGACCTGAGCATCCACCCCGCAGCCAGCAAAAGTGTACCCAACGGAAGCAAGACCACGGGGAAATGGACAACCAGCGGATGCAGGGTCGGAAATTCACTCCACGGTGCGAACGCCGTCCATGTGTCGGTGAAGATCCCCATCAGTGGTGCCCCTCATGGCCCGCTTCAGGTTCTTTCCCGGACCGCTCCTTCCTTTCCACAGCGGGTGCTGAACCCACATGCAGGGTTTTTTTCAGGTTGCCGCATTTCGGCATGCTTGCCCCGAGGTATGGGTTTTCCACCCCCTCCTTCGCCTGCAGCCAATCCGCACCCTTGTTCCCGAAGGCCATGGGGCAGTGGTATACGAGCACCCGCATGTCCCCGGCGTTCCTGGCTTCGGAAAGCAGCAGTATCATCCTGTCGCTGAAGACTTGAAAAGCCTCGCGGTACACCTTGATGTCCCTGGAGGTATTCAGGGTGCGAAGGTTCGCGACCAGATCGGCGGCCTTGACGTTGTGGCTGAGTTCAACCGGGAATTTGTGAGGGACCCGGGGGATTTCGCGGCTTGCCGTTCGGGCCGCTTCGAAGTCGTCCTGCGACAGGGCTTGATGAATGTCGAGATAAGCGACGTAGAGAGTGTTCAGTTCCGTACGTCCGATTTCGCCGTGAGCCTCATCCCCGTGGGAGAAGGCAGGCTGGGTCAGACCTGATAGAACCAGCAGAACGATGAAGGTGAAGTTGTTGAAGAATGATGTTCTCATGTTGTGTCTCCTTGAACGAACATTCGTGTTCTTTCCGAAATCCACTGATTCAGGATAAACCATGAACTGAAAATATTTCACAGCTTGGCCCTCTTCAGAAGCTGGGCGTTGATGGCCACGATCACCGTGCTCGCCGACATCAGTACGGCACCAAGCGCCGGAGTGAGCAGAACGCCCCACGCCGCCAGCGCACCTGACGCCAAGGGGATGGCGAAGATGTTGTAGCCCGCGGCCCACCACAGGTTCTGGAGCATTTTCCGGTAGGTGGCTCGGGAGAGGGTGACGATCCGGGGGATGTCCCGCGGATCGGAACGCACCAGCACGATGTGGCCGGCCTCGACCGCCACGTCCGTCCCGGCACCGATGGCGATCCCGATGTCGGCGGTGGCCAGCGCGGGAGCATCGTTCACCCCGTCCCCCACCATGGCCACTTTCTTGCCCTGTTTTTGCAGTTCACGAACCTTGGACGCCTTGTCCTCCGGGAGCACCTCGGCGAAGACGGTGTCGATTCCCAGCTCTTTGGCAACCGCACTGGCCACGGCCTTGGCATCCCCCGTGAGCATCGCCACTTCGATGCCGCGCTCGTGTAGCGAGCGGATGGCCTCCCGGCTTTCCTCACGGATGGCATCCGCGACCGCGAAGACGGCCAGGGCCTCCCCCGCCCGCAGCAGGTAGATGGCGGCCTGCCCGCGTTCCGCCGCCCGATCGGCCGCCTGCCGTAACCCTTCCGGAACCCGCGCGGCTTCGGACTGCAGAAGGTTGGGGCCGCCCATGTGATACTCCGACCCGTCCACGGAGGCGGCGATGCCCTTTCCGGTGATGGACCGGAATCCATCGGCGGCCGGGAGTTCGAGCTTGCGATCCTCCGCCGTCTTCACGATACCCCGGGCGATGGGATGCTCGGACTCCGACTCGATTGCCGCCGCAATCCGGAGCGCCGCGTCCTGCGTCGTCCCCTCGGCGACGGCCGTGTCCACCACGCGGAATTCACCCAGCGTGAGGGTCCCGGTCTTGTCGAAGATCACCGTGTCCAGATTGCGGGCCTCCTCAAGGCCGCGGCGATCCCGGACGAGGAGACCTCCGCGCGCGCCCAGCGTCGTGGAATTGGCCACCACCAAAGGCACGGCCAGTCCCAAGGCATGCGGGCAGGCGATGACAAGCACCGTCACCACGCGCACGATGGAAAAGTCGATGGGAGCACCGACGACCTGCCAGGCAATCAGCGTGATGACGCCCGCCGCGATGGCGACACCGGTCAGAAGCCGTGCCGCGCGATCGGCCAGGTGTTGCGCCCGCGACTTGGATTTTTGCGCGTCGGCCACGAGCCGCATGATTCCGGAAAGCTTGGTTTTCTCACCCGTTCCCGTGACCTTCACGCGCAGGGAACCTTCACCGTTGATGGTACCGGCGATCACGTCAGACCCCTCATCCTTCTTCACCGGTCGCGATTCCCCCGTAATCATCGACTCATTCAAATCGCTTTTCCCTTTTATCACCACGCCGTCCGTGGGCACGCTCTCGCCCGGCCGCACCAGCACGATGTCGCCGTTTCCGAGCAGATGAACGGGAACCTTCTCCTCCCCGGCGTCGGTGACACGCGTGGCCATGTCCGGAAGAAGTTTCGCGAGTTCCGCGAGCGCTCCCTGCGCCTGGTTGATGGATTTCATTTCGATCCAGTGGCCCAGCAGCATGATGGCAACCAAGGTTGCCAACTCCCACCACAGCGCCTCCGCCTTGAGGATTCCAAGTTCAACCACCCAGGAGAAAAGAAACGCCACGGCGATGGCCAGGGAAATGAGCGTCATCATTCCCGGAAGGCGGACTTTCAACTCCCTCCACGCCCCTTGAAGGAAAACCCATCCTCCGTAAAAAAAGATGCCGGTGCCGAGCACTGGAGGAATCCATGTTGATCCGGGAAACCCCGGAGCGTGGTAGCCCAAGAGTTGTTGTATGTGCTCCGCCCAGAATACGACCGGAAGGGTGAGCAGGAAGGTGAGCCAAAACTTCCTCCGGAACATTTCCGGACTATGGCCCGCGTGCTTGTCGTGACCCGCGTGCGGATCGTGGCCGCCGTGGCCGTGGTGTTCGCCGTGATCGGCGTGACCGGCGTGCTGGTCCGTTTCGTGGTTCATGTCATCCTCCTGTGGTGTTGATGGATGTCCGGGCGACCTGCAGGTCGCCCTTACATGTCTGTGTGTCCGAGGTCCGGGCGACCCAGCGAGTCGCCTTTTCATTTCCTTGTGTCAATGCACATGTCCCTCATGCCCTAATCCCGACGGCGCGGTCCGACCGGATGCCCCGGCCTCCGGGATCACCCGCCGCGTTTCGCCGCAACGCAGCATCCTGTCTCCGAAGTACGGATTCAGGATCTCCTCATCCTTGCTCAGCCAGTACGCGCCCCGGTCGTCGTCCGCCATCGGGCACCAGTCCACGTTCAGCTTGCCGCGCGGGGAGCCGAAGGTTTCCACCAACATGATCAATGCGTCCGAAGCCGGTTGAAAGTGCGTGCGGGATTCCTTCAGGTCTCCGGTCGTGGCAGCGCGGGCCACCGTCTGGTGGAATGAACGCCCCTGTGCGCGCCACACTTCGAGAGCCCGGCCCGAAAGCACGGATACATCCACGGCATCCACCGCGCGATGGAGGGATTCGGCATGACCGCGTGCCGCGCCGGCATCGCTCGCGACCAGCGCGTTCTTCCAGTCGATGTAGTGCTCCACCACGCGCGCGAACGCGGAGCGGAAGGCCTCCGGGAGTTCCACGCGTTCGGACATCGAAGCTGCGGACGGCCGCGCCATCATGCTGTTGCTTCCCGCCAGTTGCGCTGCGGCATCGACCGCGAAGGCTCCGTGGACAACCACCTGCTCGCCGGCCTCCAACCCTTCCGCAATCAACCAGTCATCGCCCGCGCGCGGCCCGAGCGTCACCTCTCGCAGCACGAACACGGGATCTTCCTCGCCGGGGACCTGCACATACACCACCGAGCGCGGTCCGGTCCACAGCACTGCCGAGGCGGGCACGCGCACCATGTTCTCGGCCGCGGCACCGGCACCGGATGCGGCGGGAGCGCGGCCGCGCACGATCGCGCGCGCGAACATTTCGGGCTTGAGCTGACCGCGCGGGTTGTCGACTTCCACGCGGACCCGCGCGGCGCGCGCGCGTGCGCCCACCACGGGATCGACGAAGGCCACGACCGAGCGGAAGGTCCGCCCGGGAAGCGCGGACACGGTGAACGTCAACGAGTCCCCCCGCGACAGCCAGGCGAGATCACCCTCGTAGGCATCGAACACCACCCACACGCGCCCCAGATCGGCGAGGGTCAACAGGGCGTCCCCCCGTCCCACATAATCGCCGACCGACACCATCCGCTCCAGCACCGTGCCCGCCGTGCGTGTCGTCACATCGAGTGTCGGCAACGGCTCGCCCGAACGCTCGACGGCGTCGAGTTGCGCGGCGGAAATCCCCCACTGCCGCAACCGTTCCCGCGCGGCGGCATGCAAGGCGGGATGCGTTTCGCGCAGGCGGGCGGCCTCCAGCAACTCGCGCTGCGCCGCCAGCAGTTCGGGCGAGTGCAGCGACAGCAGGGGTTCACCCGCGCGCACGGTTTGGCCCGTAAAGTCTGCGTACAGCCGTTCGACACGGCCCGAAAACTCCGCCGTGATCGCGCGCGCCGTGCGCTCATCCGCCGTCACGCGCCCGTTCAACTCCACCGTGCGTACAGACGGCGCCCGTTCGACACGCGCCGTGCGTACCTGCGCCAATGCCGCAGCTTCGGGCGACATACGGTAGGTGGACGGATCGAATGTTCCTCCGGACGTGCGGCGCGCGGACACGGGAACCAGATCCATCCCGCAAATCGGACACTTCCCCGGCCGGTTCTCCCGGATCTGCGGATGCATCGAGCACGTCCATACGGACTCCGCCGCAACGATGTCGGCATCCAGTGATGCGTTGTGAGCATGCTCCTGTCCGCCGCGCCCCGTGACCGCCCAGCCGAGCAACAGTCCCAGCAACAACGCCACCACCACCTGGATCCTGCGATCTTTCATCCATGCATTCATCGCACACCTCCCGTCAGTCGCTCCAACCGGGCGACCGCGATGTTGTAATCCGTAACGGCGCGCGCAATGCGTCGCCGCGCTTCCGTCAACTCCCGTTCCGCTTCCAGCAATGACTCCGCGCCTCCCTCGCCCGCAGCGTGGCGTGCGACGGTGATGTCTCGCAGTGATGTCACAACATCCTCACGCGCAACGGACAAGGTCACGCGTCGCCGTGCATCTTCGAGATCACGCCGGGCTTCCGCCAACTGGATGCGCAAGTCCGCGCGCGCATCGACGCGCAGCGCTTCAAGCGCCTCGCGCCGCAGCGCCGCCTCGCGCACCGCGCCGGAGTATTTGCCCCGCCAGATCGGGAGGCTCACCGACACCATCGGCATCAACATGTTGCCGCCGGGCGCAGGGCCCATGCCACCCTCCCGTTCGCGCAGCCAGTCATATTGCACGCCCACGCCGATCATGGGCAGACCCATGCGGCGATTCATCGTTTCCATCGCCGCCACCGCCCGCGCTTCTTCTTCCAGCATGCGCACCATCGGGTGGTTGTCCACAATGTCCGGACCGTTCAGGCTGTTCGGAACGTCCGGACCGGTCGAGGCGGTCGAAGTGTTTTGAATGGGGGGAACCTCCGCCATCCGCACACTGTCCGGGGGTTCGATGGAGTCCTCCGCGTCGCGGCCGAGCAAACGGTTCAGGCGCATCGCCGCGACGCGCGTGTCGGCGCGGCGGCGCTCCAGGGTATCCTCGGCTTCGAGAATGTCGAGACGCAGACGCATCAACTCCGCCATGCCCGTGCCGGACATCGCACCTCCTGCGCCGCCGCCCATGGAGCCACCCATGGAGCCGCCCATCCCGGGAGTCGATCCCGACGTTCCCCCGGCGGAGGGTGAACCCGAAGGTGCCCCCCCCATCCCCGCCATACCGCCCGATGCAGATGCACCAGACGTACCGGACGCACCGGACATCGCGCCTGCGCCGGAACCTTGCGTTCCCTGTCGGCGCAGCGCGGATCCCCCACCACCGGCATCTCCGGCACCATAGCGTTCAATAGCGATGCGTTCCAACGCGCGCAGAAGTTCCAGGTCTTGTTCCGCGGCGCGTACATCCTGCGTCACCGCGTAGAGTTCGTACCACGCGGACTTGACTTCGAACGCGATCCGGTCGCGCGTGTCGCGCAGCACTTCACCGCGCATGGCGGTCATGGCGCGTGCCTCCTCCTTCGCCGCGGTGCGCGTGCCGAAGGCGGGGAGCATTTGCATCAACGACACGCTGGCGACCTGGTCGCCCATGAAGCGTTCCATGGGCGGTACGGAGAGGCCGACGGAAAGTTCGGGATCGGGCAACGAGCCCGCTTGCCGCACCTTCTCCCCTGCCGCGCGCCGCTCCGCCTCTGCGGCCTTGAGCGCGGGGTTGTTGTCCAGCGCTTCATCGATATAATTCTGCAAGACGGGAGACTCGGCAGATACGGCGTGTGGAATGGCCACAAAAAACACAAAGAACACGAAGGGCGCAAGGAAGGCGATGCGCCGGGTTTGATGCAATCGTGTCATGGGAGCTCCTCTCCGGAATGCCTCACGCGGCGTTCCTCCGCCAGCGCATACAACACCGGCACCAAAAACAACGTCAACAACGCCAACAGCATCCCCCCGAACGCAGGGATCGCCATCGGCACCATGATATCCGAACCCCGCCCCCGCGACGTCAGCACCGGCAACAACGCCAGCAAGGTCGTCGCCGTCGTCATCAGGCAGGGCCGTGCGCGCTTCAGCGCCGCATCGAGTACTGCCGCGCGCACCGCCGTCACATTTTCCGGACGAAGCCGCGCAAAGCTCTGCCGCAGATACGCCGCCATCACCACGCCATTATCGATCGAAATCCCGAACAGCGCAATGAACCCCACCCACACCGCCACACTCAGGTTGTAGGCACGGATCTGGAACAACTCGCGCAGGTTCACCCCGAACAGCGAGACGTCCATGAACCCCGCGAACCCATACAACCACAGCAGCAGAAATCCCCCCGCGAAGGAAAGTGCCACGCCGGAGAAAATCATCAGCGAGATGGCCGTGGAGCGGAACTGCAAATGGAGAATGAGGAAGATCAACGCCAGCGACAACGGCACGATCACCGCCAGCCGCCGCTCGGCGCGCACCTGGTTCTCGTACGCCCCGGAGAAGCGCCAACTCACACCCGCCGGCACCTCCAGCTCGCCGGACGCAATCATGCCCTGCAAATAGCGCGTGGCGTCCTCGACCACGGTGACCTCGGCGAACCCCTCGCGCTTGTCGAGCATCACATACCCTACGGGGAAGGCATCCTCACCGCGGATCATCATCGGCCCCGCGCGGTAGCCGATGGACGCGACCTCGCCGAGGGGAACCTGCGCGCCCGTCGGGGCCGCCAGCAGGATGCGCGCCAGCGACTCCGGCGAGTCGCGCCACTCGCGGGCGTAGCGTGCGCGCACGACGTAGCGCTCGCGCCCTTCCACCGTGGTGGTGGCGGGCATGCCGCCCGCCGCCGTCTCGAGCACATGCTGCGCCGCCTCCACCGACAGGCCGTGCCGGGCCAGCGCGCGCCGATCCCAGTCGATCTCCAGATACGGCTTGCCCAGGCTGCGGTCGGCGTACACGCCTTCGGGGCGCACGGACGGCACCTCCTTCAACACCTCCTCCAGTCGCAGGCTGAAGGCCTCGATGGTTTCGATATCCGGGCCGAAGACTTTTACGCCCATGGGGGTGCGCATCCCGGTTTGCAGCATGACGAGGCGGGTCTCGATGGGTTGCAGCTTCGGTGCGGAGGTCGCGCCGGGAATGTCGGAGGTGGCCGCGACGATCTCCTCCCAGATGTCATCGGGCGTGCGGATGTGGTCGCGCCACTGGCGTACCCGGTTCCCGTCGGCGTCGCGCCCATACTCGCTCTTGTACAGGATCACGTTCTCGAACATCGACAGCGGTGCCGGGTCGAGCGCGGTCTCGGCGCGACCGGCCTTGCCGACCACGGTGTGCACCTCGGGAATCGCCTGCACGCGCCGGTCCAGCTCGCGCAGCACCGCGCGGTTCTCCTCCACTCCCGCGTGCGGCATCGTGGTCGGCATCAACAGGAAGGCCCCTTCATCAAGCGAGGGCATGAACTCCTTGCCCATGCCGGGGAAGGCGTGCGCCGGTCCGCTCCACAGTGCAGACGCGCGGATGTTCCAGCCCGTTTTCTCGATCGCGGTTGCGACGGGACCGAAGACACGATCGAAGCCCAGCCACACGTTGAAGCCCAGCAATACCAGCACGAGCGGCAGCGCGAGAAAAGCCGCTTTGTGACGCAGGCACCAATCGAGCAGGCGCGTGTACCGCGCGAGGAAGAACGTGAATGCGCCCAGCACGAGGCCGAGACAAACCGCCACGAACAGAAAGTTCACCAGGACGGATCTCCCGACACCCAGCGGCCGCCACAAATCCGCCAACCACCATGCGGTCGCCGCGACGAGAATCGCCACCGTGACTGCACCATGCCGAGCGCGATGCCAGTGTAACCAGCGCGTCCAATGCACCCAACGCAACCTGCGCCCCTTCTTACCAATGGTTAGGGTTTTTGAAGCGTTCCACCGGTCTGAGTCGAGATCGCGCAGACTCCCGCTCAACCCGAGCGCGAGAAGTGCGATCCCCGTCCAGGGTACCCAGAACAGCAGAACGGTCCCACCCAACAACAGTAAAAGGTTCCAGGTCAGGCGGACGCGTCGTCCGAACCCCTTCCGGTTCCCACCCGAAGCCTTGAGGGCGAGCACGATGTGCAGCAATGCGGGTAAAAGCACAAAGGTGACGAGCAGTGCTGCGACCAGTGCGAAGGTTTTTGTCCACGCCAGCGGGCCGAAAAGCTTGCCCTCGGCGGCTTGCAAGGTGAACACCGGGAGGAAGCTCACGATGGTAGTGGCCACTGCGGTGAGAATCGCACCAGAAACTTCGGACACGGCGTCGAGGATGATTTCGGAATGCGAACGACCGGATTTTGCCTCGGCCTCCTCCTGTTCATGCCGCAGTACGTTTTCGCTGAGGACGATGCCGAGATCAACAATCGTGCCGATGGCAATGGCGATGCCCGAGAGTGCGACCACGTTGGCATCCACACCGAAGTACCGCATCATCACAAAGCACAGCAGCACCGCCAGCGGCAGCATCGCGGAGATCGCCAGCGCCGCGCGCAGATGCAACAAGAGGATGAGGATGACGATGATGGTGATCAACACCTGCAAGCTGATGGCGTCATACAGCGTCTGGAGCGTTTCCTGAATTAATTCGGTGCGATCGTAGAACGGCACGACGGTGACCTTGGAAACGCGGCCGTCGTCCAATGTGCGCGCGGGCAACCCGGCCGCGATCTCCGCGACTTTCTCCTTCACACCGGCGATCACGCGCAGGGGATTGTCGCCATAACGCGCGGTCACGACGCCGCCCACGGCCTCCGATCCCCCCTTGTCGAGAATACCGCCGTGCCCGCGCGTCGCGGGTCCGATCTGCACGCGCGCCACGTCTCGGATACGAACGGGAACGCCGTCGGCGATGGTTATGACGGCCTCTTCGATATCCTCAATCGATTGGATCGCGCCGAGGCCGCGCACGAGATACTCGACACGATTGATCTCCAATGTGTTCGCACCCGCGTCGCGATTGGCGTTGCGCAAGGCCTCCGCCACCTCCATCAAGCCGATCCCGCGCGCCGCCAGCGCAGGCGGATCGAGTTCCACCTGGTACTCGCGCACGAAGCCGCCCACCGATGCGACCTCCGATACCCCTGCCTCTGCGGACAGCGCCGGACGCACGTGATAGTCCTGGATCGACCGCAGCTCGTGCAAATCCCAACCCCCGGCGGGGTTTCCATCGGCATCGCGCCCCTCCAGCGTGTACCAGAACACCTGCCCCAGCGCCGTGGCATCGGGCCCCAGCGTCGGTGCCACGCCCTCGGGCAATAGATCGGGAGGCAACGCCGCCAGCTTCTCCAGCACGCGCGCGCGACTCCAGTAGTATTCCACCCCGTCTCCGAAAATCACCGCGATCGTGGAGAACCCGAACATCGACGTGCTGCGCACGCTTTCCACACCGGGCAGGCCCAGCAAGGCCGTGGTGAGCGGGTAAGTGATCTGGTCTTCCACATCGCGAGGACTACGCCCCATCCACTCGGTGAAGACGATTTGCTGGTTCTCCCCAATATCCGGGATTGCATCCACCGGCACGGGGGAGCGCGGCAATGCGCCCGTGCGCCAATCGAACGGGGCCGTGGCCACGCCCGCACCGATCACCAGCGCGGCGAGCACGGCGGTGACGAGTTTGTTTTCCAAAAAGAACCGAATGACGACCTTCAACATGGATCCTCCCGGGGTGCGGACACGCGCAACAACACGCAGGGCCGCGGTTCAGACCGAACAGCACGCGCACGCGCGGGCCATCCGGAGAAACGGAATAGGCGGGGAACGTGGCTCCTGGGGAGCCGCGCAGGGTCAGATCAGGAAGTGCTGAACAGCCACATAAACCGGAGGGCCGGTTTCAGGCATCAAGGCCATCGACCTCAGGGAGAGGCGAGGGGAGGCCGCGAGTTCCACGGCAATGCCGGGGTACTCCGCAACACAGACAGATACAGGCAGAACGTCAGTCACAGCGACTGCGGCAGAAACTGCTGCGCCCTCGGCGCGCTCGCAGCAGGCCGCGAGAGTGCCGGAATCACCGAAGCCGCAATCGGCAGGGGCTTCCGTGCCGGCTTCCGTAGACGATTCCGTCGCTCCAGCACAGTAGGAGTGGTCGGCGGCCATCGGGGTTTCCGGGGCCTCATTCACAACTTCCGTCGACGCCGTAAGCGACCACGTGTCGGGAAGCCAGCAGCAGGACATGGCCTGCGCATTGGCCCACCCGGCAAGTGCCACCAGCGCGGCGACCGAGAGGAAGGTGCGGGAACGGGTCATAGCGATAATATACAACCTCAATCGGAACCGAAGTTTCCCCGGTTGGGTGTGAATTGGGGGGGCACCAACCTGCTCGCAGAGATGCTTCCAGCTTCAGGCTGTTGCGGAGTGAACCAACGAATTTTACCGCCACAGGCCTCCCGTCCTTGAACCTGAATGTGGCCGGAACGGCTTTTGAATCTTGAGGCGGATCCCCCGGCCATTCTTTCACCGCCTCGGCATAGGAGGCCTCAAGGAGTCCTCCAAACCTTCAATTCGGCCCGACAACGCGTAAGCTTCCCCGTCAAGTAGACATTTCAAAACTGGAGTTGGTTAGGGTTTTT
>CAYQFG010000015.1:0-2863 GCA_964416695.1 uncultured Bifidobacterium sp.
CCTTCACGGTTGTTTTTTGCCCCGCTGCTGCTGGCGGCGGTGGTGCATGCGCAGGATGCGGTGGATCCGGCGTCGTCTCCCGAAGACGCTCCCGAACCGGAGTTCGGCTGGAAGAACTCCGCAAGCGGTACGGTCAATCTCAGCCAGTCCTACTTCGACAACTGGACCAAGGGCGGCACCAACGCGATGTCCTGGGAAAGCCGGCTTGAAGGCGTGGCGCTGCGCAAGGAGGCGGACTGGGAGTGGGAAAACAAGGGGCGCGTCGTCTACGGCCAAAGTCATCTGGACGGACTCGGCAGGCGCAAGTCGTCGGATGAACTGATGACAGAAACCATCTACACGCGCAAGGTGACCGAATGGATCAATCCGTTCGCCTCGGCCCGTCTGCAAACGCAGTTTGCGGGCGGGTATGAATACAACGACTCGGCCGGCACCCGCACGCGCGTCTCGGGGCCCTTCGATCCCACCTACGTCACCCAGACGGTGGGTTTGGGCAAGTCCTGGACGGATGCGTATACGGTGAGGGTGGGTGGCACGCTGAAGGAAACCTTCAGTGCGGCCCGATACGGGTACGCCGACGATGCGGAAACCGCGGAGATTGAAACCTTCAGGATCGAACCCGGTGCGAGCCTTACGGCAGAGGTCCGGCGCGGGCTGATGGAGAACATCCTGCTGGCCAGCGAGCTCAACATCTTCGTCAACTTCAAGGGTGTGGATGCGATCGATGTGCGCTGGGAGAACCAGTTGACCGCCAAGGTGAATTCGTTCATCTCCGTGAACGGCGGACTCGAAGTGTGGTACGACAAGGATGTGTCCACGCGTCGACAGATCCGTCAGACGCTGGCGGTGGGCATCTCCTTTCTGACGATCTGAGGCGGCCTGCGGTCGTGGCACGGCGGGCGGGCCTCATGGGTGGGGATGGATGCGTGCGGGAATCTTCTTTTCAGGAGTAAAACCATGGGCATGATCAAGGAGTTTCGCGAATTCGCCCTGCGTGGCAATGTGATCGACATGGGTGTCGGCATCATCATCGGCGCGGCGTTCGGCAAGATCGTCACGTCGTTCGTGAGCGATATCCTGACCCCGCCGCTGGGGCTGCTTCTGGGGCGCATGGACTTCTCCAACCTGTTCGTCAGTCTCGACGGGACGTCCCACGCCAGCCGTGCGGCGGCGGAAGCGGCCGGGGCGGCCACGCTGAACTACGGACTGTTCATCAACAACGTGATCGACTTCAGCTTCGTGGCTTTTGCCTTGTTCCTGTTGATCCGTTGGGTCAACAAACTCAAGGGGCCGGCCCCCGCCCCGGCCCCCGCAGGCCCCGAGCCGAAGGAATGCCCGGAGTGCCTCTCCAGGATTCCGGTGGCCGCCCGGCGCTGCATGTTCTGCACCAGTGCCGTGGAGTAGGGGGGGAGGCCGCACGCCGCGGCACGTCATCGGGGCGGGCGCCGGCCACCGTGCGGGAGGCCGTTCCAGAAACCCTTAACCTCGCCCCGTGTCCTTTGCTATCGTTCCCCGCATGAAATTCGAGGAAATCGTAGAATTGGTGCGGAAACGCAAGCTGGAGATGCCGGAAGGGCGCTCCACCACCGAGCTGTTCCGCAAAGGCGCGGACGGGATCGGTAAAAAGCTGGTCGAGGAAGCGGCCGAGAGCTGGATGGCCGCCCGCTTCGAAAGCCGTGACGCGCAGGCCCTGGAATTGTCCCAGGTGCTGTACTACGTCGCGTGCATGATGGCCGAAAAGGGCCTGACGCTGGAAGAAATCGAAGCCAGACTGTGAGACGGCGCACGACAGGAACCTTTGTCCTTTTAAAACAGGCTCTTTTTTCATGATCAAAGTTGCGTTGCCCAACAAGGGCCAGTTGTTCGATCCGACCATGGATATCCTGGCGGCATGCGGATATCGCGTCAGCAAGTCGCTGCGGAGCCTGTCGACGCTGGATACGGAAAACGGGATCGAATTTTACTTCCTGCGTCCGGGAGACATCCCCATGTACGTGGCGGAAGGGATCCTCGACGCGGGCGTGACGGGAATGGACTTCGTGGCGGAAAAACAGGTCCGTCCCACCAAATTGCTCGACCTGGGGTTCGGTGCGTCCAAGCTGTGCATTGCCGTGCCCAACGAGTGCGCGTGGAATTCGCTGGAAGACCTCGGGCGCCGCGATGCGCGGATAGCCACCTCGTTCCCCAACATCGTGCGCCAGAACGGGTACCAAGGGCCGCTGGTCGAGCTTGAAGGTGCCGTCGAGATCTCCATCAAGCTCGGCATCGCCGATGCGATCGTGGATATCGTCGAAACCGGAACCACGTTGAAGCAGGCCGGACTGAAAATCATCGGCGAGCCCTTGTTTCGCTCCAATGCCGCGTTGTATGCGCATCCCGGTCGTGAAATCCAGGATGAAATCCTCACGTTGAAAAAGCGCATCGAAGGGCGTCTTCTCGCGATGGACTACATGATGGTCGAATATGATGCGCCGGATGCGGTTCTGAAAGCCGCCTGTGCCCTCACGCCCGGCCTTGAGTCTCCCACGATCACCAGCCTGCAGAAGGCCGGCTGGTTTGCGGTGAAGGCCATGATCAAGAGGCGCGAGTCGCAGCGCGTCATGGATGAACTCTCCAAGCTCGGCTGCAAGGGGATCCTGCTGACTTCCATCGACAGCGCACGCATTTGACCCCGCGGCCCGGTGAAGGGGACGGCAGAGGGCGCGTGGCCGCATGAGGCCTGCCTGAGGGCAAACATGCGGTGGACGTAGCGGCTTCACGCGTGGCGCCGTGGATGTGACGGCACAATGACGGAGATGTCGTTGATGCCGATGATCGCGACGGTCTGGTGGAGTCTCTGGGGAACGCCTAGTGGAAGCCCCTA
>CAYQFG010000015.1:2963-10839 GCA_964416695.1 uncultured Bifidobacterium sp.
CCTAGTGGAAGCCCCTAATGGAAGCCGTAGGTGAGGAGCAGGCGGCCTTCCTGAGTGAACTCCGCGCGCGTGCCGTGATCGCGCGTCCGCGCCAGGCGGTCGTAGGCTCCCAAGCTGAGGGCCGCCCCCAGGGATTCCCAGAGGGTGTGGGCCACCTCGAAGCGGAAATGCCCGATGAATTCGTCGCCTTTGGCTCCTGACCGCGTATGCAGCCAGTAGCGGTCGCTCACGAATGCGGTGTGCCACCGTGTGCGCTGCCCCAACAGGAGACGCGTGTGGCTGAAGGCTCCGGCCCCCAGGTTGTAATCGCGGCTGGAGACGCGGAAGTATTCCGTGCTGACACCTCCGAGGGGAATGACGCCGGCCTGGGTATGCAGGGTATGGAACCAGTTGGTGCCCCAGCTGCGGAGGTGCGCGTAGCCCAAGCCGATGCCGCTGACGCCGAGCTTGTAGACGCCATTGTCGAGGTAATCGAAGTTTTGTCCGATCAGCAGCTGGCCTTTTTGATGTCGGGTCCGGTAAAGCTCCCACGCGGTGATCTGGGCACGCGCCGTGACCGTCGAGACGGGCTGTTGCAGCACGTTGATGCCCAGGTTCAGGATGAAATGGTCGTAAGGCCGGGTCACGTTGAACTCATCGCCGTACATGACGAGAAGTTCGGAGTTGGCGCGCGGGAGCCGGATGCGGTCGGTGCGTTCATCCCCTTCGGCGGTCGAAAAGAACGGAACCACCCCCCCCGTGCTCGCACGCACAAGCAGGTTCTCGCGCCGCAGGCGGGGATAGGTGCGTCGCGAATACCCCCGGAAGGTTTCTCCCGAGACAAGACGGTTCAGGCCGTTCACGGGGTTCACCGCCGTCGCGCCGATTTCGCGGGCTACGCGCTCGATCCCCCGGGCATGGGGATCGAGCATCGCGTTGGATAACCGGAAGGTGATTTCGCCGAGCATGGCGCCGCCCAGCGTCGTGGTGAGGAGGTCGTTGTAGGAAGGCGCCTCGTCTTCCATGAGGTATTCCCACTGCAGGCTACCCAGCATGGTGTATGCCGTGGAGGCGTAAAAACCGTGCCCATGATAGCGTGCCGACGAGAAGTAAAAGCTTCCCTGATAGGGGTGTCCGAACTGGTTGATGGAAAACTGGTCTTCGTCCCACACCCAGCCTCCCGTGAGATTGTCGTACATCGTGGACAGGTTGATGTGCGCGAAGCTGTAGTTCTTGTAGTAACGGTTGTAGGCCCACAATCCCACATTGAAAGCCAGCATTTCCCCGAGGGGCATGAACCAGGCGGGAGGCGGTTCGAGCCTGGGGGCGGGGGAGCCGGAGGCGGCGCCCGAACCCAGGACAGCGGGAAGCGGAGGGGGGGGCAGGGCTGTGTCGGCCGGCGGCGCGGTGTCGGCGGCGAGGGGGCGCGTCGGCAGCGAGTCCGTGGCGGAGAATGCCGGCGCGGGCGCGAGGGCTGAGGGCTGCTTGAGGGAATCCTGCGCGGTGGCAGACGTGGCGGATGTCGAAAAGGGCGGGGGCGACGACTGGGGCGGCTCGGGAGGGAGCGCATGTGCCGCGGACCAGGATGCCGCCGTGACCGCAACGCAAACAAGGGTTCGCCGCCAGGCACGCCGACCGGACCGGTAGCGCCGGTGCGCGGGAAGGGGGATGGTCGCCATGTCTCAAAAGGTACTCGCACGCCGCGACCGCCGCGCAGGGATCCCGCAGGATCCCCGATGCCCGGAGGCGGCCGGATGTCTTCCCTCGCCCGCCTCCGTCTTCCCCCACGACCCTGCCGCTTTTTTATCGTTGCGTCCATGAACATCCAGAAAACAACTTTCGACAACTTCGATGCCGTAGAAATCAAAACCGCGCGGGCCCGCATGGTGATCGTCACCGGGATCGGACCGCGCATCGCCCACCTGTCCTTCATCAAGGGCAAGCGGGAAACGCGCAACCTGCTCTTTTGGGATTCCCCCCGCAAGTATCAGCGTGGTGAATGGCTGCTGCGGGGCGGACATCGCGTATGGGGCACGCGTCCCTTCGCGGATGAAAGTGAGGAGTGTTATGCCGCGGACAACGAGCCCTGCAAGGTGCGGGTCACCACCCGGGGCGTGACCGTCACGGCTCCCAAAATGGATGCGTACGGCGTGCGTCGCAGCATTTCCGTGAAGGTGCTGGAAGACGCCACCTTCGCCGTGGAAAGCGCCATCACCAGCGTGACCGACATGGTATGGTCGGGCGGGGCATGGTCGCTGACGGCCACGCTGCCGAAGAAGGGGTGCACGTACGGCATTCCGCTGGGAGACAACAGCGAATGGGACCTGTTCGCCATCGTGATTCCCAAGGCATGGGGCGGCCACGGAGCGCCGGTGAACGACCCGGCCATCACGTTCACCGAACACAACATGATTTTCACTCCCGGCGGTTATGAAACCAAGCGCATGATCCAGGCGCCTCAGGGCCTGATGGGCATGACCGATGCCGTGGAGAAGGTCAGCTTCCTCAAGCACTCCCCGTTTGAGCGTGACGGACGCTATCCCATGAACTGCAACCTCGCCTTCTACAACGGCCCCGGAAACTTCATGACGGAAATGGAAAGCATGGGCGCCGAACGGATGTTGAAACCCGGCGAAGTCGCCCGCAACGCGGAAGTGTGGGCGCTGCGCGACCCCATCGACTGGAACAAGGCGAAGTCGGTCAGGATCTGACCTCGCCCGAAATCCCGCCTCCGCAAGGATGCGGGATTTTTTTTCCTTTCTCGTGAAACAGGACGGCGGCGCGCGCCACGATCCGCCCCAGCCGCCGCCGGACGACAGCGCGCGGCAATCCCGTGATGCGGGCGATTCCCTGCTGCGGGAGTCCCCTGTCAAAGCGGAGGTGCACGAGATGGCGTTCCGGCCCCTCGTACAGACCCCGCAGCGTCGCGAGGACCTCCGCCGCGTCGGCCTCCGGGCCTGAGGCGTCAAGAGGCCCGGCCACATGGACGGACCACTCACCGGCGCAGGGGCCCAGATGGCACGCATCCCGTGCGTCATCGTGGAGGCGGCGCCTCCGCAGGTGGTCGCAGCAATGATTGACGGCCACGCGGTACAGCCACGACGTGACGGCGGATTCGCCCGTAAAGCGCGCCCAGCCGCGCGCGGCCTTGAGGAGGACATCATGTGCGAGGTCATCCGCGTCGGCGCTGTTTTGTACATATCGCCAACAGACCCGCCAGACGTATCCGTGATGGCGTGCATACAGTTCCCGGAGGCTTTCCCGCATCATGCCTGTACTGTCGCTCATTCCGTGTGTATCGCGCCCTGTCCCCGGTCGCTTCCGACCGGACGGACGCTGCCTGAGTGTGATCATGTCGTGCGGACATCGCAACGCGCGTGCCGTCGTGCGGGTGCGCGGCGCGAAGGCCGGAATTTGTGATTCAGGGCACCTTCTCCCCGCAGGCGCCGCGCCGGGCGGAGGATGCCGTGAAAGAGGGCGCAGATGATTTCACCGCACAAGGGTCCGGATTCTCCCGGGATTGCATCCGCACCGCAAGGGTCGACGGGTGCGGGTGCGGGGGGCCGAGGAGAACGCATCCCGCCCCTGTGGAACAGCGCTCCGTGTATGCGTCCTCTCATGGCCGGGCTGTCGGCACGGAAGCCGAGGCGACCCGTCAGGTGGAAGACGCACATGGCCCTGGTGGCGATCATGACCCTCTTGACGCTCGTCATGGCGGGATGCGCCGCGCCGGGAACACGGGCACTGGCCTCGGGAGCCGGGGCGGACATTGATGCCGTGCTGCCCGCGCCGGAAGGCTGGCGTCTTTTTCAGCTGGGGACACGGCGACATGCGGTCGTCCCGGCCCGTGCAGAGGCTTGGGTCCGGGGGGTGCCGCGCGCGCCCGCATGGAAAACCCTGGCACCGCCTTCCGGCGCGTTCCGCCCCGTGCAGGCCGTGCCCGGCCACCGGGGGTACTTCTATCTCGTGGATGCGGCCGCAGCGCGCCTGTGTCTTTACGATGCCGACGCATCGCTGTTGTCCACCTATCCGCTGCCACCTGAGTTCACGCCCTTTCCGGCCGGGCGCGCGGCGGTTTTCCGCGGCGCGGACGGGGCCTTCACCTTCGTGGATTACGGCGCGGGAGAGGCCCGTCAATATGCGGACCGCCAGACGTTCGACGCCGGGGCGACGCGCTGGATTCCGCGCGGGCGGGTGAAGTTGCCCTCGGGCATCCGCGACTGCGTCCAGCCTCCGGGGTCGACGGAACTTTTATGTCGCGATGCCGGAGGCGCGCCCCTGCGTTTCGACGGCGCGCTGAACCGCGTCCCGCCGCGCGCGCCCCGAGGTCCCGCCGCCCCCTCCACAGGCATGACGTCTGGAGAGGGAGGAGGCGCAGGATGGATCGTGCCGCGCTGGACCGAAGAAGGGTGGAGCTTCGAAGGGCGGTCGTCCGGGTCGCCGACAGCATCTGGAGACGTCATGCGGGAGGGACAGACGGGGGGAGACCTGTTGTTTCGCTACCGTGTGAGGGAGAAAACCTGGGATCGTCTCGGCGCGGCGCGGCCTGACGCGACACCGTGACGTCCGGGCATGAGTGACCGTGCCATGAAAATCGGGATGAATCCGGGCGGCCCCTGATGCGCATGCTACGGCTGTTGCTTCCCTGCATTGTGTTCTTCGCGTTTCTGGACATCGCAGAGTCCGCGGTGTCCGCGGTGTCCGCACGGGTCGTGCCCTGCCCGGAGTCCATGGTCTCCGACTCACGGACGGTGATCCTGCCCGTTCCCGGTGTGACGCCGTTCCGCACGCCAGGCCCCGTTTCCGGAGTGACTTCGGCGGATTCTGCCACCGACCCTCCTCCGGATACGACCCGGCCTTCCGGCACCTCGCCCGGCGTATCCGGATGTCTCGTCCGTCCCCTGACCGATCTCATCCCCTCACCGGTGGTGCGGCGGTATGACCCGGAGGCGGTTCCGGTACGGGGTCAGGGCTCCGGCGGGGATACCACGGCGGTGTTTGCTTCGCGAGCGGAAGAAACCAGCGCTCCGGATACGGGGGGGTATGAGCTCGCCCTTTCCGGCAGCAAGTCCCTGGCGGTCACGACGGGCGAGGGCGGAGCCGTGGGGGTGGACGCGGCTTTGTTCGTGAACGTCAACGGGCAGGTGGCGGAGAACGTGTGGATCGAAGGCACGCTCTCGGACCAGAACACGCCCGTCCAGCCGGAAGGCAACACCACGACCTTGCGCGAAGTCGACGTGAAGTACTTGCGCGTGTACGGACGCCAGTACGACTATCTGCTGGGCGACTATATGTTGCACCATGGACGCGACGGCGAAGACCAGTACGCCATTCAGGCCGAAGGTGCGCGGCTCCGTTATCACGAGAACCGCCGCGCGGCGACGTTTCTGTTCGCGCGCAGCAAAGGTCTTTACCATAGCGACACGCTGCGCGGCGTGGACGGAAAGCAGCGTGGCTATTACCTGCGGGGCCGCGACGGCCGCACCTTCATCACCGTCCTGGCGGGCACCGAACGGGTGTGGCGGAACGGCGTCGCGTTGACGCGGGGCGTCGACTATACCATCGACTATTCGCAGGGTCGCATCGATTTTCTCACCCCGGTCTGGGTGACCGGCGAAAACCTGTTCTCGGCCGAATTTCAGTACATGGAAGAGGATTATCCGCGCATCGTTCTCGGGGGAGAATACGCCGATACGGTCGGCGCCTTTCGCATCAGCGTGCGGGGAATCCAGGAAGCGGAAGACGAACGCAATCCCGCCAGCGGATACCCGGACGCGGCGGCGTTGTCCCGATACCGTCAGGCAGGTGATCGCCCTGTCAGGGACAGCCTGGGCCCTGTGAACATGCCGGCGCGGCGCGCCGTGGCTGTGGCATCGGGCGAGTGGGACGGCGGCGAGGCCGGGCACGCGCGCGCCACGCTGCTGGGGACCCTGCAGGATCTCAACCTTTATTCCGGACGCGATGATGACGACAACCTCGGTTACTCCACGCGCTATACGGGAATCCACCGCCTGGGACGGCCCCTGGACCAAGGCGGAGTCGGACGACTCGTTCTTGAACCGGGACACGAACACCGTTCGCGCGATTATGCGTCCTTCCGCCAGTTGATCGAGGCGCGCGCCTTTCGCGACGCATGGAATCTTGACGCCCGTGCCGGCGAACGCGACTTCGATGCCAACCGCCTGCGCGTTTCGGTGGAGCCTTACACGGGGTGGACGATCGGCGCGGGCGCCGGCCGGGCGATCGGCCGGGTGCGCGACACCCTGGCCGCGCTGGGCGATACCGCACCGTTTCCCGCGCCCGCGGCGGTCACGCGCATGACGTCCACGCGGGGTGAAGTGTTCGGACGCGCGGTCATGGGGAGCACGCGCGCGGAGGCCTCCGCCGAAGTCAAGCACGCGCGCGACCCGCTCCGGCGCGACAACGACCGCGAGCGACTCGTCGTCGAGTCGTCCGTGCGCGGATGGTTGCCCCGCGCGGAGTTGATGCGCGACGGCTGGGTGAACGCCCGCGCGGGAGACACGCTTGCGCGCGCGGAGCTGTGGCAGCCCCGCTTCTCCGTGGAAAGCCCCGCGCTGGGAGACCTGTGGGTGTGGACCCCCGAAACCGACGCGCTGTACGGCCGCTCGAACTACGAAGGCCGACGCGCCGACCTGGAGGATTCCCTCATCGACATCGGTGTCGCGCAACGGCTGCGCCTGCTCGGGTGGGGCCCTGTCACCGGAGACCTCCATGCCGCGCGCCGTCACCAGCGCGTGTGGCGTCCGGACGCATCGGGCGGCCGCGCGCAGGAAGCGGAGGCCGCCGTGTATGATCAGGCCGAAGCCAATGTCTCGATCTCGGATTACCTGAAGGGCTACGGCTTGCACATGCACTATCGGGCCGCCCGCACGGCGGAGACCCCGCTGGTGGAAGCATATGAACAGGTTGCGCCCGGCCGTGGCGATTACGTCCTGGACTCCGCACTGTTCGCGCTGGATTCGGTGAGGGTATACTATCCCGTGGAAACCGGCGGGGACTTCGTGTTCGCCGGTCTCGTCCGCGACAGTACGCTCGGTCAGCAACCTTATCAGGACCTGCAATGGAGTTTTCGGCTCGATCTCTCACCGGGCAAATGGCCCGCGCCCTTTCTGGTCCCGGGCGGAGTGCTGGCGGACATCGACCTGTCCCTCGACATGGAAACGGACCATCAGGACAGTTCCTCGGGCGCCTTGCCGCTTCCGCGTTTCACCGACCGGCAGATCGACGCCGTACGTTCCGGCCGCACGCGTTATGAACCGTCGTTGCGGTGGACGCCGCAGGCGGCGGAAGGCGCGCGTCAAAGCGGGACGTTTCATTACCGTCGGGAATACCTCAAGGGCGCGGGGCTGTACGCCTTCCGGGACCGCATGACGGAAACCCGCGCCGAATACCGCCGCGAATGGTCTGAACGCTGGGAAGGCGCCTGGGTCGCCGCGCTGGAATCGCGGCAGAGGGAAAGCGTCGCCTCGGGAGCCGCATCCAGCGACACGCGCGCCCGCCGCGGCCAGATGCTCGTCTACCACCGCCTCGCCCATGCGGTCACCCTGATTCCGTCGCTGGAATATCGTCGGGTCGAAGGGGTGGACGCCGGCTTTCCCCTGGACTTGCATGGCCTTGTCCCGCGCGCCCGCGTGGAGAAAGGAAACTTCTTCGGCGGCCGCGCCTCCGCCGAGTACGGCCTGCACTGGTTGACGGGAACCGGAGAAGGCGGATACTTCGTCACCGAAGGCTTCCGGCGCGGCGTCACGCACCGCTTCGAAGCCGTGGCGCAGTCCGCGCTCCGCACCTACCTGCATCTCAACGCGAACTACCTCGCACGGCTCGAGCCGGGGGCCTCCTCATGGTCGCAGCGCTTCAGCGCGGAAGTCCGGGCGGT